>CATONV010000077.1 GCA_951801655.1 uncultured Oscillospiraceae bacterium | reverse complement strand
TGTGGCCCCTGGTGGTCAACTCCGACCTGAACATGATGACCCTCTCCTCCGGCCTGGCCACCCTACGCGGTCAGTTTACCACCAACTTCCCTGTACTGATGGCCGGTTCTCTCCTGGCCATGCTGCCCATGGTGATTCTGTATCTGATTTTCCAGCGCCAATTCATCGAGGGCATCGCCACCACAGGCGGCAAATAAGCGTTCTCCTTTCTCTCCTTCCTTTTGGGAGCAGCCCCGACATTTTTACAAGTGCCGGGGCTGTTTCCCTAAAAAGACGACGATTTTCCGGCAAAGTCCGGGCGGCAATTTGTCAAACATTTTTCTGTCCCGCCCTTGCTTCCCGGAGAAAAATTTCGTACAATCAGCCAGACAAATCTTTTATATCAGGGGGTATCCCTCATGATCCTGCTGGATAAGGAAAACAAAATTTTTACCCTGCACACCCAAAACACCACCTATCAGATGAAGGCCGACCAGTACAATGTGCTGATCCACACCTACTACGGCCCCCGAACTGACGGCGACCTGTCCTACCTGATCCGGTACGCGGACCGGGCCTGCGCCCCCAATCCGGAGGAAGCCTGTCTGGACCGGACCTACTCCCTGAACACCCTGCCCCAGGAGTACTCCACCTGCGGGGTGGGGGACTTCCGCCTGCCCTCCCTTGAGCTGGAGCTGCCCTGCGGCAGCTGCTCGGCGGACCTGCGCTATACCGGCTGTGAACTGCGCCGGGGCAAGTACGCCCTGGAGGGCCTGCCCGCTTTCTGGGGCGGTGACGAGTGGGAAACCCTGACCGTCACCCTGGAGGACAGGGCCGCCCAGGTGTCGGTGGAGATGTACTACGGAGTTTTGGAGCGGTACGACCTGATTACCCGGGCCGTCCGGGTGGTCAACCAGGGGACAGAGACTGTCCGTCTGCGCCAGTGCGCCTCCCTGTGTCTGGACTTCCTCCGATCTGATTTGGATCTGATTACCTTCAACGGCTGCCACCTGATGGAACGCTCCCCTGACCGGGCTCCGCTGCGCTCCGGCGTCCAGGGGGTGGGCAGTGTCAGGGGAACCTCCAGCCACCAGCACAACCCCTTTGTGGTCCTCTGTGACCGGGACGCCAACGAAGATTACGGCCTGTGCTATGGGGCCGCGCTGTTGTACAGCGGCAACTTCCAGGCGCAGGCGGAGGCCAGCCAGTACGACAGCGCCCGGCTGGTTATGGGCATCAACCCCTATCAGTTCTGCTGGACGCTGGCGCCCGGGGAGGCCTTCACCGCCCCCGAGGCGGCCCTGATCTGCTCCCCCAGCGGTCTGGGCCAGATGAGTCGGCAATTCCACCGGGCGATCCGGGAGCACCTGATCCAGGACCCCCTGGCGGGGAAGCGCCGCCCCGTTCTCATTAACAACTGGGAGGCTACCTACTTCGACTTCGACGCCGAAAAGCTGGTAAACTTCGCCAAAGCCGCCGCCCCCCTGGGGGTGGAACTGCTGGTCATGGACGACGGCTGGTTCGGCAAACGGGACAGCGACAACAGCGGCCTTGGGGACTGGGTGGTCAATCCGAAAAAGCTGCCCGGAGGGCTGGAGGCCCTGGTACCCCGCATCCAGGCGCTGGGTATGTCCTTTGGCATCTGGATCGAGCCGGAGATGGTCAGTGAGGACAGCGACCTATATCGGTCTCACCCGGACTGGGCGCTGCGTATCCCCGACCGCGCCCCCGCCCGGGGGAGAAACCAGCTGGTACTGGACTTCTCCCGCCCCGAGGTTTGTCAACACGTCTACGGACAGATCAAGTCCGTCCTTTCCGGCGCTCATATCTCCTATGTGAAGTGGGACATGAACCGCAGCCTGTCCGACGTGTGGTCTGCCGCCCTGCCGGCTGACCGCCAGGGCGAGGTCTTCCACCGCTATGTCCTGGGTGTGTACCAGCTGCTGGACCGGCTGCGCCGGGACTTTCCCCAAATCCTTATTGAGGGCTGCGCCGGGGGCGGCGGACGCTTTGACGCCGGGATGCTCTATTACACCCCCCAGATCTGGTGCAGCGACAATACCGACGCCATCGACCGCCTGCGCATTCAGTACGGCACCTCCTTCTGCTACCCTGTGTCCACCATGGGGGCCCATGTCTCCGCCGTGCCCAGCGAGGCCAACGGCCGCTTCACCCCCATTGAGACCCGAGGCACAGTGGCTATGTCAGGCACCTTCGGTTACGAGATGGACCCCAACAAAACCACCCCGGAGGAAAAGGAGATTATCAAACAGCAGGTTGCCTTCTTCAAAGAGCACTATAACCTGATCCAGCAGGGCGATTACTACCGGCTGACCAGTCCCTTTGGCAGCGGCCCCTACACCGCCTGGGAACAGGTATCCCCCGACGGCCGCGAGGCCCTGGTGTCTCTGGTGACCACCTCTCTCCAGGCCGCTCCCCCCTTCCGTGTCCTGCGGCTGAAGGGGCTGGACCCCCAGCTTACCTATCAGATCAACGGCGAGGGCGCCTGGCCCGGCGACGCGCTGATGAACGCAGGCTACCCCCTGCCTTTGTTCCACGGGGACTACCAGTCCATGCAGCTGTATCTCAGCGCCGTTTGACAGAAAAAGCGGTGATCAGACCATCACCGCTTCCTTTTCACCTGATTTTGGGTCCTCCACTCCCGGGGCGAGAGGCCGTAGCGTTTATGAAAGGCCCGGGAGAAATGGAGCTGGTTTGGATAGCCGCACTGGGCGGCAATGGCCCCGATGGATTCCCCGGTGTCCTTCATCAGATCGGCCGCCTTGGACAGCCGCAGACGGATGAGAAACTCCTGGGGGGGACAGCCGATGTTGTCCTTAAATATTTTGCTGAAATAGCTGCGGTTCAGTTTGCACACGTCGGCCAGCTCCTCCACGGTGAGCTCCCGGTGGTAGTTGTGCTCCATAAAGGTGATGGCCTCCTGAATATAGAAGTCCCGCAGCTGCCCGCCGCACAGCTCCTTCCGGGTGGAGGAGGTCTGGATCAGGCCGTCCACAAACAGACACAGGTGACCCACCAGATGGAGAGCAGAGGCGTCGGAGTGGTCAGCAATGTAGAGCATGGTGTCCCGAACCGTATCCCCCTGGGCTTCGCTCAGGGGGCGGTAGATGGGCTGGGACGGGCCCAGCCCCGCGTTTCCCATATACTCCGCTGTCCGCAAGCCGTCGAACTCCAGCCAGACGTATTTCCAGGGATCCGTCTTATGGGCGGCATAGGTGGCCACCTGCCCGGGACAGATCAAAAACCCCTCCCCTGCCTTTGGCGCGTATTTTCGGGTCACACCCCCTGAATCGTCGGAGTCTAAATATCCCTGGCCGGAGATGACATAATGAAACAGATAGTGATTGCGCACAAAGGGACCGAAGGAGTGCAGCGGAGCGCACTGCTCCCAGCCATACTGATACAGCCGCAGATCCAAAAAATTTTCGTTGGGAAAGAGGGAAAATGAATAGTCGTCCACGCTGGAATCCCTCCATTTCTGGCCTCAGTGACGAATTCAGGCCCCGATATTTGCGGATATTATATCACAAGTATCAAAAAAAGCAATGGTAAGTCAGTAAAAAACCGCAAAATCTTCCAGTTTTACGGCTTTTTTATGTGATTCGCTTGAGGATAGCGTTTTCAGCTCCCGTTTTCCACAATATTCCTAAAACTAACCGCCCCCCCTCCCCGTAAAATTGGGACAGCATCGCACTTAACTCCGTCACAGCCGCCGCTGATGAGAAAGAGAAACAGATTCATCACCGAGTCGGCCTTCTCCCGCGAAAGGTTTGTTGGTATTTCCCCTTGCGCCGCAGTATCCGCTGTGATATACTCCCAAATTGAAAATTCTTCATATGCAGGAGGTATTTTCTATGTATTTGGAAGAATACCGTAAGGCCCGGCAGGCAGGCCTTAAGGAGGTCAAACGCTCTCAAACCAGAGGCTGTTCCCCCTATCTGCCCGTGTTGGATGACATTCTGGGCGAGGAGACCACCTGCGGCGAGACCGACCTGGGGCTGGTGGAGATTCCCATCGAACTGATCGTGGGAACCCGCTCCGCCGGGCGCAGTCAGGCCTTTTCCCACTCCTTTCTCCCGTTGATGGAGGAGGACTCAGAGTTTTGCCACAAGTGGACCGCCCTGTGCAAGGCCCACATGGATACCGGCATCACCGACCCCATCAGAGTGTATGAGTATATGCACACCTTCTATGTTGTGGAGGGCCACAAGCGGGTAAGTGTCCTGCGTTGGTTCGGCGCGGTAAGTATCCCCGCCGAGGTCACCCGCGTTCTCCCCGCCAAGGACGGTTCCAAGGCCAGCAACATCTACTACGAGTTTGTGGACTTCTATCAGCTGTCCAAAATCAACTACCTGTGGTTCAGCGGCACGGGCCGCTTTGCCCGCCTTCAGGAGGCGGTGGGCAAGGGTCCGGATGAGGTCTGGACTGAGGAGGAGCGGCGGAAGTTTTTCAGCTTTTACACCCGTTTCGCTGCCCTCTACGGCGACAAGGACGCCAAGGAACTGTCCACCCGGCTGACCGTGGCCGACGCCATGCTTCTCTATCTGGAGTTCTTCGGCTATGACCAGGTAAAAAATTTCACCCAGTCGGATCTGAAGGATGGCTTTCTCCAGCTTCACAAGGCTTTTTCCGTGAAAAAAGCCCAGGGTCTCAACCCGCTGAAAGGATTGCTGAGCCGATGAAGATTTTGGCGTTGTCCGACCAGGAGTCTCCTTGGTTTTGGGATTATCTGGACCGACGCCGCCTGGAGGGAATCGACCTGATTCTCTCCTGCGGCGACCTGAAACCCCAGTATCTGTCCTTTATTGTCACCTTTGCCCACGCCCCGGTTCTCTACGTCCACGGCAACCACGACGACCGGTATGCCCGGGTCCCTCCGGAGGGGTGCATCTGCGTAGAGGATCGAATTTACACCCACCAGGGCGTCCGAATCCTAGGACTGGGCGGGTCCGTGCGCTACAAGCCGGAGGGTGCGCACCAGTACACTCAGCGGCAGATGGCCCGGCGGGTCATGCGGCGGAGACTGGACCTGTTCCGTCAGGGCGGGTTTGACATCCTTCTCTCCCACGCTCCCGCCCTGGGCCTCAACGACGGCGACGACTTGTGCCACACCGGCTTCGACGCCTTCAACGGCCTGATGGACAAATACAAGCCCCGCTACTTTATCCACGGCCATATTCATATGAATTACGGACAGGACATCCCCCGGCTATCCCGCTACGGAGACACCCAGGTCATCAACGCCTTTGAAAGCTACACCTTTGAGTATTGAAAACCCCGGATTCTCTTGACGAGAATCCGGGATTTTTCTGTCAGTCCGACAGAACACCGTCCACCAAAAAGCGTATCTGGTCCTTTTCCCCCCAAAGCTGGAGGTACTCCTGTGTCTCTTCCGGGTCTTCCGGGTCATATTCCACATCGCTGGCATAGTTGATGCTGTAGGTAGCGTTTGCCGTAGAGAACAGATACCGGCAGGGTATAGCGGACCTCTCCTCCAGCTCGGCCGGGGTCATCGGCTCATCATAGGCCTGCCCAACCCAAAATAAATATCCCACTGCTTCGTCAGCTTCATGGACCATTTTGACATAAACGCCGCAAACAGAACCGTCCTCGTTCATCTCCACTCCATAACGCCCCTTCCAGCTGTCCGGCAGAATGAGCGTCAGGCCAATGCCGGGCAGCTCAATCATCTCCTGCTCCGCCGGGACCTCCCGGCTGAAGGCCAGCGCCCCTGCGGTAAAGCTGATCGCCATCAGGGCGGCCACCGCTGCGGCGGCCAGAAAACGGCGGCCCCACCCGCCCCCTTTGTGCCGGCGGTATCGCGCCTCCTCCACCAGCTGGTCGTCAATATTTCCGATCCGATCAGCAAATTGTCTCTCGTTCACAGCTCAATCCCCTCTCTTTCCAAATAGTCCCGCAGCTTATGGCGGGTGCGGCTGAGAATAGACTTCACCTTGCTCTGAGAGTGGCCGGTGCGGCGGCAGATGTTCTCGATGGAGTCAAAGTACCAGTAGCGACGGATAAAAAGCGTCCGTTTCTCCTCATCCAGCGACCGGAGAAAGGCGTCGATAGCCTCCTCGATCCGCCGGTTCTCCAGCTCATCCTCCACGCCGGTCCGGCCTGAGACACAGTCTCCCAGCTCCTCCAGGGAACACACCGCCTCCGGGCTGCGTTTCGCGGCGGTGAGGTAGTCAAACCGCTTCAGCGCCAGGTTGCGGGTAATCCGCCCCACAAAGGCTGGAAATCGGCTGGGCCGCTGGGGCGGTATGGCGTTCCACAGCCCCAGCCATGTGTCGTTGACACACTCCTCGCTGTCCTCCGGATTGGCCAGGATATTCTGGGCGATGTACTGGCACAGCCGGCCATATTTCACGTCGGTCTCCCGAATAGCCTCCTCGGCCCGGTCCCAGTATAGTTTTATGATCTGTCTGTCCTCCATATCAGGTCCCTCTTTCCCGTACTGAAAAGCTCCCTCAACGAATAAGTACGGTTTTTTTCAAAACGGTCGCAGCCTTTTGCAAAAAAAGTGGACGGCTTTTGCCGTCCACCTCTGACATGATAGGCTGTAAAATTGATCAAACCTTCAGCTTGAAGCGCCTGGTCTGCTCCTCCATCCGCTGCACCTGGTTGAAGAGCTCGCTGCTGACAGCGGCCGACTCCTCACTGCTGGCGGAGTTACTCTGAACCACGGAGGAAATCTGACCAATGCCCTCGGTGACCTGGGCGATAGACTCAGCGTCGTTCTTCACGGCCTCTACAATGGCGCCAATGGCCGTGTTGGACTGCATCACCAGCTCCAGAGTTCTGTTCAGGGTATCGGATACCTCACTGACAATGCGGCTGCCCCGGCTGGTGGCCTGGACGGAGTTCTCAATAAGGCCCTTGGTGGCCTTGGCGGCCTCGTCGGACTTGGAGGCCAGATTACGCACCTCGTCGGCCACCACGGCAAAGCCCTTGCCCGCGGCTCCGGCCCGGGCTGCCTCAACGGCGGCATTCAGCGCCAAAATGTTGGTCTGGAAAGCGATATCCTCAATGGTAGCGATAATCTTTTCGATCTGCTGGGAGGCCTCGGTGATATCCTTCATGGCGGCCACCATCTGCTCCATCTGCTGGCCGCTGATGGTTACCTGCTCGCCGGTCTTTTGGGCATTTTCCTGGGCGGTGGCGGCAGTCTTCACGTTCTCCGACGCGCTGCGGGACAGGGTATCCAGTGTGGCGTACAGCTCCTCCACCGCGCTGGCCTGCTCTGTGGCCCCCTGGGCCAGATTCTGGGCGCCGCTGGACAAATGCTCCGCATTGCCAGACACCTGGGTCTGGGCCTGGCAGATGCTGCTAATGGTGGCGGACAGATTGGAGGTCAGAACATCGATAGACTCCTCGATAGAGCGGAACTCCCCGATAAAGGAGGTGGCGGTCTTTACATTAAAGTTGCCCTTGGCCAGCTGCTCCATGATCCGGTTCAGGTCCCAGATATAGCCCCGGATCAGCTCCATGGACTTCTCCAGGGTGCCGGCCAGATCGCCCAGTTCGTCATTGGTGTTATGGTCCAAAGCCAAGTCCAGACGGCCCTCCTGAAGAGGCTGAACCTGCCGGGTGATATGCAGGATGGGAGCCAGAACGTTTTTCAGCACATACAGTACCAGACTGATCAGACAGAACAGGGCCAGCACCAGACACACGGCGGTGATCCCCTGCATCCACATAATGGTGGAGTGCATCTGCTGCATGCTATCATCGTTGAGGGTGCTCCCCCTCTCAATCACCTGGTCCAGCTTCGCCACCAGATTGGTGAGGTTGGACTGAATGGTGCTTTGATAATACTCCTGCGCTCTGGCCGGGCTTGAGGCCATCATCCCCTGCACCTCAGCCACAGACTGGTGCAGCTGCTTGTGCATGGGCTTAATCTCATTGCGCAGACGCAGAATTTCCGCGTCCTCCGTGCCGGGCTCCCCGTAGATCCACTGGCCCAAAATACACTTGGTATCATCGGTACCCGGGAACTCTCCCCCAGCGTACAGCGCATTGCTCAGTGTGCCGGACCATTTGTAGTGGGCGGTCTCGGCGGCCTGGGCCTGGGTCAGCAACGCCACATGTTCCACGCTCTTCTGCTGCATCTTCTCAATCCGCAGTACATTGAAGGTGGTCACTCCGCTGAACAAAATGATGGACAGCAACGCCGCAGCAACCCGATAGAATACCATTTTCTTAATACTCTTACGCATTGATAACATCCTCACTTCATTTTTAGAGTATTGCTCATGGCAGTGGATTTAGTATAACACAGGACCAGCCCTCATTTCAATACTTTTCTTGCAATTCCACAAAAAACCGGAGGCCCGCAAAACACGGGCCTCCAATCGGGCAAAAATTACTTCTCTCCCTTTACCGAAGCGGCGATGGCGTCGGCCAGAGCGTCGATCTCGGACTCGTTGTCCGCCTTGAGGGAGGAGGTAACCGTCATCTCCTCGTCCAGGACAACCATATTCTTCAGACTCTCGATCTCCTCCTTCATCAGCGCGCCGGAACGGGGTGCCCAGGAGCCGCTGCCCATGATGGCTACGGTGCGCTTTTGCAGGTTGAGGGCCTTCATGTCCGTGAGGAAGTTGTGCATGGGCGGGAAAATGCCCAGGTTATAGGTGACAGAGGCCAGCACCAGGTGGCTGTACTTGAACAGATCGGAGATGAGGTAGCTGACGTGGGTGGAGGACACGTCGTACAGCCGGGTGTTGGTGATGCCCCGGGCCGTCAGCTTGGCGGCCAGTACCTCGGCGGCGGCCTCGGTGTTGCCGTACATAGAGGCGTAGACGATCATGACGCCTTTCTCCTCCGGCTCGTAGGTGGCCCAGTGGGTGTACTTGTCAATGATATAGCCAAGGTCCTTGCGCCACACCGGACCGTGGAGGGGGCACAGAAACTTGATGTTCTCCAGACCCACGACAGAGGCCGCCTTGTTCAGCAGGGCCACCACCTGGGGGCCGTACTTGCCCACGATGTTGGTGTAGTACCGGCGGGCGTCGTCAATCCACTCCCGGTCGAAGTCGAACTCGTCGGCGAAGAGCTTGC
>CATONV010000076.1 GCA_951801655.1 uncultured Oscillospiraceae bacterium | reverse complement strand
GGTTGAGTCGATAGTGTTCCGTGTAATTGCTTGCCATGAAAATTCCTCCTTCAATGTTGTTGAGGGCGTCCCGGAGGCCCCTCTATATAGCAAAAGGAAACGCCCCAAAGTGGGACGTTTCCATACATTTATTGGAAATAAGGGGCCAGTGCGCCCAAAAATACAAGGCGCGTCCCGACCGAAGTTGGGGCGCGCCTTGATACATTTTGTTAATTCAGGTGCCAAATATCCTCGTTGTATTGCTGAATCGTGCGGTCAGAGGAGAAGTAGCCGGATTTTGCGATATTGACCAGCATCTTTTTCGCCCAGGCACGGCGGTCGCCGTAGTCTCTGAGGCAGCGGTCCTTGGTTGCGATATAGTCCTCCACATCCAGCAGGGCCATAAACCAGTCCTTGGTTTTCATGTCCTTCCAGAGGGCGGACAGCTCCGCCGGGTCGCCGATGGTCAGCAGCTCAGGAGATACCAGGAAGTCCACCAGAGTCTCCACCTCCGGGCGGTGGTAGTACTCCAAGGGCCGGTAGCTGCGTCCGTCGGGGCCCTTGTCGCCCTCACCGGCGTACATGGCGATCACGTCGTCGCTGGAACGGCCGAAGCTGTAGATATTGTCCTCCCCTACCAGCTGGGCAATTTCCACATTGGCCCCGTCCATCGTGCCCAGAGTCACGGCCCCGTTGGCCATAAACTTCATATTGCCCGTGCCGCTGGCCTCCTTGGAGGCCAGGGAAATCTGCTCTGAGATATCGCAGGCGGGGATCAGCCTCTCCGCCCAGGTGACGTTGTAATTTTCCACCATAGCCACCCGCAGCCAGGGCCGGACCTGGGGATCCTGATCGATGAGTTTTTGCAGGCAGAGAATCAGATGAATAATCCGTTTCGCCATAATATAGGCGGGGGCGGCCTTGGCGCCGAAGAGGACGGTCACCGGTCTTTCGGGCAGCTTGCCCGACTTAATCTCCAGATACTTGCGGATGATATACAGGGCGTTCATCTGCTGACGCTTGTACTCATGCAGGCGCTTCACCTGGATGTCGAAGACGGACTGGGGGTCCAGCTCGATGTGCTGAGAGGCCCAGAGAATGCGGCACAGCTGGTCTTTGTTGTGCTGCTTGATCTCCAGCAGGCGGTCCAAAACCGCCTCGTCCTCCTGAAAGTCCAGCAGCTTCTCCAGCTTTCCGGCGTCCCGCCGCCAGTCGGCGCCGATGCAGTTGTCCAGCAGGGCGGCCAGTTCCGGGTTGCAGGCCTCCAGCCACCGGCGCAGTGTAACGCCGTTTGTTTTGTTGTTGAACTTCTCCGGATAGAGGTCGTAGAAGGGCTTGAGCTCGGAGCTCTTCAGGATCTCTGTGTGGAGGGCGGCCACGCCGTTGACGGAGAAGCCACAGTGGATATCCATATGGGCCATGTGGACCCGGTTCTGGTCGTCCAGAATGGCGACGCGCGGGTCAGGATGAGTCTGTTTCATCCGCCGGTCCAGCTCCTGGATGACGGGCACCAGACGGGGGGCCACCGTTTCAATGAAGGACAGGGGCCACTTTTCCAGGGCCTCCGCCAGAATGGTGTGGTTGGTGTAGGCGCAGGTGCGGCGCACCTGGTCCAGGGCCTCGTCGAAGGACATACCCCTCTCCGTCAGCAGCCGGATCAGCTCAGGGATGACCATAGAGGGATGGGTGTCGTTGATCTGAACCACCACGTGGTCAGCCAGGGAATCCAGAGTATAGCCCCGTCCCTCCAGCTCGGACAGGATGAGCTGTGCGCCGGCGGACACCATAAAGTACTGCTGATACACCCGGAGCAGCCGACCGGCCTCGTCGCTGTCGTCGGGATAGAGGAAGGAGGTCAGCCGGTGGGCGATATCGCCCTTGTCGAAATCAATGCCCACCCAGGGCTGCGGGGCGGGGGCGGTCACATCAAAGAGGTGCAGGCGGTTGGCGCACCCGTTGCCCGCCCCGGGGATAGCCACATCATAGAGAACCGCCTTCAGCTCAAAGCCGCCGAAGGGGACATCGAAGCTTACCCCGGTGGGAATCAGCCAGCTGTCCGACTCAATCCAGGGGTCGGGGACCTCGGTCTGCCGGCCCTGGTCGAATTTCTGGTGGAACAGACCGTAGTGGTAGTTCAGCCCCACGCCGTCGCCGGGCAGGCCCAGCGCGGCGATGGAGTCCAGGAAGCAGGCGGCCAGGCGGCCCAAACCGCCGTTGCCCAGCGAGGGCTCGGGCTCCATGGACTCAATCACTCCCAGGTCCCGGCCCAGATCGGCCAGCAGCTCCTTCACCTCTCCGTGCAGTCCCAAGGCCAGCAGATTGTTTGACAGCAGCTTGCCCATAAGGAACTCGGCGGAGAAATAGTAGAGCTTCCGGTCCCCCTTGGGCGCGGGACGGTTCTGGGCCATATTCCGGGTAAGAATCAGCAGCGCCTCGTAGAGCTGATGATCGTCGCACTGATCAGGGGCGCATCCAAAGCGGGCCTGGGTGGTCTGGAAGAGTTGTTCTTTCAGTTGCATGTCAGCATTTCTCCTTCTTCTTGGATTTTGGCAGTCTCTGATACACCTGCGTTTCCCGATACAGCCTCTTGGACAGCTTTTCGTCAAAGGTTCCGGGCAGGGTTCTCCATTTCCAATTATTCCCAAGGGTGGAGGGGATATTCATCCTAGCCTCGCTGCCCAGCCCCAGCAGGTCCTGAAACTGCATCACGGCCAGGTCGGCGGGCGAGGCCCAGGCCGAGCGCATCATACCCCAATGGTACCCCTCCCGCTTGCTGAGACGCAGGTAGGCCTTGGCGAAGGAAACTCCCCTTTTGGGGGCAGAGGCCATCCACCCCTGGATGGTGTCGTTGTCATGGGTGCCGGCGTAGACCACACAGTGTGTCGGGTAGCGGTGGGGAAGATAATCGCTCTCCGTATCCCGGTTGTCGAACGCAAATTCCAGAATTTTCATCCCGGGGTAGCCCGAGTCTTTGAGCAGCTTGTGTACCGAGGGAGTAAGAAAGCCCAGATCCTCAGCGATGATATCCTTTTTGCCCAGTGTCTTGTTCACCGCCTTGAAGAAGGCGATCCCCGGGCCGGGCTTCCAGATGCCATTGCGGGCGGTTTTGTCTCCGTAGGGGATGGCGTAGTAGGAGTCAAAGCCCCGGAAGTGGTCAATGCGCAGGGTGTCGTAGAGTTTGAACTGGAAGGCAATCCGCCGCAGCCACCAAGCGTAGCTGTCTTTTTTCATCTCCTCCCAGTCGAACAGGGGGTTGCCCCACAGCTGGCCGTCGGCGGTAAAGGCATCCGGCGGACAGCCGGCCACCTCGGTGGGCAGACCGTTCTCATCCAGCTGAAATTGCTCCGGGTTGGCCCACACATCGGCGCTGTCACCGGAGACATAGATGGGCAGATCTCCGATAATGGACAGCCCCAAATCGTTGGCGTATTTTTTCCAGGCATTCCACTGGCGGAAAAAGAGGTACTGCACTCCCTTCCAGAAGTCTACCTCCTCGGCCAGCTCCTCTCGGGCCCTCTCCATCGCCTCCGGTCTGCGCAGGCGGATGTCCTCGGGCCAGGTGAACCAGGAGGCGCCGCCGTGCCGGTCCTTCAGGGCCATAAACAGGGCGTAGTCGTCCAGCCAGGCCTTCTGCTCCAGGCAGAAGGCGGCCAGGTCGGGCCGCTTCTGAAGCAGGAGGCGCCGGCAGGCCTTGTGGAGGACGGGGTAGCGGGTGACATACATTAGTCCGTAGTCCACCCTCTCTGGGTCATCGCCCCAGTTCAAAGGCTGATATTCTGACTTCTCCAGCAGTCCCTCCTCAGCCAGCGTATCCAGGTCAATAAAGTAGGGGTTGCCGGCAAAGGAGGAAAAGGACTGGTAGGGGGAGTCGCCGTAGCTGGTGGGGCCCACAGGAAGCAGCTGCCAGCAGCTCTGTCCGCCGGCGGCCAGAAAGTCCGCGAATTTCCGGGCCTCTTCTCCCAGCGTCCCAATCCCGTAGGGGGAGGGCAGGGACGAGATAGGCATGAGGATTCCTGCTTTTCTCACGTCGTTTCACCTTTCTGCATCAATAGTAACACGCAGGGCGCGGCGCATCCGTCCCTCCGCGGCGATCAGAGGAGGGCGTCTACTCTCCGAATGTTTGGCGTTGCTGTTGGGTTAAAAGCACTGTTCCTCCACCACGGCGAGGACCTTGCGCCGGGTCTCGGCGCTGACGTCGAGGCGGTCGTTCAGCACGCGGGATACGGTGACCACGCCGCGCCCTGACAGTGTGCAATATCCTTGATGGTCACCTGATATCCCCTCTCTTAAATTCTGAGTAATTTTAGCACATTGGAACGGGAAATGCAAGTCTTAAACCCTTCACCGCGCCGGCCACAGCCTTGATCATATGTTCCGGCAGGTGAGGCAGAATCCGATCGCCGGGATGATGGACAGCAGGATCAGGAGTCTATGTGTCTTTCTCATTTCAATATCCTCCTCTTTTTGGAGGATATCAGCAAAACAGTCCCCGCTTCCCAGCAAAAAAGCCCCCCTCCCCAGGAGGAAGACTTTTGTCCGTCCATCACAGTTTAACAGATTTTTAATTGTTTTTTTCCCTCGGAAGTATTATACTATATACAGGGAAAGTGTTTCCACACGGACAGATTCTATTCTTGTCCCATCTCATTGGGAGGTGTGATCCATGAGTCACTATGTCATTTCCATCAGCCGGGAGTTCGGCAGCGGAGGCCGTTTGATCGGCAAGCGGCTGGCCGCTCAACTGGGCATCCCCTGCTATGACCGGACTATTATTCAAAAGACCTCGGAAAAAAGCGGGCTGTCTCCCGACTTTATCGCCCGGGCGGAGGAGAGGGCCCGCAGCCGGTTCCATCTGTCCATAGCCCCTGTGGGGGTAGGCGTACCCGCCCTGGCCCACCAGGGCGTCCCCGTCAGTCACCAGGCCTTCTTCGCCCAGGCGGAGGTCATCCGGGAGCTGGCCGACGAGGGCCCCTGCGTCATCGTGGGCCGGTGCTCCGACTACGTACTGGGGGAACGGCCCGAGTGCCTGAAGGTCTTCATCCACGCCGACATGGCCAGTCGGGTGGAGAGGTGCGTGGAAGAATACCACATCCCCGCCGACGACATGGAAAGGCGCATTGTCCAGATGGACAAGGGGCGGGCCAACTACTACAACTACTACACCGGCCACATCTGGGGCGATATGCGCCGGTATGACCTGACTCTTAACTCCGGGATTGTTGGCGTTGAGGGGGCGGTAAGCCTGATTGTGGCCCTGGTAAAGGCCCGGGCCGCCCAGGACGGCCAGTGACGGCCACGGACGCCGTCCGCCTTCAGGTATCCGGCGAGGCGGGACGAATGGACAACTACTGCGCCGCCATCCAGGGCGCGGGGGGTGAACCGCTGGCCGGGTACTGTCCCCAGCCCGACCTGAGTTTCGACGGCCTGGTGCTGTGCGGCGGCGGCGACATCGAAAGCACCCTCTTTGGTCAAGAAAACCGGGGTTCCCACCCTCCGGACCGGGAGAGAGACCGGGCGGAACTGGCCCTCTTCCAGAGCTTTTTTCAGGCTGGCAAGCCCATTCTGGGCATCTGCCGGGGGATGCAGCTGATTAACGTGGCCCTGGGTGGAACGCTTATCCAGGACCTGCCCCCGGAGCAGCGTTCCCGCCATACAGCGCAGGAGGGTGACCTGGTTCATACGGTATGGGCCCGGCCCGGCTCTCCGCTTCACGATCTCTACGGCCCCTCCTTCCAGGTCAACAGCGCCCACCACCAAGCTGTGGATGTTCCAGGGAAAGGCCTGCGGATCACCGCCCAGTCTGAGGAGGGCTTCCCAGAGGCCCTGGACTGGAGCGAACGGCGGATTATGGCCTTCCAGTTCCACCCGGAGAGGATGTCCTTTGCAAAACGCCGCCCTGACACGGTAGACGCCGGGGACCTTTTCCACGTCTTTCTGGATCTCTGCCGCCTGACCGGCCGCTGATATTGGCACAATCCGTACAAACCGCAATGATACATACAAAGGAGTTAATATCCATGCACAAGCGAATCTTTTGGCGCTCCCTCCGGCTGCTACTGGTGGTTGCTCTCTGTCTGGGGGCGCTGGCCACAGCGGGAGCTGTGGGGAGAAATGAAGTTCCGGTGCGTCCGGAGGCCATGCCCGTTGCAGACGTCCCGTCGGAGGAGACTTCCCCGGCCCCCACTCAGGAAGAGATCAGGGCCGCCGAGGAGGAAGCCAAAGCCGCGTCGGCCCGGCAAAGGCGGGCGTCAGGCCTGCTGGCCCGGCGGGGCGGGCTCACCGGACAGCAGCGGGAGGTCCTCTGCACCCGTATGGGCGCGGACGAGGTCCTTCTCCAGCGGCTGGAGAGGGGCGAGCTGACCAGAACTGAGCTGACCTGGCTGGGTATCCCCAACGCCCGGGCCGACCGGCTGGACCGCTATGACGCCTGGGCGGCGGAGTACCCGGAGGACAGTCCCGAGACTACTGTTCTCCAGGTGAATTTGGACATGGATCAGGATTTCTACAGCCTGATCTGGGAGACCGCCGACCCGGCCAGCCTTGAAGTGCTGGTAAACAAGCACTACGCCCTGCCCGCCGGGTATGTCCCGGAACTGGAGGCCCTGGGCAAGGGCTACGGCTCCGGTTCCCTGCGGCCTGAAGCGGCCCAGGCCTTCCGGGCAATGGCCGACGGGGCCAGGGCAGACGGCGTCTCTTTGCGCAGCGTGTCCGCTTACCGGTCCTACAAGCAGCAAAACAGTACCTACCACCGCTACTTAAAACAGTACAAGCAGACCACGGTGGACACCTTCTCCGCCCGCCCCGGTCATTCGGAACATCAGACCGGCCTGTCTCTGGATATCAATGTTGCCAGCACCAGGGCCCACTTTGAGAACACCGCCGCCTTCGCCTGGCTGAAGGAACACTGCGCCGAGTACGGCTTTATCCTCCGGTACGACAAGGGGAAGGAGGCCATCACCGGCTATCGCTTTGAGCCCTGGCACTACCGCTATGTGGGCCAGGAAATTGCCAAGACCTGTATGGATCAGGGGATCAGCTACGAGGAATACCTTTCTCTTCGGCCCACTGTCAATTAGTCTCAAACACGCACAAACGGCCAGCCGCTGTCATTCGGCTGGCCGTTTTCCTATTCTTCATCCAGCTTGAGAACCGCCATAAACGCCTCGGTGGGCAGCTGGACTGTGCCCAGAGTACGCATTTTCTTCTTGCCCTCTTTCTGCTTCTCCAGCAGCTTCTTCTTCCGGGTAATGTCGCCGCCGTAGCACTTGGCCAGCACGTCCTTGCGCATGGCCTTCACCGTCTCCCGGGCGATGACCCGGCCGCCGATGGCCGCCTGCACCGGGACCTCGAAGAGCTGGCGGGGGATGTTCTCCTTCAGCTTTTCGCAGATGCGCCGGGCCCGGCCGTAGGCCTTCTCCCGGTGGACAATAAAGCTCAGCGCGTCCACCTGGTCGCCGTTGAGCAGCAGGTCCACCTTCACCAGGTCGCTCTTCTCATAGCCCTCCAGCTCGTAGTCCAGGGAGGCGTACCCCTTGGTACGGGCTTTGAGGGCGTCGAAGAAATCGTAGATGATCTCGCCGATGGGCATGGAGTAGTGCAGCTCCACCAGGTTGGTGTCCAAGTACTGCATGTCTTTAAAGACGCCCCGGCGCTCCTGGCACATGGGCATGATGTTGCCCACGTAGTCGGGCGGGGAGATGATAGACACCTTAGCGTAGGGTTCCCGGGCCTCAGAGATGGAAGCGGTGTCAGGGTAGTTGTGGGGGTTGTCCACTCGGACCACAGTACCATCTGTTTTTGTTACCTCATATATTACAGAAGGTAATGTAGTTACCAGGTCCAGGTCGAACTCCCTCTCCAGTCTCTCCTGGATAATCTCCATGTGGAGCATCCCCAAAAAGCCGCACCGGAAGCCGAAGCCCAGGGCCACAGAGGACTCGGGCTCAAAGGACAGGGAGGCGTCGTTGAGCTGAAGCTTTTCCAGGGCGTCCCGCAGGTCGGGGTACTTGCTCCCGTCCTCGGTGTAGATGCCGCAGTAGACCATGGCCTGGGCGGGGCGGTAGCCGGGCAGGGCCTCGGGGGCGGGGTTGTCCGCGCCGGTAATGGTGTCGCCCACGCTGGTGTCCTTCACGTTCTTGATAGAGGCGGTGAACCAGCCCACCTCCCCGGCGGACAGCTCGCCCGCAGACTCCATGCCCAGGGGCTTCAAATAGCCGCAGTCCAGCACCGCATACTGGGCCCCCGAGGCCATCATCTTTACGTTCATGCCCTTTTTCAGGGTTCCCTCCACAATGCGGAAGTAGACGATCACCCCCACATAGGGGTCGTACTGGCTGTCGAATATGAGGGCCTTCAGGGGGGCGTTGAAGTCACCCTCCGGGGCGGGGATATTTTGAACGATGTCCTCTAGTACGGCGGGGATGTTGATGCCCTGCTTGGCGGAAATCTCCGGGGCGTCCAGGGCAGGCAGGGCCAGGATGTTCTCAATCTCCTCCTTCACCCGGGCCGGGTCGGCGGCGGGCAGGTCGATCTTGTTCACCACTGGAAGAATCTCCAGGTCGTGCTCCATGGCCAGGTAGGTGTTGGCCAGGGTCTGGGCCTCGATGCCCTGAGAGGCATCCACAATGAGAACTGCCCCCTCGCAGGCCGCCAGGGAGCGGCTGACCTCGTAGTTGAAGTCCACATGCCCCGGGGTGTCGATGAGGTTCAGGTGGTAAATTTCCCCGTCCTCCGCCTGGTAGTCCAGCCGCACTGCCCGGGCCTTGATGGTAATGCCCCTCTCCTTCTCCAGGTCCATGTTGTCCAGCAGCTGGGATTCCATCTGCCGCTGCTCCACCGCTCCGCATATCTCGATCAGGCGGTCAGACAGGGTGGACTTGCCGTGATCGATGTGGGCGATGATGGAAAAATTTCGAATTTTACTTTGGTCAGTCATATTGCAAAACCTCTCTGGTTTGGAATGTATGGGCGTCCAATGTCCGCCCCTGCAGGATCACTTCTTCTCCTTCTTTGCTTTCCTTCCCCCGCTGATGGCGGTAACTCTCTCGCCGGTGTTGTGGACGACCTGGAGGACGGACTGGTAGAGAACCGGGTAGTCTCTGGCCAGGGCGTCGTTGGTCATTTCGGGCCACGGGCCCTTGGCCTTGGCGTGGGCGGCCAGGGCGTCGGACAGCTCGGCCTCGCAGCACTTCATGTCGGCCTCATGCAGGCCGGCCTGAAAGTGCCGTGGCGGGACGGAGAAAAAATCCGGATTGTTGTCCGGGTTGGCGTCATACAGCCGGCGGTACACAGTGTACACGGCCGTGGACAGGTAGCCGGCAGCAGCCTGGATGGCCTCCCGGCTGCCTGTTTTGCCCAGCAGTCCGAAGAGAACGCCGATGGAGTTGACCAGCAGCTTTTTGCTCAGCAGGGCCAGCACCCCTCCCTTGAGGGAGTTGTTCTTTTCGTCGCTGATATCGTAGAGATCATCGGGGGCGATGGTGGTGCCGTCCCGGCTGAGGGTGCGGCCCAGCAGGAAGTCGGCGGACACA
>CATONV010000075.1 GCA_951801655.1 uncultured Oscillospiraceae bacterium | reverse complement strand
AAGAAGTCCAGCACCGACACCGGGTCCCCCCGGTCGAAGCTGGGGGCCTGGGGGACGTAGCCCACCAGAGGCCGGGTCCCGCCGGTCATTCCCCCGTCGGCCAGGCGGATGGCCGGCCCTCCGACGGGTGAAAAGGTGATCTTCCCCTTGTAGCCTGTCTGTCCCAGGATACTGCGGAAGAGAGTGGACTTGCCCGCTCCGTTGGGGCCGATAAGGGCCGCAATCTCTCCGCAGTGGAGGTGGAAGGACACATCCTCCAGAATGCTGTCCCCCTCCAGCTTGACGGACAGCCCCTCTAATTTCAGGCAGCAGGAGTCCGCGCACCCGGCGGACAGCTTTCCGTGTTTGATCTTTCTCATCCCAGCGGCACCACCCTTCTCCCGGCGAAGCTGTCGATCACCGTCACCACATTGTTTCCATAATTGAAGTAGTTGCACAACCTGCCAAGCTCCAAATCAACCGTCTCCGGCTCCGGGCCGTCCATCAGCATGGACAGCTGGGCCACTTGACACCCCGTCTCTCGGCTGATGGCCCGGGCGGTGGCGTCTGAGCCGTTGACCTCGGTGAAAATCACTGGGATGTTGTACTCCTTCACCAGCCGGGTGATCTCCACGATCTCCCGGGCGCTGGCCTCGCTGCCCGCCTCCTCCTCGATGGAGGCCAGCAGCTCGATGTCAAAGGCCCTGGCGAAATACTGGAAGCCGTCATGAAAGGTGATCAGCCTGGGCTGTTCCCCCAGTCGGGGCAAATATTCAATCCATATATCCCGCATAATCTCTTCCTGGTAAACCCGCAGCGCCATATCGCTCCGATCGGCATTTTTCTCATACTCGGCGGCGTGGTCCGGGTCGGTGAGAACCAGGAAATTTCGCAGATTGCCCACCATGATCCGGGCGTTATCCGGGTCCATCCAGTAGTGAGGGTCCCAGTGGCCGTGGTCGTGGCCCTTCTCGTCCTCCTCGCCTTCTTCGTGGTGGTGGGACAGATTTTCCAGCAACTCTACTCCTGTAGAGCAGTCAATCATCTGCGCGTCGGAGGTCTCCAGGGCGTCCTCCAGAAACTCCTCCAGCCCCGCTCCGTTGAGGGCGATGACGTCCGCCCTCTCCAGCTTCTTCATGTCTGCCATAGACAAGGTGTAGTCGTGGAGACAGCTGGTGCTCCCCGTGTCCAGCCTCTCCACCGCCACCCCCTCCACCCCCTGGGTCATAAAGGAGGCAAACAGGTAGATGGGGTAGGTGGTGCAGACAACGGTGAGTCGGGCCTCCTCCCCCACCGGGGCGCAGGAGGGGAGGAACAGGAGGAAGGTCAATATACAGATTAGGATGTTTTTTTTCATGGGTACTCCTGTAGGGGTCGGTCTCTGCACCGCCCCGCCTATCGCGATTCTCAGCCAACGGGCCGCTGAGGACGGCGGCCCCTACGTCTTCGTTCCCTCCAACAACTCCAGCAGCAGCCTCTCATTCTCTCCGGCTGCTTTCGCCAGCTGGGCGGACTTGTCCCGCAGGCGGGAGAGGACGTTGTCATAGTCGGCCATGAGGGCGTCGGCCCGGCGCACGGCCTCCTCGCCATTGAAGGTCTCCACATCGCCGGCGGAGGGCAGGTCCAGCTCCTCCAAATAGCTGGCCACCTTGGGGTCGTAGACCAGTCCCATGGCGGGCACGGCCATCCGAGCGGCGAAGATGAGGGTGTGCAACCGCATGGCCAGGCACAGCCGGGCCTGGCCCAGAACCCCCATCAGTTCCCGGGGCGTGGTGGGGACGTTCAGCACATAGGACGGCTCCTCCATACAGAAGCGCACCATCTCAGTGGCCTTCCCGTCCCGGGGCGGCTGCATGAGAAGGAACAGCACCTCCAGCCCATGCTCCCGGCGCAGATGTCCGCACAGCCCGGCCAGCTGGGAATAGAAATCTCCGGTATTGTGCCACTCCCGAACGGATACCGCCACAAAGGGCTTTCCCGACGGCAGGCCGGCGCTGCCCAGCAGCTCCAGCGACCTCTCCTCGTCGGCGGGCTCCAAATGGAACACCGGGTCGGCAGTGACTTGAACGGGCCGGGTAATTCCCATCTGCTTCAATTCCATCGCAGAGGCATGGTCCCGGAGGGTGACCAGGGCCGCCTTCTCCACCACCTGCCGCACCCGGCGGCGGTTGGCCGGCCTGCGCACCGGGCCGATGCCGTTGGCATAGAGCATCACCGGCTTGTTAAGCCACTGGGCGCAGCGGATCACAGACAAATAGTACAGCAGCGACCGGGTAGAGGTGGTGTCCTGAAGCAGACTCCCCCCTCCGGACAGCAGCACATCTCCCTGCCGCAGGGCGCGGAACACCCGCAGCACCCGGAAGCGGGGGATGGCGTCCAGGCCGTACTGCCTGCGGGTCAGCTCCGGGTCGTTGGACAGCACGGTCACCGACACGTCGTCGCTGGCCGCCCGGATGGCCTGCTGGATGGAGTCCAGAATGGCGTCGTCCCCCGCGTTCCCAAAGCCGTAGTACCCGCTCATCACCACCCGATACCGCCTGCGGCACACCTGGTCGTAGACGGCCAGAGCGTCCTCCGCCATACGGCGCACGGAGTAGTACTCCTGCACCACCTGCCTGCCATAGAGCCCCAGCTCCTCCCGCTGCCCGGGGGACAGGGCCAAAGAGGACAGTATGTCCGCCAGCAGCCTCTCCTCGGTGGCCGCCGGGTCGGTGCGGCAACAGAAGTTGGTGTCCACCGCCTTGCGAAGCAGCGCGGGAGTGAACAGCCCGGTGTGGCCCTGGGCCCCGGACAGCACCGCCGGCCGGCCGGCGGCCATGGCCTCCAGCGCAGCCCGGGATACCCCTACAAAGACGTCGCAGGCGGCGGCCAGACGGTTGATGTCGGTACGGGGACCGGTGAGCAGAACACACTCCCGGCCCAGCGCCCGGTTGACTTCCTCAGCCTGGGCAGACAGCTCCTCAAAGGCGCCGCCTCCGCCGGTAATCAGAATGCGCACCCCCGGCACTTGCCCGGCCAGCCGGGGGGCGATGGCAATCAGCTGGCGGGCGGTGCGGGCCGGCTCCCGGTCCAGGCGGCTGACGTGACCCACCACCGGGGCGTCTCCCAGTCCCAGCTCCGCCCTGATGCCCGTCCCGGACACCACCGGGGAAAACTTCTCCGTGTCAATGCCGTTGATGGTGAGGGTGATGCGATCGACCGGGAGGCCGTACTGCTTCATCAGATAGTCCCGAATATCCTCCGACACGGCCAGGGTGTGCTCCCCCCAGTTGGACAGCAGCTTCAGCGCCCCGCTCACCTGGTACACCCCGTGGCAGGATGTGACAAAGGCAAATTTCATCCTTCTGCGCAGAATTCCGCACAAAAAGGCGGGGATACGGGCGTGGGCGTGGACCACGTCGGGCTTCTCCCTCTCAATCACCTGGCGCAGAATACGCCGGGCCCGGCTCATCGCTGTCACGCTGCGCTGGTTGAGGGGGGCCTGATAGTGGCGGATCCCCGCCGCCTCCGCCTCCGGAACATAGACGCCGCCGTTGGAGACAATAAACACATCATGGCCCCAGGCCTTCAGTTCCTTGGCCAGCTCCACAATGTGGGTCTCCGCCCCGCCGATGTCCAGACCCATGGTGGCCATCATGATCTTCATGGATTTCTCTCCTTCCGGAACAGTGCGGCGCACCCTGCGTCCCCCTCTCCCGCGGGGCGTAAGCGCCGGGCCCGCCGCTGTTCAGTCTCAGAACCTGTTAATCCGCGCCGACGATCCTGCACACCGTGCCGGTGAAGTCGGCCTGTCTGGTGCAGTAGTTCCGGGAGGAGTTAATCCCCAGGTCGTAAACCCGGTTGAGGGAGTAGCTCCTGCCGGTCACCAGCCCCCTGCCCTCCACAGTGAGAAGCAGGTCCACGGTATCCTCCGCCTCAAACATGGCGGTGGTGCCGTCGGTGAGCTCGTCGGCCAGCTTGGTGCCGGGGGTACTCTCCACCTCAATGTTGGTAATCTTTCCCAGGGCCCGGCCGCCGCTGGAGTAATTCTGGTCGTAGAGGCCGTCCCCCACCCGGATGGCGTCGGCCACATAGCTGTCGATCCCCCTGGCCCGCACCTGGAAGGTGATGGCCTGCTCGGTCACGGCGGCGCCGGTGTGTGCCTGGTTGTTTTTAAAGTACAGGGCGGCGGCCATCACCAGCACTACGGCGATCACCAGCACGTCAATCACGCTGATCTTCCCAAACAGCCGCCCGTTTCGGTCGATAATCTTCATCCCTGCACCTCCTCAATGGCCACGATGGGGCCGCTGCCCATATAGCCCTCACCCCGGAAGAAGCCCTTGCTCCCCACCCGGATCTCGTAGCCGCCCCCTACGGTAATGGCCGAGTCGCTGACAGTACAGGGGGCCTCCACGGTGACCAGCACGTCCTCAAAGCCCTCCAGCTCGGCCCAGACCCAGCGGCGGTTCTCCCTGTCGGCCACCTGCACCAGGGCGGGGACCGCCTGGGCTGACACCACCTGGCCCACCTCATAATTTTTAATGTTGTCGGCAATCCGGTCCTTTGGCTGAATGGCGCTTTCGGAGCCCGGGGCCCACCGCTGGAAGCGGATGGTGTACCGGACAGTGGAGGAGGCGACGGTGTCGGCCTGGACGGGGGTATCCGGCTTCACGGTCCGCCACAGCAGGAAGGCGGCCGCCGCCAGGGCCAGCAGCAGCACAATGCCGTCGAACAGGTTCAGCCTCAGACGGAATTTGGGTGTGTTCTGTTCCATGATTTGGCTCCTTTCAGGATATCCAGGTAGATTTTTTCTGTATTTCGTGCGAAAACCTCGCCGGTAAACTGCTGTTCATAGAGTTGCCGGGCCCGGCGGCCCATGGCCTCCCTCTCGGAGGGGCTGTCCATCAACCTCTCCATGGCCTCGGCCAGGGCGGCGGCGTCTTTGCTGGGAACGAGCAGGCCGCTCTCCCCGTCCTTCACCACCCAGGGATTGCCTCCGTAGTCGCTGGCAATGGTGGGCAGCCCCAGGCTCATCCCCTCCAGCAGGGCCATGGAGGTGGCCTCGGTGCCGTAGGAGCAGTTGAGCTGCACATCCAGGATGTTCAGCAGGGCGGGCACGTCGGAGCGAAAGCCCAGCAGCTTTACCCTCTCCTCCGCCCCGGTCTCATTGACGGCCCGGGTCAGCGTCTCCTCAAAGGGCCCGGTCCCGGCCACCAGCACGGTAAAGTCCTCCCGCCCTCTCTCCCGGAGCAGGCGGGCCGCCTCCACCAGATACAGGTGGCCCTTGTAGTCCTCCAGCCGGGCCAGAATGCCGAAGACGGTGTTCCCCAGCGGAACGGACAGCTCCCGCCGCAGCGCGTCCCTCTCCAGGGGGGAGGTCCGGGGTATCGGGGAGACGCCGTTCATTACCACAGTAATTTTCTTGGGTGAGATGCCCGCCTGGGTCAGGTTGTCCCGGGTGGCCGGGCTGACGGCAATGATGTGGTTGGCGTAATGCTCGTTGATCAATTTGTTCACCCACCGCCCCGGGGGGTAGCGCAGCCTGGCCGGGACGGGAAAGGCGGAGTGGCGGCTGTACACCGCCGGGATTTTTTCCCGCTTGGCGGCAATCCGTCCAGACAGACAGCCGTGGGTGTGGACGATATCAGGTTTCAGCTCCTTCATCACCGCCCGCAGGCGCTCCACGCCCTCCCGGTGGTAGGAGAGGTCGGCTATGCCCTCCACCTCCAGCGTCTTCGCCCCCGCCTTCTCCAGAGGGGCTTTCAGCAGACTGCCCCGGGGCAGGGCCGCCCAGGTCTCAAAGCGGTCCTTGTCGGCGTAACACAGGTAGTTGAGGATCACCCGGCCCGCCCCGCCGATATTGGTGTCGGTGATCACATTCAGCACTCTGATCAAGCCAGCAGCCTCCCCTCGGGGAGTCGGCGCCGCCGGGTACACAGGGCGCCCAGGGCCAGGTAGGACCAGAAGAGGAAGAGAACCCGGTAGTTGTAGAAGGAGTAGTCCGTCATGGCCTGGACCATGAAGCCGCACACTCCGGCGGTAAAGGCGATCTGATGGATGCGGCTGGCCTGGTCGTTCTCCCGGCTGACGGCGGTACACATCATTCGGAAGTATACAAAGAGCAAAATCACAAAGACGGCCAGGGCCGCGATGCCCGCGTCGCACACGATCTGCAAAAACAAGTTGTGGGAATGGGGGGCAGAGATGCCGTTGAAGCTGTAAGCGGGGTAGACCATGTTAAAGGCGTCCGCCCCGGGGCCGATGCCGCACAACCAGTAGTTTTTCAGCATCGCCAGGGTGCCCATCCAGATGTACACCCGGTAGGAGGTGGAGGCGTCTCCCAGGTTGCCGATGCTGGCAAACCGGGCGGTGACGGTGTCGGGCAGGATAAACCACAGCCCTACCAAGGCAACGGGAATGAGCAGCATGAACCGGGGATTGAGCAAAATGACAAACACCGCCCCGGCAAAGAGCAATCCCAGCCAGGCCCCCCGGGAGAAGGTGAGCAGCATACAGATGCACATCACCCCGCAGCACCCAAAGTAGAACACCCGGCTGAACCAGTCCCTGGCGGAGAGCAACTTGGCCCCGCCGATGGGGATGGCCAAGATCAGGTACTGACCCAGCATGTTGGGGTTGTCCAGTGTGGCGGGCACCCGGAATTCAATGCCGGAAAACATATCGCTGTCCACCCAGGCAGCCGACTGGTAGCCCCAGCGGAAGATGTATTGCAAAATGCCGTAAACTGACACCGCCGCCGCCGCAATCACCATAAAGGCCAGCAGGGTGTCCAGCTGGGAGCGGTTGGTGACGGAGTTGTACAGCACAACCGAGAAGAGGATAAAGGCCACACTGAGCACGCCGGGCTTCAGGCTTGAGTCCAGATTGACAGAGAAAAAGGTCCCCGCCAGGTAGACGGCGGCGTAGAGGATCACATAGCGGTTGATGGGGGCCCAGGACAGCTCGCGCCCTCTGTCCCGCACCAGATTGAGCAGCAGCGAGCAGCAGCCCACACCGGCCATTCCCAGCACCGCCATGGTGGGGAACAAGGGGGCAAAGACCACCGGCATCATGCACCAAAACCAGGTCTGGGCGAAGACGCTGCCGGCAAACAGCTTGTCCAGCCGCAGCGCCTGGTAAACCCGGCACAGGGCCCAGCGGATCCAGGCCCACAGCTTGTAAAACACGCTGCTCTCCGACGCCCTCCGGTTCCACCCCCGGGGGTGGAGGAACCACTGGACCACGGCGCTGTTTTCCCACTGCCCGCCGCACCAGACGCACAGGGCCGTCAGCGCCTGCCAGAGAAGGCTTCCATTTAAAATGTCTCTTGCTCGTTCCATAGCTTAACCTCGCTTCCGCGTCTTTTTCACCAGAGTCACGCACAGCCCGGCCTCGTCCACCCGCAAAATCAGGGCCAGCAGGAAGTAGAGGACCACGCCCAGCGCCGCGCAGGCCCCCAGGCAGAGCAGCTCCCCCAGCTTTCCCGCCGGGAGGAGGGGAGATATTGCCCCCAGAGTCCAGCTCACGCACAGCCCCATCACCAGGGCGGCCAAGGCCATTTTCAGCAGATCCAGCAGGGCCCCGCCGTCCAGGATGGCCTCCCCCCCCTTCTGGAGGGGCAGGAGCAGCAGCAGGGCGTACACCGTGGCCGACGCCGCCGAGGACAGGGCCAGCCCGGCCACCAGAAAGCGCCCCGTCAGAACCTGGCACAAAACCACGTTCACCAGAATGGACACCCCGCCGGCCACCAGGGGCACCCGCCCCTGCTGCTTGGCGAAGTAGGCCCGGCTGAGGATATTCTGCACGGCATAGCCCGCCATACCCAGCGTCATCCAGCTCAGGGCGGTGGTGGTGATTTCGGTGGAGAAGGAATCAAATTCCCCGCCCCCGTAAATAAGGGAGACCAGGGGCCGGGCCACCGCCGTCAGTCCCGCCGACATGGGCAACACCAGAAACAGACACACCCGCAGCGTGCCGCGGATGGTGTCCTGAAACTCCCCCTCGCGCCCTCCGGCGGTGAGGCGGGACAGCTTGGGAAAAATCACGTTGGTCACCGACAGGATAAAGGTGCCCGCGATGACCAGGTACAGGTTGGAGGCGTACTCCAGGGCGGACATGCCCGCCCCGCCGTAAAGTCGGGAGCCGAACCGGCCGTTGATGGCCTGATTGATGGGCTGCACCCAGGTGGACACCATCACCGGGCCCATGAGGGCAAAGACCTTCTTCATCCCGTCCGACCGGAAGTCGAAGCCGGGCCGATAGACATACCCCAGCCCTTTCAGCGGTGGAAGCTGAATCACCCCCTGGAGCAGCCAGCCCAACAGATAGGCCCCGGCCAGGCCGAAGATGCCCAATCGGGCGTCCAGGGTAAAGAAGTAGAGGATAATCACCCCGTTGGACACCGCCGACATGAGGGCGGGGGCGGTAAAGTGGTCCTGGGCCTGGAGAATCCCCACCAGAGAGAAGGCGACTCCTGAAAAGAGAACCGTGGGGAACATCACCCGGGTGAGGGAGACGGCCAGGGCGGTGGTCTGAGGGTCTGAGTAGTCGGCGAAGAGGGCCACCATAGGCCGGGGAAAGGCCATCCCCGCCAGGGTGAGGGCCCCGGTGAGAAGGGCGATGATGGTAAGAAAGGATCCGGCGAAGCGGAAGGCCTCCTTTTTCCCTCTCTTCTCCAGATATTCGCTGAACACCGGGATGAAACACGCGGCGATGGCGGAGGCGAACACCGCGTCGAAAAATACCCGGGGAATCCGGCTGGCGGTGAAAAAGGCGTTGGCGGCGGGACCGGTGCTGTAGTGGACGGCCAGCAGCCGGTCCCGGTACAGGCCCAGCACCTTGCCGATGAGGGTAAGCGCCATGACAAAGCTGACAGTCTTTGCCGCGCTGCCGTGCTGCTGCTCCAGTGCATCCACCTCCTCGCTGTTGCGGGCCCGCCACGGGCCTCGCAGACAGAATCGGTATATTTTACATCATGTTCCGTTTTTTTTCAACCTTGGATTCCTTAATGTTTTGTGAACATCTCCCCTTGACCGTAAGGGGAAGACTGCTTATAATAAGAGTTACCCTAAAATGGAAACAGGAGTGATATACTATGGAAATCAAAATTACCCGTGCGGAAACCTTAAAAGAGAAGCCGGATTCCTCCACTCTGGTCTTCGGTCAAAGCTTTACCGACCATATGTTTATTGTAGACTACTACGCCGGCAAGGGCTGGCAGGACGCCCGCATCGTCCCCTACGGCCCCCTGCAGATCGACCCCGCCGCCAAGGTACTCCACTACGCCCAGGAGATTTTTGAGGGCCTGAAGGCCTACCGCACCGCCGACGGCTCCGTTCAGCTCTTCCGGCCCATGGACAATATCCGCCGGATGAACGCCTCCGCCGAGCGTCTGTCTCTGCCCCAGGTCCCCGAGGATCTGGCCCTGGCCGGCATTACTGAGCTGGTCAAGCTGGAGAAGGACTGGGTGCCCAGCGAGGAGGGCACCTCCCTGTATATCCGCCCCTTCGTCATCGGCGTTGACCCCGCCCTGGGCGTCCACTCCTCCCACCACTGCATGTATATTGTCATCGTCTGCCCCGTGGGCGCCTACTACCCCGAGGGGCTGGCTCCCGTCAAGATTTACGTGGAGGACCAGGACGTGCGTGCCGTCAAGGGCGGCACCGGCATGGCCAAGACCGGCGGCAACTACGCCGCCTCCCTCCGGGCCGGC
>CATONV010000074.1 GCA_951801655.1 uncultured Oscillospiraceae bacterium | reverse complement strand
AAAATTCAGCGGCTGTTCCGGGACGGGGAGGTCACCCGCCTCATCAAGCGGTGCAACGACTTCGGCGCGGGCGGTGTGTCCGTGGCCATCGGCGAGCTGGCCGACGGGCTGGAGATCGACCTGGACGCAGTGCGCAAGAAGTACGACGGCCTGGACGGCACCGAGCTGGCTATCTCTGAGAGTCAGGAGCGCATGGCGGTGGTAGTGGCCGCCGGGGACGCGGACAGGTTCATCGCCGCCGCGGAGAAGGAGAACCTGGAGGCCTACCGGGTGGCTGTGGTCACCGAGAGCCCCCGGATGGTCATGAATTGGAAGGGGCAGAAGATTGCTGACCTGTCCCGGGCCTTCCTCAACACCAACGGCGCGTTGAAGCACGTGGCTGTCTCTGTGGGCAAGAAGGACCGCTCCGCTTTTGGTCAGGAGCCGTTCAAAACCCTGCGGGAAATGGCCTCCAGCCTGAAGTGCGCCTCCCGGCGGGGGCTGGTGGAGAGGTTTGACGGCTCCATCGGGGCAGGGTCCGTCCTCATGCCCTTCGGAGGCAAATACCAGGCCACCCCCGCCCAGGCTATGGCCGCCCTGCTCCCCGTCCTGCCCGGCCAGGAGACCGATCAGGCCAGCGTCATGGCCTGGGGCTGCGACCCGGACGCCCTGTCTGTGGACCCTTATGAGGGGGCCTATCAAGCGGTCACCAACTCCATCGCCAAGCTGGTGGCAGCGGGTGCGGACTACAAAAAGGTGTACCTTACCTTACAGGAGTTCTTTGAGAAGCTCCGGGACGAGCCCGACCGCTGGGGCAAGCCGGCCGCCGCTCTCCTGGGGGCGCTGGACGCCCAACTGGACTACGCCGCCGCCGCCATCGGCGGCAAGGACTCCATGTCCGGCTCCTTCCTGGATAAGGACGTGCCCCCCACCCTTATCTCCTTCGCCATCGCCCCCATGAAAGCCGGGGAGGTCATCACCCCCGAGTTCAAGGAGGCGGGGCATCCGGTGTACCTCTTTATTGGCGACGCCACAGCGGAGGGCCAGAAGGCCGCCTGGGAGGCGTTCCATGCCCTGTGCCAGGCCGGCAAGGTGAAAGCCGCCTGGGCGGCGGAGAACGGCGAGGCCGAGGCCGTGATGAAGATGTCCTTCGGCAACCGGATTGGATTTATCGACAACGAAACCGAGCTGGCCTGGGACCTGCCCAACCCCGGCGGGATCGTGGCTGAGCTTACGGAAGCAGTCCCGGAAAGTCCCTGTGCCGTCCAAATCGGAAGCACCTCCGCTGAGCCTGTTATCACCATCGGCGGCGACTCCGCCCCCATTGACGAGCTGCTCAGTCTCAACGAGGGCGTGCTGGAGGAGGTCTATCCCACGAAAGCTGGGACCTCGGAGACCATCCAGACCATCTCCTGGGAGAGGTACTCCCCGGCGGTCTGCAAACACAAGGTCGCCCGGCCCAAGGCGGTGATCCCCGTCTTCCCCGGCACCAACTGCGAGTATGACACGGCAAAAGCCTGTATTCGTGCCGGGATTGACCCGGAGATCGTGGTGGTGCGCAACGTGACCCGCGACTTCCTGGCCCAGTCCGCCCAGGCCCTGGAACAGGCCATCCGGGGGGCCCAGATGGTGGTCCTCCCTGGCGGCTTCTCCGGCGGCGACGAGCCCGAGGGCTCCGGCAAGTTTATCGCCTCCTTCCTGCGCAACCCCGCCCTCAGCGACGCCATCATGGACCTGCTTCAGCACCGGGATGGCCTGATGCTGGGCATCTGCAACGGCTTCCAGGCCCTGGTAAAGCTGGGTCTGGTCCCCTACGGCGAGATTCGGCCCATGGACGAACATTGCCCCACTCTGACCTACAACCTCATCGGCCGCCACCAGAGCCGGTATGTCACCACCCGTGTGGCCAGCGTGAACTCTCCTTGGATGCTCAAGTGCGGCGTGGGTGAAGAGTACACCATTCCCATCTCCCACGGCGAGGGCCGTTTTGTGTCTCCGGAGACCGTCATCGCCGACCTGATTGCCAACGGTCAGGTGGGAACCCAGTATGTGGACCGGTCGGGCCGGCCCACCATGGATATCCTGGCCAATCCCAATGGCTCTATGGAGGCCATCGAGGGCATCTTCTCCCCCGACGGCCGTGTCTTCGGCAAGATGGGCCACCTGGAGCGTCGCGGCCCCTTCGTGGCGGTCAACATCCCGGGCGAGAAGCACATGCCCCTGTTTGAGAGCGGCGCGGAGTACTTTAAATAAAACAATCCCCCGGACGCGGATTGCCCCGCGTCCGGGGGAATAAAAGAAAAAAGGAAAATTTTAAAAAAACTGTTGACAACTGCGGGCAAATCCGCTATACTATCCCTTGCCCTGTTTGAGGGCCATGACACGGCGGCATAGCTCAGTTGGCTAGAGCACGCGGTTCATACCCGCGGTGTCACTGGTTCAAATCCAGTTGCCGCTACCACTATAAAAAACGGACAAGCGTCCGTTTCTATATAAAACGGCCCGGTGGTCAAGCGGTTAAGACTCCGCCCTTTCACGGCGGCAACACGGGTTCGAGTCCCGTCCGGGTCACCACCGTTTTTCCATATGGAGGCATAGCTCAGCCGGTAGAGCGCTCGCCTCACACGCGAGAGGTCACAGATTCGAGTTCTGTTGTCTCCACCAGAAAAAGTTCCGAAATCGCCAGGTTTCGGGGCTTTTTCTTTTTCTTTGCTTCTAAAAAGTTGCAAGTGCCAAAAATGTCCCGCAAATGTCCCGCAACGATCCCTAAAACAGCATCCTGTCCATCACCTGACCCAGCTTGTCCATGTCGCCGTTCAGCACATGGCCGTACACATTCAGCGTCGTAGTAATGTCGCTGTGACCCAGCCACGCCTGGATGTCCTTGGCGTCACAGCCGCCCTTGCGCAAGGCATATACGGCCGAGTGGCGCAGGTCATGGAATCGAATGACTGGGAGCTTGGAACCTTTCAGCTTCCTCTGGAAGTGGTGAGTAACAAAATCGGGATTGATTGGTGTGCCATCTTTCTGAACACAGATGTAGCCACTGTCCGTGTAATAGCTGCCCAGGAGTTCTTTGTCCGCTTCCTGGCGTTTCCTGATCTCCAAAAGGTAAGACCTCATATTCTGAGTAAGGGGCAGTAGCCGGTTGCTGGTGGCCGTTTTGGTATGATCCGCATAAATGATATTGCCGTTATCCACTACAGCAGTATGCCGCACATGAATGATGCCCGCTTCAAAGTCTACAGCGTCCCAACGGAGGCCACAGACCTCCGACCGGCGAAGGCCATATGTCGCAGTGAGATACACTGGAACCTCCAACGGGTCCCCTTGGAACATCTGTAGGAGATCTTTTGTCTGCTCCGGAGTAAATGCCTTAGCCCCCATATACTTCTGCTTTGAGGGAAGCTCGACCTGTACAGAAGGATTACTGATGATGATACCCAGCCGGACAGCATAATCGAAGCACTTGTGGATATTGGCATGGTGCTTTCGCACAGTGTTGGGAGACAGTCCCATATTTAACTCGGCATTGTAAAAACTCTGAATCAAGGCTGGAGTAATATTTTGGAGTTTAACACCATGGAAAGGCTCATACTTGGCAATATAGCCATTAAAAATTAGCTTATATTGGGACAATGTATTTGCTCTGATCTTATGTGCCATAACATCATCCAACCAGGAGTTCATAAAGGGCAGAAATAAAACATTTTGAGTCTCCAAGGCTGCGGTACGTTGCTGGGACAACTCATCCAATCGTTTGTCCAGCATTTGCTGCGCCCTGCGCTTGTTACCTTTCTCTGGCAAGCCTGTACTTTCTGACTTCTGCCGCCGTCTGCCTTCAGCATCCTGGTACTCAAACACCATCTGCCAAATACCTCTTTTTATACGCAGATTTCCTGTTGCCTTCATACATTTTCTCCTTTCTTGCAACAGGACAGATTTTCTGCCATCTGAATATTACCATCATAATCTATCCCAGCGGATTTTGCAATAAAGTCTTGCAGAAAACTTTTGGGGATCAAAATCTTTGTTTTGATCTTGAAGCTCTTGATCTCGCCTTCAGAAAGAAGTTTATAAATGGTGCTTCGCCCAATGTGAAAAACTTTTGCTGCTTCCATCGGAGTCAATACATCAGGGATAGCATGGTTAAGCAGTTGGACATCCATATAGATACCTCCAGGCAATTAAAGAGAAGGTTCACTGGGTTTGTTTGCCCAGAGAACCTTCCTTTTTTGACAGCTTAATGATAGCACAGAATTATGTGCCCTTTCAAGCACCATCGGAGTGAAAATTTTATGCCCTTTCTGTCACTCTGATGTGCCCAAAATGTGCCCTTTGAATCAAGTCAGGAGTGCTGGCCTGTAAATTGATACATCTTCACCAGCTGATCCAGCGCCTGGTTCTTGATTTTATGGGCAGTCCGCACCGCCACACCAGCTTTCTTGGCGACTTCGTCCCAGGGCAGACCCTCAAAATAAGCAAGGCAGATTACAAGCGCCTGCCGTTTCTCCAGCAAGGAGGTGTAGTATTCCAGCCGCGCCTGTTCCTGCTCAAGCTCCACCAATTGTACTACGATTTCCTCCTTGATGTCAGCGTTCAGCTTGTCGGCCTTGCTCTGGTAGTTGAGGGCGATGTAGAGGGTCTTGTCGGAGATGCGGCCATCCACATGCCCGCCACCGCTGCCATCGCCATGTCCCAGAGCCATCGCGCTGATTATCTCGGTCTCGGATGTGCGGGCAGGGTGATCCAACTCATAGTGCAACAGAGCGATTTTGCGCCTGCGCTCCTGGCAGGTTTCCAAAAGATGGGTCACGCGGAGCTTCATATTGTTATCCATTATAAGATTTCCTTTCCAATCAAAGTTTATCGTTACACTGGGCAAATGAGAAATTTTGATTGGAGGGGAACGATATCCGGGATAATGCCCATAAGTAGAAAAAAAGCGGCCGGCTCCACGGAATCGTGGAAACTCGACCGCTTGGTACGCATTGGGGTATTTCGTCGATGTGACTGATCGGGCAGGCGGAGGTTCTGTCGGTTTTTGAACCGGCTCTCTTTTGTTCCTGCGGGAGAAACCGAGACAAAGACGCCTGAATGCTTTTAAGTAAGCGGTGTGTCCTGGCACGTCATACCGGCGGATATCCTCAATACGATGGATTGTCCATCGCATAGGAACTCCTTCCGTTTACGGCTGGCACACAGACGGCTTATCTCCTCTCACCAGTTGGAGATATGGCAGTTAATACTGCCGTCTGCCGAGGTGGGTTAACAATATCATTTATATGCTGAAGAACACTGCCACTAAGAGCAGTTATAAGGACGAGAAATGAAATAACCGGGAGATTTTCGGGAAAAAATCGGGAAATCATTCTCTATTTTTCGACAAAGGGCAATCGGCTAAGCCGTGGCCTGGCCGATTGCCCTTTGCTTTCATCATGAATCGGAATTATCCAAAACAAATTTGTATCCCGTTCCCCACACCGTCTGAATATATTCCTTTCCCATAAAGCCCAATTTTTTTCTGAGAGATTTAATATGGGCCTTAACGATCTCATCAACCCCAATCACGCTATCCTCATTCCATACTTGCTCGTATAGTTGAGTGCGAGAAAACACCTGTTTCGGCGATTTTGCAAAGAAATGAAGCAAATCAAACTCTTTTTTCGTTAGAGATAAAGTTTTCCCATCCACAATAACCTGACGATATCTTGGGCAAATGACCAGTTTTGACCCAATTGAAATAACATCAGAACAGTCAGGGTCCACATCAGATTCCATATACCTCTGGGTCAGCGCATTGGCCTGAGCGATACAAACCTCTATATTTAAGGGTTTATCAATACAATCATCTGCACCAGCATGAAACAATCCCACTTTATCCTTGGGACTCAAAAAATCAGCAAGCACTAAAATAGGTGTGTGGCTCGCTTTTCGTATCGTCCGAAGCAGCTTCAAATCATTCATCATCGCAAGCCGCGAGTCCAAAATCACTAAACTGTATTCCTGCCTCATGCAGTCAGCGAAAGCCTCAACCGCAGATGTCATATAGCAAACATCCGTAAACTTATCCCGTATGCCATTATAGATTGCCTGGCACACGGCTAGATCATGGTCCACAACTAATATCCGCCTCTTTATGTGGATCACCTACGAATTATGCCAACGTATCGTTTAGATTGTTCTATTTCAAGGCCGCAACCATTTCGATTTCACAGCAGGCATTTCCAGGCAGAGAAACACACCCGACCGCACTGCGTGCATGACTTCCAGCGCTTCCGAAAATATCATAGAGCAGTTGGGATGCGCCGTCGATTACCTGTGAGTGTTGTGTAAAGGACGGAATTGCGTTGACAAAGCCTGTCAGCTTTACGATTCGCTCCACCCGGTCCAAACTTCCGGCAGTATCTTTCAGAATGGCCAGGCAGCTGAGAATGCACAACCGCGCGGCGGCCTGTCCCTCAGCTACAGTGAGGTCCTGCCCCAGTTTTCCAGTATATTGCAGCTTTCCGTCTATTTTTGGTGTCTGTCCGGCGGTAAACATCAGGTTCCCAACCTGAATGCCGGGACAATACACGGCGGCCGGCGGATTGGCTTTAGGCAGGACAATGCCCAGTTCCTGCAAGCGTTCTTCAATACTCATAACAGATCAGCTCCTACGTTGTTCAAAGAATTTTAGCGTTTCCCCGAATACGAGTGCGGGTGATTTCGTTTTCCTCCACAAATACATCAGCGTAAATTACGCTGGGCCGCCCCATCGCCTCACCTTGGAATATGGTAAAGCAGTTCCATCCCTCCTGCACTGGCACCTTCCGGTGCTTCACCAGATAAGCAGCCAGGGCGGAAGCCGCCACGCCAGTGGCCGGGTCCTCGTTATAACCGGCCCGTTTTGGAAACTGCCGGGTATACAGCACATTATCTTTTTCCAAAACAAAAGGATAAAATCCGGTCGTCTCACAGTGGTCACAGAGGGACCACAGCAGTTCAAAATCCGGCTCCAGATTATCCAGTACAGATTTGCTGATAAGCGGGATCAGCAGCTTAAATCTGGAAGTAGACACAGACTGGATGGGGCCATTGGCCAGCTTTTCCGGACTGATCCGCAAAGACTTGCACACTTCCTCAGCATTGGGAGTTATCTGCTGATATTGAGGGAGAAACTGCTCCACAGCCACATCAATCTGTTCGCCCCTCATTTCCCACTCCACCCGCATAGGGCCGAGGTTTGTCTCAAGCATGATCGGGGATGTTTGACAGAGTCCACGCCGAACCAAAACGGTTACGCTGCCAACGGTGGCGTGCATACACATATCCGTCTCATGCAGAGGCAGAAAATACCGAACTTTGATATTACAATCTGTCCGTGTGGGTTTCATCAAAAAGGCGGATTCCGCTCCAAAGTCATGGGTCATAGACTGCATTTGTTCTGCGGTCAAGCCATCGGCGTTTATCGTTACCGGGCAGGGATTTCCACCTCCCCCACGGGCCTGGAATACAATCGTATGAATTGTTTCAACCACAAAATCCACTCCTGTTTTCCCTGTTATAGAGAAAGCCGGCTGTTTAAACCGCAGCCGGCTTTGTGTTTGGGAAGGTTTACTTTTCAATGCCCCGCTTCTTCATCCAGTCAGGCAGTTCTTTGCCGTTGTACTTGCAGCCGGGGTAGCGGCAGTTGGCGCAATTGCCCTTGTTGCCCTTGACTGGGGGCTCACCCTTAATGTTCTTCTCCAGGAACTCCACCAGAGCCTTGATGTCGGCCTCCTCACCGTCCACGGCCCAGTAGTGGGCGCCCTCATTGCCGCCGATGCCGCCGGCGCACACCACCTTGGCCTCACAGTGGAACATGGCCTGGATGGCCTCCACCTCGGTGAGAATGCCGGCGCTGGACAGGCAGTACAGGCCGGGGTCGGCTCCCATGGAGATGTCGATGTGATTGGCCCCGCCCAGAGCGCGGCTGGCGGCGGGGACGCTGGGGACCATCTTCTCATAACCCACAGGGCAGATCCATTTCAGTCCCTTGCTGGTCATGTAGCCGATGAAGTTGGGGACGGTTCCGCCGTTGAAGCCGGAGGTGATGACCCCCACATGGCCGTCCTGGTCGAAGGCGTTGGCCCCCTTGATGATAACGGTGTCGGCGTGGTAGTCCTGGAGGGCCTCGTCAATCTTCTTATCCACGGGCTGGCCCTTGTAGAAGACGTTGGGGAAACTCTTGCGGCTGGAGGGCTCGGTGACGCACAGCAGGCCGTCGGTGCTGCTGCCCACGGTGCACAGGCCGGGCTCCACCTCATAGCCCAGCTCCTGGGCGATAAAGGCGTTGGTGGTGCCGCCGGCCAGCAGGACATAGGCGTCCTTCCAGGCCTTCTGGAACTCAGGGGTCTGAATGACCGCCTTGGCGATGAGGCGGCGGGCCTCGGCGGGGGTCAAAACAAAGGTAGCTTTCATGATGATCTCTCCAATCTTTTTGATTGATTTATGCGGGCGGCCAAAGGCCGCCCCTACAGAGTTACTCCTTCTCGGGGTGCTTCTTCAAGTCCACCACAGGGTTGAGCAGGGGCCGCATGGTAAAACCGTCGGGGCCGACAATGCGGCATTCGGCCATGTCGCCGTCCTGGATGTGGAAGGCCCGGGGGGTGCCGGTGGACAGGATGTCGCCGGCGTACCAGCCCTGGATGCTGCTGTGGAGGGAGACCAGCCGGGCGGGGCGGTGGGTCATGTTGGCCACCACGTTCTTGGCGTAGACCTGGCCGTTGTGGACGGACTGGACCTCCAGCTTGAGCACGTCGGGCACCTCGTCGGGGGTGACCAGCTCAGGACCGAAGGAGAAGAAGGTGGGGAAGTTCTTCACAATGCACAGATACCGGGGGTTGCCGCTGACGTAGTCGTTGCCCTTGAGGATGGACTCCTCCGTCATGTCCAGGATGGTGGTGTAGCCCACAATGGCGTCCTGCCAGTTCTCCTCGGACACGTCCCGACAGTCCTTGCCCATGATAACGCCCAGCTCCGCCTCGGCGGTGGTCTTCTGGGCCTCCTTTAGGGTGGGCAGCTTGATCTCATCTCCGGGGCCTACCAGAGTGTCGGCCATTTTGAAGAAGCTGCCGGGGAAACCGGTGGGAGCGGCGGAACCGATATCCCCGGCGTGATCCACGTAGTTCAGACCGATGCCGAAGATGCGCTTGGGGTTGCGGTACAGGGGAGCATAGACCACTTCCTCCTGGGGAACCAGGCCGGGCAGATTGTCAAGCTCAGCCTTGCCGCCGGCATTGTACCAGGCGGTCAGGCCGGGAACCTCGCCCTTCTGGATCAAGGACAGCATATCGGTGCTCCAGCCGGTGCCTTTGGCTGCGTTGAGGGCGGCGATGGGGAACACGCCCTTGGGGGTGACGATACCGGCGATTTCCGCGCCGTTCTTTTTAATGGTAGCAAGACGCATGGTTATATTCCTCCAAGTATGTATTTATTTTTTTGCCGCGACGGCAGCGGGGGGAGTTATCATATTTTCACTGCGGGCCACTACCATCGTGGTGACCACATCGCCAGTGACATTAAAGGTGGTGTTTGCCATGTCAATCAGACGGAAGATACCGGCGATCATGCCCACAATCTCCAGGGGCAGGCCCATATTGGTCAGCAGGATGGTGGTCATAATAATTGCGCCGCCGGGGACGCCGGGACAGCCCATAGCCACCAGCACGGTGGAGATCACAATGTTGAGCAGGGCGGCGGGGGTGAGGTCCATGCCGTAAATCTGAGCGGTCATCACAATGGCTGCGGCGTAGTAGATGCAGCCGCCATTCATGTTGATGGTAGCACCCAGAGGCAGAGAGAAGGAGGACAGCTCCGGAGACACGCCGAAGTCGTCATTGGTGACAGAGGTGGTAACCGGCAGCGAGCCGGCGCTGCTGGTGGTGCTCAGGGTGACTACCCAGACCTTCCAGATGCCCTTGAAGAACTGAGCGATGGGGAACCGGGCCAGCAGGGCAACCATGGGGATGTACATCAGGCACACTAGGATTACGTCGGAGGCGTAGACGGTGA
>CATONV010000073.1 GCA_951801655.1 uncultured Oscillospiraceae bacterium | reverse complement strand
CGATTACACCCGCCGCAGCGAGGGTAATCTGGTGGAGAACTGGACCGCCATTACCAATCAGTAATCCCCATAACAGCGCAAAAAAGGAGAGGGCCCTTGGGCCCTCTCCTTTTTTGTTCGCATGCTCCCGGCACAGGATTCATCCGGCTGGGGAAAGACATGATCAAAATCATCTGGAACCGTTTCGTTTTTGGCGCTGCGCGGCGAAAATGTTCTGGGTAATCTTTGCCTCGTCCGCCTCGTTCAGCTCCAGAAAACGGCAGCCATACTCATATTTTCCGTCCTTTTTATCAATAACCCGCAGAACCTGGCAGTACATGACAGACAAGTCCCTGTCCTCCAGCAGCCGCACCTTCAGCAGAAACTTATCGCCCTCACCGAACAGGTCCTCTGTGGCGATGCCGGCGCCCCCTACGCTGATATTCAGCAGTTTACAGGAACGCTCCCCGCCGCTGAAGCCAAAGGTGGAGATGGAGGCGTCGATGTTGGTATCCAGACGGAAGAAAGCCCGGTCATTGCCGATGCGGGTTACCGTCAGCTCATCCACCTGCCACCTGTGCTGGGGCAGCGGAGAGATAGTGCCCTCCATGTAAACCGCCTTCCGATCATGGTCGTGATAGCCCCGAATACGGACCCGGATCGGTTCGGCGTCCTCACTGGGGGGAACGGCGCTTTCGGAGTACTGGTGCAGCTGGGCCGTATTGCCCCACGGGCTCATCAGCTTTGCCACGAAAAGCATTTCACCGGTGAAGGTGGTCACCTCCACACGCATTCCGGAATATATTTCCATTTCATTGTTGTCTTGGGGCGTCTCCTCAGGCTGGCTGGGCTCCGCCTGGGCCAATCTGTGAAACAGATCAAACAATCCCACGTGCGGTTCCTCCTTTTACTTCTCCCTGTGCTGTCTCATTGCCTCGTCAGCCCACACCACCTGGTTGCGGCCAAAGCGTTTGGCGTCGTAAAGCATGGCGTCGGCAATCTTCAGGTAGGTATCATAAGAACTGTCCGCTTTGGGAATCACCGTGACTCCGCCAATGCTGATGGTAACCCACGGGGACACCTGAGGATTGTGGGGGATGTGTAGCTCCTCCACCGCTCTGCGGATGGTTTTCAGATGTTCAAAGGCCTTGTCCGTGTCGTCGCCAAAGAGAATGGCCACAAATTCCTCGCCTCCGTAGCGGGCAAAGAAGTCGGTGCCGCGGCGCAGATAAGAGGCCGCCGTACTGGCCACGCCGGCGATAACCTTGTCGCCGGCCGGGTGGCCAAAGGTGTCGTTATACACCTTAAATTTGTCAATGTCGAACATGCAGATCGAAATCGGGATACGCAGCCGAATGGCCTCCTGCCACTTGGTGGCGCTGTACCGGTCATGGTGGCGCCGGTTGGACACCCCGGTAAGCTGATCGGTCATGGACTGGTTCTCAATCTGCTTGCGGTATTGATACAGCTTGACATGGGTATGCACCCTGGCCTTGACAATCAGCGGATGAAAGGGCTTGGTGATGTAGTCCACCGCCCCCAGAGTCAGCCCCCGCTGCTCGTGCTCAATGGCTGCCAGGCTGGTAATCAGAATGACGGGAATGTGCTGGGTAATCAGCTCCTCCTGAAGCTTTTTCAGCAGCATAAAGCCGTCCATATCCGGCATGACCACGTCCAGCAGAATCAGGGAATAATCCCCCGTGCTGGCCTGTGTCAGCCCGTCCGCCGCTGTCTGGACGGTAGTGACCTCATACTCGTCGTCCAGAATGGATTTCAGCTGCGCCCCTTGTACAAGGCTGTCGTCCACAATCAAAACTTTTTCCATATTCCCACTCCTTAGTTCGAGACATGATACCAATTTTTTAAAACAAATTCAATTTATTCCACTCAGAGCCTGTTCCTTCCAAACAGGCTTTTTATACAAGGGACATTATATTCTATGCGGCAGGAAATAGCAAGGGATAAAAAATCAAAAAAGGAATTGACAAATGGAGAGGGATGGGGTAAGATAGTGTGCAATTATTATAAACGCGATGACCGGGATAGTAGGCTTGTCCGGATGCAGAGAGAGGGCGCGGCTGGTGTAAGCGCCTGTGAAGGACCTCCCGCCGAACCTCACCCGTGAGCAGTCTTTCTGAACCGGCGGAAGGCCTCAGTAGGTTAGAACGGTTCCCCTCCGTTACAGGGCAACGAGAGCATGGCGGCGCGCCATGAATTTAGGTGGTACCACGGAGTATTTGGCTTCGTCCTATTTTGGGGATAGGACGGGGCCGTTTTCATTTTCCAGAGGCATTTTATGGAGGTGACGTTTATATGAACGGAGCGCAGGCGCTGATTGAGAGTTTAAAGCGGGAGGGTGTGACCCACATGTTCGGCTACGCCGGGGCCACCATCTGCCCGGCGGCAGACGCGCTGAAGGACGCGCCTGAGATCGGCTACACCCTGGTGCGGACCGAACAGAACGCGGGACATATGGCCTCGGGCTACGCCCGGGTGAGCGGCAAGGTGGGGGTGTGCATGGTGACCTCCGGCCCGGGGGCCACCAACCTGATCACCGGCATCGCCACCGCCTACATGGACTCCATCCCCATGGTGGCCATTACCGGCCAGGTGCCCAGCCACCTGCTGGGCCGGGACATCTTCCAGGAGGTGGACATCACCGGCGCGGTAGCCCCCTTCTCCAAGCACAGCTACCTGGTCAAGGACCCCAACCAGATTCCCCGGATCGTCCGTGAGGCCTTCCACATCGCCTCCACCGGCCGGCCCGGCCCGGTTCTCATCGATATCCCCATCGATGTGCAGGAGCAGACGCTGAAGGTCTTTGATTGGCCGGAGACGGTGAATATCCGGGGCTACAAGCCCAGCGTAAAGGGCAACGATTTGCAGATCAAGCGGGTGGCCCAGGCCATTTCAAAGGCGAGACAGCCCCTCATTTGCGCCGGCGGCGGCGTATGGCTGGCTGACGCCCAAAAGGAGTTGCTGGAGCTGGCGGAGGGCGCCGGAATCCCGGTGGTGAAGACCATGATGGGCATCTCTGTTATGCCCACCGACCACCCCCTGAACATGGGCATGATCGGGGCCCACGGCAACCACTGCGCCAACAAGGCCCTGGCCAAGTCAGACTTGCTCATCATGGTGGGCACCCGGGCCGCCGACCGGGCTATTATCCAACCCGACGAAATCCAGCGGCGGATGGCCACCATCCACATCGACGTGGACCCGGCGGAGATTGGAAAAAACATGCAGGCCGCCGTCCCCCTGGTGGGGGACGTGAAGGTCATCCTGCGGCAGATTCTGGACCTGGGCGTGGAGGCCCCCGACTGCGCCGATTGGCGTTCCCAGCTGGCCGACTACCGGAAGGCCGAGCTGAGCCGTCAGTTCCCCAGCCGCCCCGGTTCCATCTTCCCCGGCACCGTTATGCGGAAGCTGGGCGCCAAACTGGACGACAACGCGGTGGTGTGCGCCGACGTAGGCCAGAACCAGATTTTCACCTGCAAATATCTGCCCCAGAAGCACGGCCGGCTGCTCACCAGCGGCGGTCTGGGCACCATGGGCTACGCCCTGCCCGCCGGGGTGGGCGTGAAGGTGGCCCTGCCCCGCCGGCAGACCCTGGCGGTGTGCGGCGATGGCTCCTTCCAAATGGCCATGAATGAGCTGGCCGCCGTGAAGCAGGCCAACATGGACCTGAAAATTCTCCTGTTCCGCAACAACACCCTGGGCCTGGTCCACCAGATTCAAAGCCGTCCCCCCTACCGCGGCCCCTTCGGAGTCTCCCTGGACGGCTCCCCCGACTTTGAGACCATCGCCGCCGCCTACGGCATCCCCAGCATCGTGGTCACCGAGGAAACGGAGCTGGACGCCTCCATCGACCGCTTCCTGGCGGAGAAGGGCCCCTGCCTGATGATCTGCCAGGTCCATCCGGACGTGTCCACCACCGATTAAAGGAGAGAGAAGATGAAACAGACCATTTCTGTCCTGGTGGAGAACCAGGCCGGCGTTCTCAACCGCATCACCGGGCTGTTCTCTCGCCGGGCCTTCAATATCGACTCCCTGGCCGTGGGGGTCACAGACGACCCCACCATCTCTCGCATCACCATCATCGTGGACAGCGGCAACAGCGTGGTGGAGCAGGTGGAAAAGCAGCTCAACAAGCTCATCGAGGTTATCAAGGTGCGAACCATCCCCGAGGACAAGCTGATCGGTCGGGAGCTGGTCCTGCTCAAGGTGAACGCCACCAACAAGACCCGGCAGGATATTATGACCATCTGCGACATTATGGGGGCCAAGGTGGACGACATCTCCCCCAACTCCCTCACCCTGGAGCTGTCCGACACCCCCGACCGCATCGACACCTTCGAGGCCATGCTCCGGCCCTTCTCCATCCTGGAGGTGGTCCGCACCGGCGTGATTGCATTGCAAAAAGGAGGAGGCAAGATATAATGGAATTTGAAATCATACCGAAGCAGGATAATATTCCTGAGTTTGATTCCAAAACGATTCAAGTACAATATATGGAATATGGACGCAAAGACTATAGCAGTGACAAAATTACTGAGGATCTGATTTCTCGATTTCTCAAGCAAATTCCCTCTGGCATGGACGCCATTCTATATCTTGACCCGGACGGTGAGGACAACTGGATGGAGGTCCTTTGCGATGGGGAGTGGCTGGCTCTTGGTTTTTCCGGCGATTTTGGAGAAAACAATTATTACTCTTACAATCCTGCTTTTGCCGGCAAACCGGATATGACCAAACTCAAAAGCGGCGGGCAGTCCCCTGTTGAAAAAATGCTCGCGCTTCAAGATATGGAAGCCGGCGTGAAAGCAGTAGAGTATTTCATCCGAACCGGAGAATTTTATCCGGGAATTGATTGGGCGAAACAGCTGTAAATAGAAACTGGCATCAGGTTTGCACCCAAACGGCCCCTTTTGAAAGGGGCTGTCAGCCGTAAGGCTGACTGAGGATTGCGTTTTGCGAAGCAAAACATACGAAGTAAACAAAGCTTCCGAACCCTTGTTTATTTCATACATTTCGCCTGCGGCGAAATACAATCCTCCGTCACGGCTTCGCCGTGCCACCTCCTTTCACTGGATATCCGTTAGCGGCTCTGCCGCTTACGGATATCGCGTCCCCCTTGCGGGGAAAAGGAGGCTGCCCGCTGCGGCGGGGACGAAAGAATCACCGAAAAGAGGCGAGACTATGAAAATCAGAGCGACTGCGGCCATCATGGAGTGCCTGCTGGAGCAGGAGGTGGACACCGTCTTCGGTTATCCCGGCGGGACCATCTTGAACCTCTATGACGAGCTGTATAACTACAAGGATAAAATACAACACATCCTGACCTCCCACGAGCAGGGGGCGTCCCACGCCGCCGACGGCTACGCCCGTTCCACCGGCAAGGTGGGGGTGTGCTTCGCCACCAGCGGCCCCGGAGCCACCAACCTGGTCACCGGCATTGCCACCGCCTACATGGACTCCTCGCCCATTGTCTTCATCACCTGTAACGTGACGGAGCAGACTCTGGGCAAGGACGCCTTCCAGGAGGTGGACATCACCGGCATCGCCATGCCCATCACCAAGGCCACCTATCTGGTGCGGGACGCCCAGACCATCCCCGATGTGATGCGCCAGGCCTTCGCGGTGGCGGCCACCGGCCGCCCCGGCCCGGTGGTGATCGACTTTTTGAAAAACGTCACCTTCCCCAACGTGGAGATTGACTACGAGTTCGTCCCCTGGACCGAGAACCGAAAATGCGGCAGTCTCCAGTCCCTGGCCGGCAGCCACGACCTGAAGGCCCCTGAGCCCAATATTGAGGACATCGACACCCTGGTGGGCATGATCGCCCAGTCAGAGAGGCCCCTTCTCATCTGCGGCGGCGGCGTGGTCCGGGGCCGGGCGGACGCGGAGTTCAGAACCTTCGCCGAAAAGCTGGACGCCCCGGTGGCCATCACCGTCATGGGCGGAGGCGGATTCCCCGGCGGACATCCCCTCACCACCGGCATGATCGGCATGCACGGCTCCCAGGCCAGCAACGTGGCCTGCAACGAGTGCGACCTGCTCATCGCCGTGGGCTGCCGGTTCTCCGACCGGGTGGCCCTGAAGCCGGATTCCTTCGCCAGTCAGGCCAGGATCGTCCACATCGACATTGACCGCTCCGAGATCGACAAGAACGTCCTCACCGACCACCATATCATCGGGTCCGCCCGGCGGGTGCTGGAGTCACTCAACGAGCGCCTGCCCCAGTACAGTCATCCGGACTGGAAGGAAAAAATCCTCCCCCTGCGGGAGCCCTCCGTCCCCCGGCAAAGTGAACAGCTTACCCCAAAGCAGGTGCTGGAGACCATCCGCAAGTTGGCCCCCCAGGACACCATTGTGGCCACCGACGTGGGCCAGCACCAGATGTGGTCCATTCAGCACTTCCACTTCGACTACCCAGGCCAGCTTCTCACCTCCGGGGGCTTCGGCACCATGGGCTTCGGCCTGGGGGCCGCCATCGGCGCCAAGGTGGGCAACCCGGACAAGCTGGTTCTCCACACCACCGGCGACGGCTGCTTCCGCATGAACTGCCACGAGCTGGCTACCGTGGAACACTATCGCCTGCCTATTATCACCGTGGTGTTCAACAACGGCACCCTGGGCATGGTGCGCCAGTGGCAGCACCTGATCTACCACGAGAGATACTCCGAGACCACCCTGGACCGGGGCCCCGATTTTGTCAAGCTGGCCGAGGCCTACGGGCTGAAGGGCTTCCGGGTGACCACCATGGCCGAGATGGAGAACGCCTTCCAAGCCGCCCTGAAGGCCGGCCGGGGCTGCGTCATCGACTGCGTGCTGGACATGGACGAGATGGTCCGGCCCATGGTGGCGGGCGGTGCCCACATCACCGACTTTTTGCTGAAATAAGGGGGCGGACAGAGTGAAACGTGAATTTGACACCCAGAAAAAGGAATACACCCTGTCGATCCTGGTTCAGGATATACCGGGCGTATTGAGCCAGGTGGCCCGACTGTTCTCCCGGAAGGGTTACAACATCGAGTCCATCGTCTCCGGCGAAACGGACAAGCCCAACGTCACCCGGATCACCATCGTCCTGCTGGCCGACGAGCTGATGATCGACCAGATCGCTGCCCAGTGCCGCAAGCTGATCCCCGTGCTGGCGGTGAAGATTCTGGACGAGGGCACTTCCATCCAGCGGGAGTTCTCCCTCATCAAGGTCTGCGCCGCCGACCGCAACGCCCGGGACGAGGTCATCCAGATGGCCAACATCTTTCGGGCCAAGATCATCGACGTAAGCCGGGAGACCCTCACCGTGGCCATCTTCGGGGACAAGGAGAAGACGGCCGCCCTTACCGGGATGCTGGCCGACTTCGGCATTCTGGAAATCGCAAAGACGGGTACCATCGCCATCGAAAGAGGGCGCAGCACCATATACGACGACAACAAACTCAAGGAGGAATACAACTATGGCAAAAATGTACTATGAGAAGGACTGCGATATCAACTATCTGGACGGCAAGAAGATCACCATCATCGGCTACGGCTCCCAGGGCCACGCCCACGCCATGAACCTGAAGGACTCCGGCTGCGACGTGTGCGTCGGCCTGCGGGAGGGCTCCAAGAACTGGGCCAACGCCGAGAAGGCCGGCCTGAAGGTGATGAGCGTGGCCGAGGCCGCCAAATGGGGCGACATTGTGATGATTCTCATCAATGACGAGGTCCAGGCCGACGTCTACAAGAAGGATATCGCCCCCAACCTGTCCGCCGGCAACATGCTCATGTTCGCCCACGGCTTCAACATCCATTTCAAGCAGATCGTGCCCCCCGCCGGGGTGGACGTGTCCATGATCGCCCCCAAGGGCCCCGGCCACACCGTCCGCTCCCAGTACGTGGCGGGCAAGGGCGTGCCCTGCCTCATCGCCGTGGAGCAGAACGCCACCGGCGACGCCTATAAGCTGGCGCTGGCCTACGCCGCCGGCATCGGCGGCGCCCGGGGCGGCGTGATGGAGACCACCTTCCAGGACGAGACCGAGACCGACCTGTTCGGCGAGCAGGCCGTGCTGTGCGGCGGCGTGGTGGAGCTGATGAAGCTGGGCTTCGAGACCCTGGTGGAGGCCGGCTACGCCCCCGAGAACGCCTACTTCGAGTGCATCCACGAGATGAAGCTCATCATCGACCTGATCAACAAGGGCGGCGTGGCCATGATGAACTACTCCATCTCCGACACCGCCGAGTACGGCGAGTACGTCTCCGGCCCCCGCATCCTGCCCTATGAGGAGACCAAGAAGAACATGAAGGCCGTACTAACCGACATCCAGGACGGCGTGTTCGCCGGCCGTTGGATTGCCGAGAACAAGAACGGCCGCACCTTCTTTAACGCCAAGCGGTCTCAGCTGGCCAAGCACCAGATGGAGACCGTGGGCGCCGAGCTGCGCCGCAACATGCTCTGGGGCGACGATACCGACCCGGATACCGCCTCCAACTGAACAAAAAACAGCCCTGTCCCTAAAAATAGGGACAGGGCCTCTCATATCTTTGACAGTCAGGCCTTGATCCAAATTAAAATCACAATTTCAAGCACCCAAACGACAACACAAGAAAAATCATACCAGGCCCGTTTGGATTTCTCCTCTGCCGCGCGCAGCCCGAAAAACAACATACCCACAGCAGGAATCGCCAAGCCCCAGCTTCCATCCGGTCGCGGGAAAAAGGGAGTCAAAACCAAGAGGAGAATACAAGCCAATGAGCTTTGAATAAAATAGTGTTTTTCTTCATTGAAAAAAGATTTCCACTTAAAAAATATTTTTTGGAATTTTTTCATGTTCTTTCCCTTCTTTATACATGAACCATATCGTTTCGCCAATCTAATTCGTTAAAGAAACTCAGCACCTCACCGTTCCGTCACGGCATCGTCCTCGTTGCTGTGGATGTCCAGCGTGGACTGGCGATTCATTGCCCACTGGCTTCTCCTCTTGTGCCCCGGTGGTATTGGATTGGTTGATTTCACAAATAAATTGCAGTTTAAAATATTTTATTTGTCAATCATAAACGATGCGTCCTTTAATATTTTTTCACAAACCGCGTTTTACGCGCTGGGTTACTGAGAACAAGAATGGCCGCACCTTTTTCAGTGCCAGGAGGGCCCAGTGGGAGTTTGCGAAATGGCAGGATGCACAGGGCAAAATAGAATAAACCGATAAAACAGCGGAGGCCAAAGCTTTTACACCTTGACCTCCGCTGTTCGTTTCGACATCAGAGTCACACCATCACAGCAAAGCCGCCTTTAAAATAATAGGTGTTCGTCCAATGTCCGGTTGGTGGACCTGAAGGGGATCGAACCCTCGAACCTCACGGATGCGAACCGTGCGCTCTCCCAGCTGAGCTACAGGCCCAAATCGGCACTTTTTATGCGAAAAAAGTTGCGAATTTTGGATTTCTCAAATATTCGATTTTCAGGGGAAAGTCCAACAAATCGGACAGGAAAACAGGGAACGGAAAATCGGGTCGGATGTGCCTCGCCATGGATGCGAATGTAATGCACTCCCAGCTGCGCAACTGGAGCAAATATTCAGCCTCCAACCACGGCGGCTTTTATATTATATCAGATTTTTTAAAAAAGTAAAGAGGCTTTTTTACCTTTCTTTGAACCGCTAACCATTATTATTAGGTTGCACAAGACTACACGGAAAACTTTAGTTTTATTGTATAAAGACGAGAATTACCAGCGAGGCTGGCCGAAATCCAGCGGCTCTTAAATGGTAAAAGCGCCTTCTTGCCGGCGTACAAAATGCTGCTGAGGGCTGCATTTTTCTGTGGCAAAAACTGACACAACCGCTAGTTAACAACAATGTTCAATATTATGAAATAACAGGTATAAAGAGGGCGACACTCAACGTGCCGCCCCACTTGTTTATTTACGCCTTCTCAAAGACATCCTTGCCCAGACCGCAGGTGGGACACACCCAACTGTCTGGGACCTGATCCCAAGGGGTACCGGGGGCGACACCGTTGTCGTGGAGCGTGGTACGATTTTAATTGACCGTCAAATGCAATATCAGGATGGGCTTATCAAGCTGGTGCCGCTGAAAACCCACAACGCCAGACGGACGA
>CATONV010000072.1 GCA_951801655.1 uncultured Oscillospiraceae bacterium | reverse complement strand
TCATCGGCCTGGACCGCAGCTACTTCAACGAGGGCATGCTGGCCTACCACCGGGATGTGAATCTGATGAAGGGCGCCATTATGGCCTCCAACTTTGTCACCACCGTCTCCCCCACCTACGCCCAGGAGCTGCGCACCCCCTTCTATGCCCACGGCTTGGACGGGGTAATCAACCAGCAGAGCGGCAAGCTGGAGGGCATTCTCAACGGGATCGACGTAGACCTCTACGACCCCGCCAAGCTGAAGGGTCTGCCTGCCAACTACACCTTTAAAACCCTGACCAAGGGCAAGGCAGCCTGTAAGGCCGCCCTCCAGCAGGCTGTCGGCATGGAGGAAAACCCCGATGTTCCTCTCATCGCCTGTGTCTCCCGTCTGGTGGGCCACAAGGGCTTCTCCATGGTGACGGACGCCATTCAAGATATCATGGGGCTGGGCGCCCAGGGTGTGCAGATGGTGGTGCTGGGCACCGGCGACTGGCAGTATGAGGAAGCTTTCCGCCATGCTCAGGGCCAGTATCCCGGCCGTTTTTCCGCCCAGCTGACCTACTCCGCCCCGCTGTCCAACATGATCTATGCCGGCGCGGACATCTTCCTCATGCCCTCCGTGTCCGAGCCCTGCGGCCTGAGTCAGATGATCGCCATGCGCTTTGGCACCATCCCCGTGGTGCGGGAGACAGGCGGCTTGAAGGACAGCGTCACCCCCTATAACAAGTTCGAGGGCACCGGTCGGGGCTTCACCTTCGGCAATATCAACTCCGGTGATATGATCTGGGTCCTGCGCGAGGCGGTGGATCTGTACAGCAGCGATAAAAAAGCCTGGAAGGGCCTTCAGAAGGAGGGCATGACTGCCGACTTCTCCTGGAAGAGCTCCGCCCAGCAGTATCTGGACATTTATCGTCGCCTTCTAGGCTGATTTCAGCGTCTCGGCGGCCCCGTCCGTGAAGGACGGGGCCGTTTTTTATCTAAAACGCCAACTGCTTCCCAAATTTCTCCTTTTTTCTCTCACACCGCTTGTTGACGCTGTGCAAAAAATCTGTTAAAATCAGTAATTGCGAGAGTGCGAGACTCTCTTTCACAGAAATACGGCAGGAGGTACTGTTATGACGGACTATTCCCCTGAGTACAATAAGGAACAACTCACCGAAATGATCACCGGCAAGCTCCAGCGCAACTTTGGCTGCACCCCGGAGATGGCCAACAACAACCACATGTTCAAGGCCTGCGCCCTGGTTCTGCGGGACATCATGTCCCGCCACCGTATGGAGACCAGCAACCAGGTGTGGGAGAAACAGCAGCGCCAGGTTCACTACCTGTCTCTGGAGTTTCTCATGGGCCGCTCCCTGGAGAAGAACGCCTACAACCTGGGCCTGCTGGACACAATGAAGCAGGCCCTGGAGGGCATGGGCTTCTCCGCCTCCGATCTGTTTGAGTCTGAACCGGACGCTGGCCTGGGCAACGGCGGCCTGGGCCGTCTGGCAGCCTGTTATCTGGACTCCATGACTACTCTGGAGATTCCCGCCACTGGCTACTCCATCTGCTATGAGCTGGGTATTTTCAAGCAGAAGATCATCGACGGCAAGCAGCAGGAGCTGGCCGACAACTGGCTGGGCCTGGGTGACGCCTGGCTGATCCCCAAGATGGAGGAGGCGGAGGAGGTCCGTTTCGGCGGCCAGATTATCGACCGCTGGGAGAACGGCATCAACCACCCTGAGCATGTAGGCTATACCGCCGTTCTGGCCATCCCCCGGGACATGAAGATCGCCGGCTACAACACCCATCATACCAATACCCTTCGCCTGTGGGACGCCAAAAGTCCCCTGCCTGTGGACATGTCCCTCTTCTCCCGGGGCGAATATCTCAAGGCGGTGGAGCAGCAGGCCATGGCCGAGGTCATCGCCAAGGTTCTCTACCCCGACGACAATCATGCCGAGGGCAAATCCCTGCGTCTGAAGCAGCAGTACTTTTTTGTCTCCGCCACCATCCAGTCCATCGTCCGCCAGCACAAGGCCCAGTACGGCACCCTGCGCAACTTTGCCCGGAAGCATGTCATCCAGATCAATGACACCCACCCCACCCTGGTTATCCCCGAGCTGATGCGCATTCTGCTGGACGAGGAGGGTTACGGCTGGGACGAGGCCTGGCACATTGTCACCGACTCGGTGTGCTATACCAACCACACCGTCCTGGCCGAGGCGCTGGAGCGTTGGCCCCAAAAGCTGATCGAGTCCCTCCTCCCCCGCATCTGGCAAATCCTCACCGAGATCGCCCGCCGCTACCAGCAGGAGCTGGAGAGACGCTACGGCGGCGACACCGGCAAAATTGCCCACATGGCCATCATCTGGGGGGGCGAAGTGCGCATGGCCAACCTGTGCGTCTGCGCCTGTCAGTGTATCAACGGCGTGTCCGCCCTCCACTCCGAAATTTTGAAGCGCGAGGTCTTCCAGGACGCCTACCAGGCCGAGCCCGGCAAATTCAAAAATGTGACCAACGGCATCGACCACCGCCGCTGGCTGTCCCAGATTAACCCCAAGCTGGACACCCTCATCCGGGACTGCACCGGAGGGGAAGCGTACCTCCTGCACCCCGAGACTCTGCGAGACTTTGAGAAGTCCGTGGACGACACCCAGGTCCTCCAGCAGCTGGAGGATATCAAGTGGGAAAACAAGCGCCGCTTTGCGGCCTGGTTGTCTCGGGAGTCGGGTGTCATTCTGAATACTGACGCCGTCTTCGACGTTCAGGTCAAGCGTCTCCACGAGTACAAGCGCCAGCTGCTCAACGTGCTGCACATCATTCACCTGTACGACCAGCTGCGTGACAACCCCAATATGGACTTCACCCCCCAGACCTTCCTCTTTGGCGCCAAGGCAGCCCCCGGCTACCACGTGGCCAAGCAGATCATTCAGCTCATCAACTCTCTGGCCGCCCAGATCGCCGCCGACCCCGTCTGCAAAGACAGACTCCAGGTGGTTTTCCTGGAAAATTACCGGGTCTCCCTGGCCGAGAAGCTGATGCCCGCCTCCGAGATCTCCGAGCAGATCTCCACCGCCGGCAAGGAGGCCAGCGGCACCGGCAACATGAAGTTTATGATGAACGGCGCCCTCACCATCGGCACCCTGGACGGCGCCAATGTAGAAATGCACCAGCAGCTGGGTGACGAAAACATCTTCCTCTTCGGCCTCACCACCGACCAGGTCAACCAGCGCAAGCGGGACGGCTACCGTCCCCATGAACTCTATCTCCACAACCAGGCGCTGAAGCGGATTCTGGACCAGGTCAGCGCCGGGTTCGACAGTAAGGTCGCCTTCCCTGACCTGTCCAACCGCCTTCTCTTCGGCGCGGGCGGCAGCCAGGCCGACGAGTATATGCTGCTGGCCGACTTCGACAGCTACTGCGACGCCCACCGCCGCGCCCTGCAGGCCTACGCCGACCGCACCCGCTGGAACCGCATGTCCCTCATCAATATCGCCCGGTCCGGCATCTTCGCCGCTGACCGCTCCATTCAGGACTACGCCCGGGACATCTGGCACGTGCCCACCCGGAAATAAGAAAAATTCCCGACCGGACGGTCGGGAATTTTTTATTTTGACGTCCTGTGACAGGCCCAGATCAGCGCCCCAAACCCGCAGCCGCCGATGATGTTTCCGATGGTGACGGGAATCAGGTTGGCAAAAAAGCCGCCCAGGGTCAAAGTATACAGTTCCACCCCGGCCTCCGCGGCCAGCTGGGCATACTGAGGTACGCCCGCCGCCAGCAGTCCGGCGGGGATGTAATACATGTTGGCCACACAGTGCTCAAAGCCGCCGATGACAAAAAAGCTCACCGGTACGAAGGCCCCGATGGCCCGCCCGGGCAGACTTTTGGAACACAGGGAGCACATCACCCCAGCGCACACCAGGATATTGCATAAAATTCCCAGTACCACTGCCCTCTCAAAGGGGATGACGCACTTGGCGGCGGCGGTGCGGATGGTGTGTACCGCCAACACTCCGCCGGACAGGTTCAGCTGCCCGCCGTACACAACGGCCCAGGCCAGGAACATCGCGCCCACCAGATTGCCGACGTAGACAATCGCCAGATTCCGGAGCATTCCGACCAGGGAGGCCCGCTTTTCCAGCAGGGAAATGGTGATCATGCAGTTGCCGGTAAACAGCTCCGCCCCGGTAATAATAACCATGATCAGTCCAAAGGGAAACAATAGGCCGCACACCACCCTGGCCAGCCCGGCATTTGCGATCAGGTGTCCCGCCGTGTTGGCCGTCACCGCTCCGGCTGCAATAAAAAACCCAGCCAGAATCGACGACAGGCACAGCCTCCCGGCGCTGTTGGCGCACTTTTTCGCCCCCGTCTGGGCGTAAAACTCCAAAAATTCTCCGGGGCTGAGCATAGCATCTCCGCCTTTCTCTGCTTTGTTCAGGGGCGGCCCAGCCGGGCCGCCCCTCCATCATATCTTGATACGCCTCTACTGTCAACACAGTCCCAGCAAATGTCGCACCTCGCCCATCATATACAGCGATCCGCAGACGCACACCACATCCTTCGAGTCTGCCGCTGCCAGGGCCCGATCCAGCCCCTCCCGGACGGTGCCACAGGGGACGGCCCCAACGCCCTGTCCCTCCAGATATTCCGCCAGCGCCCCGGCGGACATAGCTCTGGGGCTGTCCGGAGTGATGGTAAAAAACTGCTTCGCCAGGGGGAGCAGCTCCCCAACCATGGCGGCCCAGTCCTTGTCCGCCAGTACCCCGGTGAGGAAAATCAGCTTTTTTCCTGGATACAGTCCCCGCAGAGACCGGGCCAGCGCCTCCATACACTGGGGGTTGTGCCCTCCGTCCAAAATCACGTCGGGTGAGAGGCGAACCAGCTCCAGCCGTCCGGGCCACCGGGCCTGAGTCAGCCCTGTTCTGACGGCTTCCAGGGGAATATCCCAGCCCCGCCGTTGCAGGACATCTACCGTCTCCAGCACCGTGATAGCGTTATACAGCTGGTATTCCCCCAGCAGGGTGAGGTGAAAGGGTCCCATCCCCCGATATCGAAACTGCTGTCCCTCCGGCCCGCCGGAGACCGCCTCCAGCGCCCTCGGGTCTGTCAGAAAAAGTCTTCCGGAACTGCCCGCCCTGCGGCAGGCAGCTTCCACCGCCTCAATGACTGCTTGATCCTGCCGGTAGAGAACCACATCACTCCCCGGCTTGATGATTCCCGCCTTCTCGGCGGCAATTTTTCCCAGGGTATCCCCCAGCAGCTGGGTGTGCTCCAGCCCGACGTGGGTGATGACGGCCGCTTCCGGGGCGGGGATCACATTGGTAGAGTCCAGCCGCCCTCCCAGCCCGGTCTCCAGCACCACGATCTCACATCCGGACCGCAAAAAGTGGACCATCCCCATGGCGGTCATCAGCTCAAACTCGGTCTCGTCCTCCGCCGCCTCCAGCACCTGAACTGCAATGTCCGTCAGGTCCCCCCTGGAAATGGGGACCCCGTCCACCTGGAACCTCTCATGGAAGCGCCACAGGTGCGGGGAGGTGTACAGCCCGGTTTTCAGCCCCGCCGCCGTAAGAACCGAGGAGAGTATGGCGGCGGTGGACCCCTTCCCGTTGGACCCGGCAATGTGGACAAATTTCAGCTTCTCCTGAGGATTGCCCAGCCGATCCAGCAGCCGGCTGATACGCTCCAGCCCCGGCTTCTGGCCCACCCAGGCCCGCTGGTGGATCATCTCCACCGCTTGCGCGTCTGTCATGACTTACGCCTCCCAGATCGACACCAGGAGCAGCCGTCCCCCGCTGCCCTCCAGCCTCACCGGGCCGCCATGGGCCTCCCGGCACAGCAGCATCTGACCGGCCTTCGCCTCCAGGCCCTCTTCGGGCAGGCGGACCGTGCCCTGGGCGCAGTAGACGGCCAGGGTATCCCCTTCGGCCTGCCAGTCCTCCTCAAAGGAGTCCTCCCGGCGCAGCGTGTTCACCGTGCCTCTGCACGCCCCCTTGCGCACCATCAGGTTAAAATCTATGCACCGCCCCCAGCTTTCCACCGGCGCCCCGCCGTCAAAGGCGACCACCTCGCCGGGAACCAGAGGAAAGGCCTCACGAGCATCAATTTTCAGCTGAATTTTCCCCTCCAGCACGGATAGGAACCGGTCGTAGTCGGGCAGGGGAGTAAAATCGGAGTGGTCAGTCTCCACGGTGGCGGAGCTGAGCCGCCAGAGAAAGCTCCGGTTGGCGTACACCTCTCCCTCGGGGGCGATGGCCAACTGGGTGGTGGTCCCGCCGGACCAGCTTGTGGTCACATAGTCCTCTTTGGTCAGCAGCTTCCAGTCCATAGTAAGTCTCCTTTTCGTCAGTCTGTGTACTTCACCACGCCGCTGCGGCGCAGGGCGTGGACCACAGGGATGCAGACGGTGGTGACAATTGCGGCGGTGGCAATGCCGGTAGCGAACCGGCCGGGGAGGAACGGGACATGCACCATAAACTCGGTATGATACATCACGCTCTCCAGCCAAATGCTCACGGTGTTGCCCAGGGTAGTGAAGACGGCCCCGGCGATACAGATGGCGTAGCAGGCCACCGGCCGGCTCTCAATCCGCTTACCGGTCTGACGGCACCACACCGTTCCCAGGCCCACCACCACGCCGCGGATGGCGGCGGGGGCCACATAGAGAACCGTGGTGGGGGCCAGGCCGTAGGGGCCGGTGATCTGGGCGATAAACTCCCCCAGCAGGCCCACCACCATGCCCTCCACGGGGCCGAACAGCATGGCCGCCAGCATAATGGGCAGCGAGGCGAAGTTAAACTTGAAATAGGGGGTCTCGATGGCAATGGTCCGCTTCAGCAGGACCATCATGGCGGTGAGCATGGCCACCATGCAGATGGTGTAGGCAGTTTTTCTTTTCTGTGCGGATGTCATAATAATAATACGCTCCTTTCACGGCGTGTTGCCATGAAAGGAGCGCACTCCCCCATGGCAGCGGATGCGATACAGCAACGCGGGCTTTTCGTCCCTTCGTCCATTGGCAACCTCCCATCCAATGGCACTTGACGCGCTGTATCTACTCTGACCAGGTACGGATATTTACATGGATTTCACAACGGTGTCGTAGATCTGATCGGCCAGGGGCAGGGCCTTGGCCAGCAGGGCCTCGCCCTTCTTGCGGTAATCATCGGCCAGGGCGGTGTCCTTCAGGCTTCCGATGTTGATGAGGACATTGAGCCAGGCGCCCTGGATGGCAGCGCGCAGAGACAGGGCGGACACGCCCAGGTCGCTGGCGGCGCTGTCGTTGCTCTTGCCCAGGATGGAGGCGGTGAGCTCCAGGGTCTCCACAGCCAGCTCCATCATCTCAAAGGGGGTCTTGGTGCAGCCCTTGAGTCCCTCCTGAATGGCGGCGGAGCGGGCAGCCTTCTCCTCGTCGGTGGCCTTGGGCATACCGAAGGCGGCGCTGACCACGTTAAAGGCCTCGGTGTCCCGGTCCATCACGTCCACAAAGCGGGCCTTCAGCTCCAGGGCCTTCTTCTGGGCCCCCTCCACCAGCTCCTGGTGGTCAGCATACTTCTTCTTGCCCACGGTGAGAGAGCACACCATGGCGGTAAGGGCGGCGCCCAGGGCGCCCTCCAGGGCGGCGGCGGACCCACCGCCCGGGGCGGGGGCGTCGGAGGCCAGCAGGTCCACAAACTCAGCGGTTTTCAGCTCGGCTAATTTCATGGGAATTTCTCCAATCTGTATGTTTTCTTGACGTAGGGCGGGACGACTCGGCCTGCCGTGTCACAGCATCGTTCTCTCCCGGCGGTGCGCCGGGTTCGCCGCACCCTACAGCAGATTTCCTTACTTCATGTCCAGCAGGTGATACTCCATAATCTGGTTGTGGCAGTCGAAGTCACGGGCCTTCAGGTAGAACTCGGCGCAGTCGATCATGGCCTTGGCGGGGGTGAGGCCCACAATCTCGCTGTCCACAATGTAGGTACCGTAGCGTTCAGCCAGAGACCTGACCATCTCATAGACCACGTACAGGGGGGTATCCTCATAATTCACCATGTTCATAGACACCTGAGCGATCCCCCGGTCCTCCATCATAAAGCCCATGGCCTTGCAGCTGCGGAAGCCGCCGGAGGAGCCGCGGATCACCTTGGCGATCTTCTTGGCGACCTCCACGTCGGAGGTGGCCAGGTTGATGTTAAAGGCCACCAAGGGCATGCGGGCGCCGATGGCGGTGATGCCGGCGGTGGGGTGAATCTTCCTCTCACCGTAGTCGGGGGCCCACTCGGGCTGAAGCAGCTTTTCAGGCATACCTTCAAACTCGCCCTTGCGGCAGGTGGCCAGGTTGCGGCGCTCGGGCTTGGTGGCGGAGTCCTCATACAGGAAAGAGGGGATCTTCAGCTCATCCCAGATACGCTGGGCCAGCCGCTTGGACAGCTCCACACACTCCTCCACGGTCACGTCCTTGGACTGGGGGACAAAGGGGATCACGTCAGTGGCGCCCATGCGCTTGTGCTCGCCCTTGTGCTTGGTCATGTCGATGACCTCAGCGGCTTTCTTGGTGAGCTGGAAAGCGACCTCCTCAATGGCGTCGATATTGCCGATGAGGGTGAACACGCAGCGGTTGTGGTTGCCGTCGGTCTGGGCGTCGAACAGGGTGCAGCCGGGCACGCTGTTGGCGACCTCCACCAGAGCGTTATAGGCGGCCTCGTCCTTCTCTTTGCTGCAGCTGAAATTGGGGATGCACTCGACTAACTTTGCCATGTTAATATCCTCCTACCTATATTTTTTCGGGGTTTTCCGTTTCAGATGCCTCCATTATATTGTATCCGCTCCAAATTATCAACGGTTGGATGAAGGTTTTTTTAACAGAACGCTTAAAAATATTAAGTGGGGACGGACATAGTCCGCCCGGGCGTTTATGCGGCCGACTTTTCCGTTCGGTCGGAAGGCAAAGCCACTACAGATTTTTCTGTTCCGCCATCTCCAAAAACCGTTTGACGCATCCGCTCTGATAGGGGTCATCCTCCCACACCAGAATGGGGTAGGACCTGGCGGCAAGCTCCAGCACCGGCTTGGTGTATACAGGGGAACCGGGATGGGCCTCCACAATGGACTTGGGCAGAAAGCCCACGCCAAAGCCCGCCTGCACCATCTGCAGTTCCATGGGGGTATCGTAGCAGTGGCACACCACATTGGGGGCAAAGCCTGCCCGGCGGCACTCCTCCAGCAGGTCCCGGCTGTAACCCCACAGGTCGTCGCTGCGCAGCAGACACATGGGCACGTCCCGCAAAGCCTGAATGGGCACCGCCTCCTGCCCCGGAGAGGGATCGGTCTCAGGACACATCACCAGCTCCAGGGGGTCCTCCCCCAAAATTCTCGCCTTCATTCCCCAGGACCTCTCCGACTGACTGCGCAGCAACAGCACATGCAGTTCTCCCCGCCCTAGATCCTCCAGCAAATCGCCGGGGGCGCCCATGCGGACATACAGCTCCACCTGGGGAAACGTACGGTGGTATTCTTTTAAAAGGCTGGTGGCAATCTGCACATCGGAGTAGATAATCCCCAGCTTCAGCTGTCCCTGGGTGCCGGCGTCCACATCCCGAACGCTGTCAGCCATGGAGCGCAGGCTTTGGAACATCTGCCGACTGTGCTGATGGAGGAGCCGGCCCGCCTCGGTCAGCGCCACCCCCTTGTTGGTACGCACAAATAGGGTAACACCCAGCTCTCCCTCCAACAAGGCCAGCTGCCGGCTGATGGGGGGCTGGGCCACATGGAGCTCCCGGGCCGCCCCGGAGATGCTCCCCGCCTCCGCTACAGCGGCAAAATACTCCAGCTGCTTAAAGTTCATCGGCGTCCTCCATACCTTTTTTATATGGCAAATATATAATACAAGTGCTTTTCATTTTATCATATTTTTGTTAAAATACAATACATAGAAAACAAAACCCTAAGATATCCCAAATTTTTTAAGAAGCGGAGGAATTTTTATGAATCTCGCAGACGCCATGACCATCAAGCTGGACTACGACCTGCCCGAGTACCCCGCCTTTGAGGAGGGCTACCGCCGGGCGCCCCGCCGTGAGTCCCACCTGTCCGAGGCCGACAAGGCCCTGGCCATCAAGAACGCCCTGCGCTACATCCACCCCGAC
>CATONV010000071.1 GCA_951801655.1 uncultured Oscillospiraceae bacterium | reverse complement strand
AGAAGGGTACCCTTCTAGCCTTTGCATTGCAAAGGCTAAGGTGCTCAAAAAGAGAAAAGGGGTATAAACTATGAGAAAACTGAGAAAAGTATTTTCCCTTGTGCTAGCCCTGGTAATGTGCCTGGGGCTGACCATCCCCGTTTTTGCGGCGACAGAACCTTGGACGCGTGCTCCGCATATGGACAGTGTCTACTATAAATTTAAAGAAGAGGGTATCTTTGTTACTATTTACTTAGAAGGTTCGACTATCCATATCAACTATACTGGATCTGGAACGCTTGAGTATGACCATGTGGGTTATGGCTTGGGTGAACTGGTCGGAGAGTACGGTGAATATTACGGTCTTAGCCGTGACAATATTAGCGATGTTGCAATCGGTATTGGACCAGGAATTGATAATGACATAAATGATTTTGAAGGTTGGGTAGCTGGTCTTCAAGGACTCCTGTGTCCATATTCCATCTCGCGCATCGACTCCGCCACCCCGGCCCAGCCCCAGCAGCCTGAGCAGCCCCAGCAGCCCGCCGCTGAGACAATCGCCTCTCCCACCAACGACAAGCTGGAAGTAAACGGCAACGCCGCTGACCCCACGGTGTACAAAATCGGTGACAGCAACTACTTCAAAATCCGCGACGTGGCCGCCCTGCTGAACGGCACGGAAAAGCAGTTCGCCGTGGGCTACGACGGGTCGAAGAACGCCGTCACCGCCACCACCGGGCAGGGATATGCCAAGCAGTCCGGCGACCTGGCGGGGACTCCCACCGGCGGCAGCCAGACCGCCGACCCCAGCAACGACGCTATTTATGTAAACGGCGAAAAGATCACCGCCGAGGTCTACAAGATTAACGGCTCCAACTACTTCAAGCTCCGCGACCTGGGCAAAGCCCTGAATTTCTACGTGGGCTGGAGCGCGGACCGGGGTATGTACATCGAGACCAACAAGCCCTACAGCGAATAAGCAACCACAGGCGGCGGGTGACCGGACAGGTCGCCCGCCGTTTTTCAATCCTTGTTTTTTCCCCGGAACGGCGGTATAATAAGGAAAACCAAAGAAAAGGGGAACAATCATGGGAACGCGTTACATCGCCGCCCTGGACCAGGGCACCACCAGCAGCCGCTGTATCCTCTTCGGACGGGACCAGAACATGGCGGGTATGGCCCAGAAGGAGTTTACCCAGTTCTACCCCCAGCCCGGCTGGGTGGAGCACGACCCCATGGAGATCTGGTCCAGCCAATACGGCGTCCTCATGGAGGCGCTGGCCCAGAGCGGGGTGGACGTGCGGGAGCTGGCGGGCATCGGCATCACCAACCAGCGGGAGACTACCATCGTCTGGGACCGGGACACCGGCAAGCCGGTGTACAACGCCATTGTGTGGCAGTGCCGGCGGACAGCCAGGCTGTGCGAGGAGCTGAAACGGGACCCGGAGTTTGCGGCCTACGTGAAGGATCGCACCGGCCTGCTCATCGACGCATACTTCTCCGCCACCAAGATCAAGTGGATCCTGGAAAACGTCCCCGGAGCGCGGGAGCAGGCGGAGGCGGGAAAGCTCCTCTTCGGCACGGTGGACAGCTGGCTGATCTGGAGACTCACCGGCGGAAAGGTCCACGTCACCGACGCCACCAACGCCAGCCGTACCATGCTGTATGACATCAAGAACCTGCGATGGGACGAGGCCATCTGCAAAAAACTGGGCATCCCCATGTCTGTGCTTCCAGAGGTCCGTTCCTCCAGCGAGGTGTACGGGACAGTGAACATCCAGGGGGTAGAGGTGCCCATCGCCGGCATTGCCGGGGATCAGCAGGCGGCCCTCTTCGGCCAGACCTGCTTCGAGCCGGGGGAGGCCAAAAACACCTACGGAACCGGCTGCTTCCTGTTGATGAACACGGGGGAAAAACCTTTTGTGAGCAAAAACGGCCTGCTTACCACCGTTGCTATTGGACTGAACGGCAGGGTGACCTACGCCCTGGAAGGCAGCATCTTTGTGGGAGGGGCGGTGGTTCAGTGGCTGCGGGACGAGCTGGGACTCATCTCCGACTCCTCCGACACCGAGTACTTTGCCCAAAAGGTGGAGGACACCGCCGGGGTATATGTGGTGCCCGCCTTCACCGGTCTGGGAGCGCCCCACTGGGACATGGACGCCCGGGGGGCCATCCTGGGCCTGACCCGGGGCGCGGGGCGCAACCACATCATCCGGGCGGCGCTGGAGTCCATCGCCTACCAGACCGCCGATGTCCTCCGGGCCATGGAGGAGGACGCCGGCATTCCCCTGCGGGAGCTGCGGGTGGACGGCGGGGCCTCGGCCAACGGCTTTTTGATGCAGTTCCAGGCGGACATCGTGGACCGGCCCCTCCGGCGGCCTAAAATTCGGGAGACCACCGCCCTGGGGGCCGCGTACCTGGCCGGGCTGGCCACGGGGGTATGGAAGAATCTGGATGACATCCGGGGCTGCTGGACCCTGGACCGGCTGTATGAGCCCGCCATGGCGGCGGGGGAGAGGGAAAAGCTGCTGTCCGACTGGCACGAGGCAGTGGGCCGGGTACGGACCCGTTAGGACTGAACAGGGGCTTTGTCGGCTTGTTTTTTCCCAAACATTGAGCTATAATATACCCATGAGAAAACTCCAAAGGAGAGACCCAACATGGTAAAGGAAACGAAGCGGTTTTTGTCCTACATCTGTCCTCACTGCATGCAGTCGGTGATTGTAGAGAGGGACCTGTTCTCCCTGGCGGCTGCCCCGGCCCATATCAAGTGCCCCTGCGGCAAGTCGGAGCTGTTGGTGGAGTTCAAGCCAAACCGGGTGCAGCTGACGGTGCCCTGCCTGTTCTGCGGTCGGGAGCACACGGTGTCCTGCTCTTCCCAGGCGTTCATCCGGGAGAAGGCGCTGGCCTTCTCCTGCGCCGCCTCTGGGCTGGACTGTTGCTACGTGGGGGAGGAGGGCCCGGTGTACGCCGCCACCGCCCGGCTGGAGCAGGCGGTGGACAAGCTGGGGGAGGATGCCGCTGAAAACGGGGCCTTTCTGGACGAGATCATCATGGAGGAGATTCTGTCTGAGCTGCGAGACATCGCCCAGCGGGGCGGCATCTCCTGCACCTGCGGCAGCAAACGGTGGGGATTCGATGTCCATTTTAGTTCGGTGGACCTGTATTGTCAGGACTGCGGCGGCAAATACCGCATTCCTGCCGCCACCGCCGACGACATAGACGACTTGTGCTGCAAAACTTCAATTTTGATTCGAGGCAAGGAAAAATGAGTATGTTTTATGAGTATGAGATTCGTTTAAACGGTTTGGACGTGGACGGCCGGAACCAGTGCAAGGCCTCCGCACTGCTCAACCACCTGCAGAACGCCGCCACTCTGGCGGCGGAGGACGGAGGCTTCTCCAGACAGACACTGGTGGAGCGGTACGGAGTCTTCTGGATGTTAGCCCGCTCCTGGTACCGGCTGTCTCGGCCCCTGACGTATGAGGATAAGTTGACTATCCGCACCTGGCACCGGGGGGGCAAGGGAGCTATTATGTACCGGGACTACGATATCCTAGCCAACGGCCAGCCGGTGGGGGAGTCGGTGTCCGCCTGGGTGCTGGCTGACATGAACAGCCATAAGCTGGTGCGGCTGAGCGCCATCCCGGAGCTGGCCGGTACCGGCGGCGGCCAGCTGTGTAAGACTATGACCCTGGCCAGACTCCGCCAGCCTGGTGACCTGCATGAGACGGAACGCCGCCCCATGCGCTACAGCGACTCCGACTTAAACGGCCACGTGAACAATACCCGATACGCCGACTTTGCCTGCGATGCCGTGGGCATGGAGCGCCTGACTCAGGACCGCTATCTGGCCGAAATGCAGATCGGTTACCTGGCTGAGTGCCGCCCCGGAGAGATATTGACCATTCAGACCAGCGGCCTGGGGGACAGCAGATTCGTCTGCGGAGTGGACATGGTGGGTAAGCTGCGGTTTGAGGCCGCGCTGATTTTCGGGGAAAACTGTCAGGACTGAAGCGGCTCCCAGAAGTGAAAGATCCGGTATTTCGCCAATTGCCCAAGGCTTGCATGAAACGATAAAATAGACCACCCATTGTACGGGTGGTCTTATTGCACAAAGGCCATCCGCTTGGAATATAGCGGATGGCCTTCGCTTTTATTTCAGATACTTTTTTAACTTGCGGGCGACAGCCTGCATATCAATCGGTTTTGCCAAATGGTCGTTCATACCGCACTCCAAGCATTTTTGAATGTCTTCAGAAAATGCGTCTGCGGTCATGGCGATAATGGGAATATCGGCGTCCTCCCGGTCCAGACCCCGGATGACTGCGGTCGCTTCGTAACCGTCCATGATGGGCATCCGTACATCCATAATAATTGCGTCATAATACCCGACAGGGGATTTTCGGAATTTTGTGACGCACTTCTCTCCGTTTTCAGCCCAATCCAGTTCCATTTCCAGGATAGAGAGCAGTTCTCTTGCAACTTCCCAGTTAAGCTCATTGTCCTCCGCCAACAAAATGTGTTTTCCGCAGAGGGTCAAATCGACCGACTCTTCGCTGTCGGCAGTCTCTTCGGCGGCGGCGCCGGCAAAATTTTTCAGGCTGTCGAGCAAAGTGGACTGGAACAAAGGCCTGGGAACGAAACCGGAAATTCCCACTTCCGCTTTTTCTATTCCACTCAAGTCACAGGATGAGAGCAGCAGAGCTGGGCTTTCCTCGCCAAAGTGCTGTCGGATTGTCCGTGCGGCCTCTATCCCGGTCATATCAGGCAATTTCCCACCCAAGAGGATGATATGATATCTGTCGTGATGGTGTTGCTCAATCAGTTCTATTGCCCGCCGGGCGCTTGAACACCATTCAGCGCGGATCCCGAGTGCCGCCAAGGAGAGGACTGCATTGGCGCACAGCCGCTCGTCCTCATCGACAACCAGCATATTCCAGGCGGGAAGACCCGCAGCGGGCTCCTGTTTTTCCGCCTTCTCCAGGTCGAGCACAACGTGAAATTCACTGCCCTTGCCCTGCTCGCTCTGGACGGAAATGGTGCCGCCCATGGCATCCACAATATATTTGGTGATGGCCATTCCCAGTCCAGATCCCTCTGTTTTCTGTACGCGGGTGTTGTCCTCACGGCTGAAGGAGTCAAATATCTGCTTTTGGTACTCCTTTGACATACCAATACCGGTGTCAGTCACCAGAAAATGGGTACGGACGCGGGAGGGATACTCCGCAATCGCCTCCTGATATACAGAAACTTGAACACGGCCCCTCTCCGGAGTAAACTTGACGGCGTTTCCCAGCAGGTTGATCAATACCTGATTGAGGCGCACACTGTCACAGCACACATTTTCTGAGAGAATTTCGTAGGCAGCCGCGTTGAACTGTTGGCGCTTCTCCTTCACCTGCGGCTGCATGATGTTGACAATGCTGTCCATCGCCTCTCGCAGCGACATCGGCCCCACGTTCAGCGTCATTTTTCCACTCTCGATTTTCGATATATCCAACACATCGTTGATTAGACCCAGAAGGTGCTTGCTGGACAGAGAAATCTTGCGCAGATACTCCTGCACCTGCTCCGGATTGTGGGTATTGTCGATGGCCAGGGCCGTCATCCCGATGATGGCGTTCATGGGGGTGCGTATGTCGTGACTCATGCTGGAGAGAAATTCCTGTTTGGCCGCATTGGCGTGTTCCGCTTCTTTGCGCGCCTGTTCGGCAGCGTTCCGCGCCGCATCCATCTCTGTGTTCATTCGCTTTAATTCAGACATTTGATTTCTGAACACTCTGAAATACCGGAAGAATATGTAGAGGAGCATGGCGATGACCGCGCAGGAAGAGGCGTAAACGAGAATGAGCCAGTGGCTGCTCATGCCGGAAATTGCATCGTCCAGCCCGTCAAAGGGCATGACTGTTACCAGATACCAGTCGCAGTAGGGCAGAGCGGTGCAGTACAGGTGACGGCGGGATGGTCCGCTTTGGAAAATGACGGAATAGTCTTCCTCCGCGTTTATGGCGGCCTTCAGCTGTCCGATGTAGACGTCCGCCTCCTCGTCCCGACCGCCAAAGATGCTGTGGAGCCGGTCGAAATAGTTGTCGTGGATGCTGTCCTCATTTCGGACAACATAGCTGCCGTCTTTGCGTATGACAAACGAATAGATCAGCGAGCTGTCTGAATCAAGGAACAGCACTTCACTCATGTAGGCGGAGGAAAGCCCCACAACAACGGCAAGGCTGGTGTTTCCGTCAGACATGGGATACGCGCAGGGAACGCCAAACAGGATAACGCCGGTTCCGTTCCCGTCGACGGCGGATGCAGCCTTGCGTTCCCCGTTGCGCAGGCTCTCTAAAAACGACTCAGGGTGGTTGAGCTGCACGGGGTTGCCATAGATCATCTCAATCGTGCCGTCGGACGAATACAAGGCGGCGCACAAAAAATGCCTCGCCCTGGAGCCGTATTCAATCTCTTCCCTGGAGCCGTATTTGGAAGTCCCTTCTCCGGATGCGATGCGTGCGATAGATTCCGCCATGGTCAGACGCAGATCAATAATGGTTTCAAAATGCAAAGAGACCTGTTTGTTCATTCCGGCCATGTAGGCGGTGCCTATACGTTCAATTGTGCTTTCGCTCATACGGTTAACGGACATTCCGAGGAAGGAAAACACAAAAATAGTCAAACAAATGATTACCGCTATGCTGAGTCTGAGAGAACGCGGCAAAGCCATGTTTTTCATACTTTTTCCATCTCCACAGTTTAACATTTTCACTGTCCACCAAGTGCAGCCGCAGACCGTCTAACGGTGTCTCAGCCGGCTCATAACCGTAAACATCTTAAGGATATTTACCGGCTTTGCCAGATGCTCGCTCATTCCAGCGCCCTTGGCCAGCGCGATGTCCTCTTCAAACGCGTTTGCTGACAGCGCTATGATGGGTACGGATACCGCGTCTGTCCGATCCAGGCCGCGAATCACCCGGGCCGCCTCATAGCCGCTCATAACCGGCATCATCAGATCCATGAGAATGCAGTCAAACGTCCCCGGGGCGGAGGCCGCAAAGGCGTCTACGGCGGCCTTTCCGTCGTTGGCGGTTACAACCTCTGCGCCCGCCTCTTTCAAAATGTACTCTACAATTTCGCAGTTAATCTCATTGTCCTCTACCAGAAGAACATGCATCCCGGAAACATCGCCGTGCCAATCTTCTTCCGCAGGCCGTCTGCTCCACGCCTCATCGACCCGGACAGGCAGAGTGATCTCTACGATACTCCCCTTACCGACGCGGCTGTCCACCTCAACAGTTCCCTGCATCTGGTCCACCAGCTTTTTGACAATGGACATACCCAGCCCAACGCCGCCGTAGTTGGTGCGGGCGCCCTGATTCTCCTGGGTGAACGGCTCAAAGATGTGTTCCTTAAAGTCCTCTCCGATACCAATTCCGGTATCCTCGATTACAAAGCGGCAGCTCGCGGTTTCGCCGCAGAAGGCGGTCTCCTCCGCCCGGACGAATATGGAACCTCTGGGCCGGTTGTATTTGACGGCGTTGTCAATGACATTCGTCAGAATTTGTTTCAGGTGCAGCGGATTTCCAATGACTCTGCTGTGCCGCAGGCCGGAATCCTCCAGTTCCAGACGAATTTCCCTCTCCTCCGCCTGAGGGGACAAAATCGTGATGCAGTCTTCCAATAGTTCATGAAGGTCGAACGGTTCTTCCACCTCCGCCGGTCTGCCGCTCTCCAGCTTGCTGACCTGCAAAACGTCGTTTACCAGGGACAGTAGATGCTCTGTTGACACGCGGATTTTCTTTCTGCATTCCCTCTGACGGTCCGGGTCATCCTGCGTTTTTTCCAAAATGGTCAGCATGCCCAAGATTCCGTTGATCGGCGTGCGGAGATCGTGAGACATATGGGAAAGAAATTCGCTTTTGGCCGAATTTGCCCGCCTTACTCTCTCCAGAAGCTCCATAATGGACTGCTCCTGTTTTTTCCTTGTCACCATAGTCTCTGTGATGTCCTGGTGATATCCGTTCAGGCGGGCCCCCGGTTTTGTAAATGTTTTGTCCGGCACGCCGCCGCAGCGAACATATATTTTGCCCAGTTTCGGATGATTCCAGGGGTAGATTACCTCGGCGCGGCCGATTTTTAGAATTTCCAGCACAGCCTCCTGCACCATTTCCACATAGTCCGGTTCAATGTTGTCAAACCAACGCCGATAGCACTCCTCCGGTCCGATCTCATCCGGCACGCCCAGGAGTATCCGCATGGTCCGGTCGGCATACATTCTCGGCTGGCAGCCCTCTTCCAGCTCGATCGTCCAGATGCCCGTTCTGGCTCCCTCCAGAATGTCTTCCAGACTCTGCCGCGCCTCCAGCTTGTATTTCTCCTCCTGATCTACCACGGCGTTGACATCCCGCAGGGCAAAAATCACACAGTTCTCGTTCTCTGTTTTCTCCGTGGCGGAAAAGTGTATTTCCATGTGCTTTAAGCCGGAGGAGCTGTCTTTTACCTGATACCGGACAGAAAACTTCTTCTTTGTTTGGAGCTGGGTGAGAACATATTCTTTTTTTGTCACGGCCCGGATCCTCTCCTGATCCTCCGGGATCACGTACCGGGAAATATACCTCTCCATGGCGGCCTGATAGCCGGCTTCAAAGCGGACGGCCAAGCCTGTACTCAGCTGTTCGCTGTCCCGATATATCTCGCATTGGTCGGTGTTGAAGTTCACCTGATAGATGCCCAGGTAGTCTACGCTGAGAGCGTGGAGAACATTATAGCTCCGCTTTTGGAGAGCGCGGACCAGGTTGCGCCGTTTCAGGGAGGATACAATGAAGTATGCCGCCGTCTGGAGCATGTTGGAGGCATACTCCAGCGACTTTACAGGGGGGTTGTCCACACCGTAAAAGCCGATAATCTTTTTGCCGTCATAGAGAGGAACCACTACGAGGGAGTGAATGCCCTGCCGCTTCAAATTCTCGTACTGGAGAGGGTCCGTCTCCCGGATATTCTCCAGACTCTCAATGACAATATGCCTGCCGACTCTGAAGTTCCGATACCAGCTTGCGCACACCTCTGGAGGGACATTTTGAAGATTTTCCTTTTCCGGCTTCACGCCGGCGGCCGTCCACTCGTAGGTGTTGTCGTCGCAGCCCATTCCGTTCTGTTCAAAAATGTAGGTCCGTTCCCCGTTCAGCGCCTTTCCCAGATGTTCCAGCAGTACCTCCAGCGACTGATCCGGAGTCTCTTCCAGCAGAGCGACGCGAAGGCCCTCATTGATGACTGCTTCCAGGTTTTGAACACTGCGTATGCCGCTGTGCTGCTCCTGAGCCTTGGCGACCGGAGAATCTTCCCTGGTCCTCTCATAAACCTCTCCTGAATAATCCATACGCCCACCCTCCAAATTTAGACCTCTTTCATTAACCGCCGCCGCCGCAATCGTCAGAAAATCTGTGTCATAATACCATATGCTGTCAATCACGTCAATGCCAAAATACAATATGGCGATATCGCTGGTTTGGAGGAACAAGAGAAGCGGGGCAGGGGAGAGGAACTCTCCAAACAGAGATAGACGGATGTCTGTTTCGGCACATGATCGGCCCCGAACAGATGGTTAACTAAAGTATATCGTATCTGCATTTGAATAACAAGAGGGTAAATGAGGCTTTCACTTCAGGCGGGGGAACTCTTGTGCTTTCGGAACCCTGTTTCCCGAAGCATGGAAGTGGAATACACAGAGCCCGGGCGACCCATGTTTCGCTAAAAAACCCGAAGCCTTGAATTTTAAAGGCCTCGGGATGGGATGGGGTGGAACGGTTGAACTTATCAGAGAAGCACGGCGATTAGGTATCTATCCCAATTACGTATATAGGAACTTGTATTGCACTCTTAAAATAGGAGGGATATTTCTCAACTTTTTCAAAATTAAGAGATCCGTCCCAATTATGCCCATATTGTTATAACAAAATTTTTGTATGGCTTTTGTAGTTGTAATGTAGACACAAAAAACAATAAGATTCAAATTTGAATAAGATGCCATCTGGAGTTTTAACAAGTCTGTCCCCAGAAATGACGCATGTCCAAATTAAACCTCAACCGCTGGCGCAAATACGATTATAAAACCTGAAAAGAGAAAGTCGGAGTACCCACAAGGATACTCCGACTGGTCCGAGTGGCGGGATTTGAACCCACGGTCTCTTGGACCCGAACTACACGCGGATTTTCCAATACGTTATAATAAGTCTAAAACAGGGGATATTCTGCCTTTTTGTGCCCATTTGCGGCTAAGGGTGTCCAATATGTCCAGTGGAGTCTATCCGTTAATGGGTCACTTAATGGGTCAGATCCCTAATTTATATGTTATATCCACTGGTGCCCTTTTTGAATTGAAAAAGGGCACCAGTGAATTTTAATGATTATTTTCGGAGGTGCGCACAATGAAACAGTGTACAATGGAAAACCAGATCGAGATCCGCATTACAGCAGAAAATCTGGAAACGGCGAATCTGAGCGAGTGGGAGCGGCTGGATCAGGCGGCAGTGGTGATCCCAGGCCATATGACCGTGATAGAAGTAATTCGCGTCACGGAGGCCTTGCAGGGGATTGTGTCAGATTTGCTGTCCGCAGTGACAGAAGCCTGTGGCCTCTGTGACAATTGCCAGATGGACTGTCAGCGCCGATGATAAAATGAAAGAAAACGCCGAGGAAAAAATGTAATTTTG
>CATONV010000070.1 GCA_951801655.1 uncultured Oscillospiraceae bacterium | reverse complement strand
AAAGTACACATTTCTGTATATGCCAAAAGATGGGGTATCTGCGGAATGAGACACTCGACGAAAAAATTGGAGCTGACGGGGCAGAAGTACGGAAATTTGACGGTACTGGCCCCGGCGGAAAACCTGAACGGTCGAACGGCCTGGCTGTGCCGGTGCGACTGCGGCGAGGAGACTATTGTCAGAACCTGCCACCTGCGCAACGGCCACACGGTCAGCTGCGGCTGTATGGGGACGGGGGACCACAGCCGTCCTCACCGGCAGCACCGGGGCGGCGGGGCTGGGACGCCCGGGGTGGGACTGCGGGGCCTCACCTATATAGACGGCACCTGCGTGGAGATGCTGGCGGCCAAAACGGTGCGGCGCAACAACACCAGCGGGGTGCCGGGCGTGGACTGGCGGGCCTCCAAGGGCATGTGGCGTGCGTCAATCTGCTTTAAGGGCAGGCGGATTTATCTGGGCAGCTACGGCCGGTTTGAGGATGCCGTCAGGGCCCGGAAGCGAGCGGAGGAGGAGCTCCACGACAGCTTTGTGCGTGAATTCGCCCAGACCGCGGAGACGGTCGACGGCTGATTCATAAACCGGATCAGGAAGGGAGGAGGTCACATGTCAGGTGAGAACCCACCCTGGGGGTGACCCGCTGCGGTTTTAGCGCCGGCGGCAGCGGGAGGGCCGTTTGCTCGGCCAGACAGGTGTGTTGGCAAACCATGGGAAACCATGGGGCTGCAAAGCTATGGGAACTAAGGTATCGAAAATCCCAGGGGACGATGCTATGTTAGCCCGGCTGCTGGACAAAGTAAACCGTTTGAAAAAACGGGACACAAAGCCACGGGGCCTACGGCGGCTTTTTCGGCGAAAAAGCCGTTATGGCAGCCCAGCCGCCGGATACTTTGCATCCGAAATATTGCAAAGAAAGGAAGTAACTCAATGACTAAGAGAAATTGGAACAGTCTCAGCAGACGCGGTCTGGCAATGTTCCTCGCTCTGATCATGTGCCTGGGCATGCTGCCCGTCTCCGTCTTTGCGGAGGGGGGAGAGACCGGCCATGTTCACAACGAAGACGGCTGGACCTGCGAGAGCAGCGAGACACTGATCTGCGAGCAGGAAGTACACGAGCACGGCGACGATTGCTGCGCCGCCGAGAGCATGCTGATCTGCGAGGAGGATCATGAGCACGACGACGCCTGCTATGAGACCGTCGAAGAGCTGATCTGCGAGGCGGAGGAGCACGAGCACGGCGACGACTGCTTCGAGGTCGTCTGGACGTGTGAAGCGCCCGAGGCCGAGGAGGAGACTCAGCCCAAGACTGAGGCCGAGGCCGAGGAAGAAACTGAGGCTGAGGAGGAAACTCAGCCCGAGACCGAGGTTGAGACTGAGGAGGAAACCTCTGACGCCGAGATCGCGGACGACGACACCGCTGAGGACAATCAGCTGGACGAGATTGTCAGCGAAATCGTGGAGGAGGCCCTTCTGGAGACCTCCAAGGAGCTGTTCGAGGCGGTTGCCGAGAACGCTGAGGACGAGACGGTGGCCGAGGCTGCCGGGGAGATCGCAAATGTTCTGAAACCCGCTGAGCCCACTGTGGCTGAGAAGTTTGTGGACGCTGTCGCGGCGCTGCCTGACAGCGTTGAGACCCCGGAGGACTACGACGCCCTGGAGGCCGATATGCGGGATGTTCTGTCCCTGTATCAGGCCTTTGAGGAGGCCGACTACGACTGCCCCGGCGTGGACGACGCCCTGATGAAGCTGGGATTCCTTCAGGAACTGCTTGGTATGGGACGCCCGGAGACGGCAAAGACCGGTATCCATGACGCCTACTTCTATATTCTGAAACCGGACGAAGTGGGGGCGAACAATCCAGAAGGTGATTCCACTAAATGGTATTTTGCCGGTATGGGTAAGGTAAAGGGCCATTATCCCGATGAAAGCAACCCTCAAGGCAGTGTGACTCAGTATCCTAAAGAGGGTGAAGTGTATGCTCTCAAGGATAGTCCGACCGCTTTCCCCAATATCGAGGCTACTATTGGGGGAAAGAAGCATACCTTCACCTATGATGCAACCAGAACAAAAGAAAACTCTTACCAGGTTGAATGGGAAAAACCTGCATCTGCCAGCGGCGCAAGCGGTACTGGCGGTAGTCCTGAGTATGTGCATCATGGGGAATCTACCTGGCACGTGAATGGCCGCGCAGTGCTGAATCTGAAAGGATTTGCCAATGTGGACTTCCAGTTCCGCGGTGTCCAGGATGCCGACTTTTCGCTGGATAAGGTTGGAAACAATGAAGCAAGCTATGTGATTGAGAAAGACACTGCGCTTACTGCTGACAAGATTCCGATTCATGGTGCCGTAGATGGCTACACCTTCGGATGGTACACTGATAGGAACGGTACGACCCCGGCTGATCTGACAGCGGTAATCAGCGCGGACATCACCTTCTACGGGATGTACAAGAAGGCGACGCACACCCTGACCTACAACGCCAACGGCGGCAAGTTCGCTGACAACGAGGAAACGTTCGAGGTGTCTGGTATCGAGAATGGCAGCTATGTGCTGACGGATGACTACGGTACGGTCACCTATCAGTTTGGCACTGCTACCGATCCTAAGAGCTATGCCTTGATTGGCTGGACTGAGTCTCAGGACACGGTGATCTACACCAAGGACGACACCGTGCCCACCACCGTGACCTCTGTCACGATGGACGAGGACAAGACCGTCTACGCCGTCTGGGGCGAGGACACCAACAACAACGGCCAGGCCGACGTGACAGAGACCAAGTATACTGTCAAGTACGTGGATACTGACGGCAACGCGTTTGAGAACGGCACGTTTACAGGCCTGCTGGCCGGCGAAAAGACCCCCAGCTTTGCTGACCCCTCCAAGGACAAGGCCATCTTCGAGGGCTGGAGTCCTGTGGTTGCCGGGAAGGTTATCGCTCCTGCGGCAGGCACCACCATTACCTATACCGCTCAGTGGGCCGAGGATAAGATCAATCAGAACAATTCCTCCGTGGAAGGTTCTGACGGCATCGCTGACAAGTACCAGGTGAAGGTGGTCTATGAGGCCGCCCCGGGCGGCAGGCTGACCAACGCCACCACTCCTGTGGTTGTCAAAACCTTCAAATCCGGCAATGACTATGCCACCAAGGGTGAGGTCGTCATCTGGGCCAAGGCCGAGGCCGAGGCCGGTCACCGGTTCACAGGTTCTTGGACGGCGTCTGAGACAGTCGACGGTCTGGAGCTGAACGCGAATCCTCTTCAGGGCAGCCCCGTCCTCCAGGGCGGCAAGACCTACACCTTTACCGCTCAGTTTGAGGCGTTCGGCGCGGTTACCCTGACCTACGATGTCACCAGCGGAGAATTCAGCTATATTGACAAGACACAGGCAGAGATCGTTGAGAAAGGCACAGATCATCCTCTGAAGATGAACATTGCCAAGCATGATAATGTGGACGTTGACGGTAAATCTGTGCTGGTCCTCTTCCTGGGCTGGACAACGGATGAAAGCGTCAAGAATGGTAAGCCTCTTGCCGGCGGCGATGAACTGCCTGAGAAGCTCTACCAGTACGACTCCGGTCACAATGCGCCCAGGATCATGATGGACGACGACAAAACTGTCTACGCCGTTTGGGGTCTTGACACCAACGGAAACCTGATCCCTGACGTGGAGGAAGAGAAGTACACTGTCGTCTACATGGATGGTGAGACGGAAGTGAAGAGGATTTCCGGTCTTCTGGCCGGTGAGGCAACTCCCAAGGCGCCCAATGTTACCAGGGACAAGGCCGTTTTTAACGGCTGGAGTCCTGCGGTCGCCCCGACTGTGAAGGCTGAAAATGCTCAGGACAGCGTAATCACCTACACTGCCCAGTGGCTGGCCGACGAAAATGAGGACGGTATCCCCGACGAGTATCAGGCAACGGTGACTTTGAGCATTGCTAATGGTGTCTGGAATGCCGATTCTTATCAGAATTGGACCCTGGCCGACGGCACCCTGACCCGTGTCTTTAACCTGAAGGTAAAGGACGCCACAGGCAACTGGAAAGATGCCCAGCCCGTCATTGGAGCCCTGCCCACCGGCACCGCCAACGCCGGTTTCACCGGCAGCGGAGTCTGGAGCGACGGCCTCACCGAGGACACTGCCGTGACCGACGGTGCTAGCTACACTCTGACCTTTGCGCCCGCCGGTTCCCGTGCTATCACGGTGAACTATGTGGACGCCCAGGGCAATGGGATCGGCAGCAACACGGTCTATGGCACCAACGGCCTGCCTTACACCCTGACTACCGCACCTGCGGCGCTGGATGTGGGTGGAAATCACTACGTCTTGAACGACACCCTGCCCAAGACGGTGGCTGCCAGCGAGAGCTCTGTCAATGTGCGCTACGCGGTTGATAACAACGGCGGCGGCACGGACGGCAGAGGTCCCGACGGAATCCCCGACAACCAGCAGGCCGTGGTGTACTACGCCACCAGTAACGAGGCCTACGGCACTGTTGCCGGCGCCCACCAGATCTTCAATCTGGGCGGCGCCAATGCCAGCGGCACTGTGACCCTGAGAAACACCGCGTCTACCACCACCCTGTCCCGCACCTACTTCAGCAGCTGGACACAGAACGGAACAGTTCTGAGTACGGGTACGGACTTGGATGTTGAGTTTGCGGTCACTGCCGGCAGCACCTATGAGGTGGTTGCCAACTTTGGCCGCAGCGGCACCGGCGGCGGTGGCGGCGGTGGAACCGGCGGTGGAGGCACTGACGGCGGCGGAACCGGCGGCGGCGACACGACTACCATCATTGATGGCGAAGTGCCTTTGGCCGGTGACACTCAGCTGAACCGGGACGACCACTTCGCTTACGTGAGCGGTTACACTGACGGTACTGTCCGTCCCGGCAACAACATCACCCGCGAAGAGGTTGCCGCTATCTTCTACCGTCTGCTGACCGAGGAGTCTCGCGCCATCTACGACACTGACGCCAATGACTTCAGTGACGTGGCCAGCGAGAGGTGGTCCAACCGGGCTATTTCTACGCTGGCTAACGCGGGCATCATCAGCGGCTATCCTGATGGCACCTTCCGTCCTGGCCAGACTATCACCCGCGCCGAATTCGCGGCCATCGCCGCTCAGTTCGACGTGGTGACCGAGGGAGTGGAGAATCCCTTCTCCGACACCACCGGCCACTGGGCTGAGAATCTGATCTCCTACGCTGCCAGCAAGGGCTGGGTCAGCGGTTACACTGACGGTACCTTCCTGCCTCAGAAGGCGATCACCCGTGCGGAGGCCATGACGCTGATCAACAACGTCCTGGACCGCGAGGTTGACGAGGAGGGCCTGCTGGCCGAGGCTAAGCAGTGGTCCGACAACCCGGATGGCACCTGGTACTACTACGAGGTTCTGGAGGCTACCAACTCCCACGATTACACCCGCCGCAGCGAGGGCAATCTGGTGGAGAACTGGACCGCCATTACCAACGAGTAATACCCCAGTATCCAAGCAAAACAGGAGAGGGCCCTCGGGCCCTCTCCTGTTTCAGTCTGTCAAAAACAATTGTAATGAGACCGCGCCGGGAAAAGGCCGCTTTATGTATGCGGACAAACCTTTTCCCGGCACGGATGTTTACACCCCTTTTATACTGGGAATAGTCTCAGTGGAGGTGGATGATTTGAACTTTCGATATTTTGATGCAGCTGGGAACCAGCTGACGAGGGCGCAGCTGAAAACCATGGACATCGTCACACCGGCGATGGAACATGTTTTTGCAACTGTAGCTGAGCGCGTTGAAAAAACCTGGAAACAGGATGATAAACTTGAAAAACATATCCAGAAGAAGTATAATGAACCCATGGCTTCGTGGTAAGGGCTAATTTTGCTGATTGGAGGCAGCATGAGTAAATCGAAAATGATTAGGCCGCTGGAAGTTACCCAAGACATTGTTCTGGCCTTGTACCGCCGCGTATCTACTGACAAACAAGCCGATGAGGGCTATTCTCTGGATGTGCAGATGGAGAAACTTCAAGCATACGCAAAGACAATGTCTAACGTGAAGGACACCCGGCTTTATACGGATGACGGATATTCAGGCAGCAGTTTGGACCGCCCTGGAATGAAACATATGATTGAAGATATTGAATCTGGAGTCATTACCCACGTGGTTGTAGTAAAGCTGGACCGTCTCAGCCGGAGTCAGAAGGACACGTTACATTTGATTGAGGATGTCATGATTCCTGCGAATGTGGCGTTTATCTCTATTATGGAGAGCTTCAACACCGACACTCCGTTTGGGCGGGCAATGGTGGGCATTCTGTCCGTATTTGCGCAGCTGGAGCGCGAGAACATCTTTGAGCGCACCCGAGGCGGTATGCAGAAACGGGTGGAAAAGGGGTACTGGCCCGGCGGCGGACGAACGCCGTATGGGTATGACTATGACACAACCCAAGGAATCCTGATTCCGAATGAAGAGGCCAAGATGGTGCGTCATATCTATGACCGATATCTTGCCGGGGCGGGGATGCAGGAAATCGCCGATGAGCTGGACCTGAAATATGAGCGCGTGGTATACAATATCATTACCAGGAAGTCCAACGCCGGGTATATTGTCTACAACGGCGAGGAATACCGGGGAAGGCATGAACCGATTATATCCCTGGAAACCTACCAGCAAGCCATGCAGTTATTGGCAAGCCGCTCGGCGGCAAAACTTGTCACCAAGACAGAACATCTCCTTACCGGCTTTTGTTACTGCGGAAAGTGCGGAGCAAGGATGCGTTACATGAAGTGGGGGAAAGCAGGGTATAAGCTGGTATGCTATTCTCAGCAGCGCAGTAAACAGTACCTGGTGCGAGACCCTGACTGTGATGTGCCTGCGCCATATGCAGAAGATGTTGAGGCTGGCGTGATCCAAACACTATTCGCAGTTTCAAAAGAGAAACTTGCCAATGCCCAAAAGTCCGTTCAGTCCGGCAGCGTAAGTGATATGCTACAAGAGCAACTTGATAGAGCCGAGGTGAAACTGCGCCGCTTGTATGGATTATATGGAGACAGCGGCGACGTGTATTTGCTGGAAACGATCAACAAAACCAAAGCCGACATTGACCGTCTGACAGCGTCGATTGCAGATGAGAACGCCAAACAAGAAGTTGCTCTCTCGGTGTTAAGCGTTTATCAACGGCTGGAGGGAATACAGGACGCATGGCCGAACATGTCCATCCAGGAACAGAGGATTGTCCTCTCTTCCGTGATAGATCGTATCACAATTTCCGCCGATTATACCGATGTAAAGCTGAAATTTAAACTTTCAGCGTAGAAATTTGTTTTTCAACCTCGGAACGCTGTGCCCATGATTGTGGGAGAGATCCGCCGCTACCTCCGGGACAACAGCACTATGCGGGTGTCCCGGGCCATGCGGGACACGGCTTATAAGGTGCTCCAGGCCAAGGAGGCCTACATGGCCCAGCACCAGAAGGAGCCAACCGTGGACGAGATCGCCAAAATGCTGGACTTGAAGCGGGAGGACGTGGTCTTCGCCCTGGACGCAATTTTGGAGCCGGTGTCCCTGTATGAGCCGGTGTACTCCGACAGCGGGGACACCATCTGCGTGATGGACCAGGTGAAGGACAACAAGAACAACGACGAGATGTGGGTGGAGCGCATCGCCCTGAAGGAGGCGGTGGGCCACCTCACCCAGCGGGAGAGGAAGATTCTCTCCATGCGCTTCTTCCAGGGCAAGACCCAGATGGAGGTGTCCGCTGAGATCGGCATCTCCCAGGCCCAGGTGTCCCGGCTGGAGAAGAATGCCTTGCGGCAGATCAGAAAAGAGATGTGAGAGTTCTCTGCGCCCGACGCATCAATCTGCATGCAGGGCGCGACGACTCGGCGCGCTGTCGGCTCGGGGCTATGAACGGCGGGCCAGAGAGAACATGGACCGCATCCGGCGGCCGATGGAGAAGTTATCCCAGCGCCACATCTAAAATCATCATGATGAGAAACCCGGCCATCACGCCCAGTGTGCCCGAGTGCCCCCCTTGGGACAGGTTGGCCTCGGGGATGAGTTCCTCCACCACCACGTAGAGCATGGCCCCGGCGGCGAAGGACAGCAGCCAGGGGAGGACCAGCTGAACCGTCCCGGCCACCAGCACTGTGAGAAGGGCAAAGACGGGTTCCACCACTCCGGACAGGGCCCCGATGAGGAAGGCCTTGCCCTTGCCCATCCCCTCCTGGTACAGGGGCAGGGAGATGGCCGCCCCCTCGGGAAAGTTTTGAATGCCGATGCCGACGGCCAGGGCGGTTGAGGCGGTGAGCAGAGCGGTATCGCTGTTTTGGGCCGCCAGGGCAAAGGAGACGCCCACTGCCATGCCCTCCGGGATATTGTGGAGGGTGACCGCCAGCACCAGCAGGGCTGTGCGGCTGGGAGTGGCGCCCCGGTGGAAGGACTCCGGCCCGAAGTGGGGCAGGAGGAAATCCATCAGCAGCAGAAAGCCAATGCCCAGGACAGATCCGCCGGCGGCGGGCAGCCAGCCCGTCTGGCCCAGCTCCTCTGCTTTCTCAATGGCGGGGATGAGCAGCGACCACATGCTGGCTGCAATCATCACCCCAGCGGCAAAGCCCAGCATCACCCGATGGATGGTCTGGGAATTTTTTTTGCGGAACAAAAAGACTACGGCAGCCCCGGCGGCGGTCATCAGGGCAGTAAAGCCCGTGCCGGCGGCGGCCCAGGTAAGTGCCTGTAACACGATGTAAGAACCCTTTCTGGAGCACTCGCAGACTTGCGCCTGTACGGCTGCTTCCAGAGTAGGATATGTATGAGGGGGGTTCGAGGTGTATGTAGGGGCGGATGATATTCGCCCTTACAGGGAGAGGAACCCTCGCGCCGTCCAGTAACCGATAACCATGCAGCCGGGAAAGGTGAGAGCCCAGGTCAGAGCGATTTTTCCGGCCACTAACCAGTTGGGGTGGGAGCCCCCGGAGGAACCAACTCCCAGCAGAGCGGAGGTGCGGGTGTGGGTGGTGGACACGGGCAGGCCCATCAGGGTAGCGCAGAGGAGACAGACGATATTACCCAGATCGGCGGCCAATCCTTCCCGGGGGCCCAGGGATACCATCTCCCGACCTACGGTGTCGATGATCTTCTTGCCCCCCATCAGGGTGCCCAGAGACATAAAGACGGCGCACAGGGCCATCAGCCACAGAGGGATCACAAAGGTAGCTTCGTCCGCCCGGCCCTGGGCCAGAGCGGTCCCCAGAAGAAAGACACCGATAAACTTCTGGCCGTCCTGGGCACCGTGGAGAAAGGCGGCAGCGGCCGCCCCAGGCAACTGGGCCAAAAGGAATGTACGCTCAGAAAGCGATATGTCTCTGAGCCGTCTCTGAATCGCCCGCCCGGCCCAAAAACCGGCGGCGGAGGACAGGATCAGCCCCAGGATGACCCGAGCCCAGCAGTCCCAGCGGATACAGGAGAGGGAACCATCCAGAGCCACGGCCGCCCCGGAAATGCCGGCCACCAGGGCGTGACTTTCGCTGGTGGGAATACCGAACATCCACGCCAGTCCCGCCCACAGGACAATGGCCGCCATGGCTGCGCACAGGGCGGTGAGGGCGGCCTTGGGCCCGCCGCCAAAGGAGGCGATGGAGTAGACCGTCTCCGCCACCGAGGCGTTCACCGAGGTGACGCACAGTACCCCCAAAAAGTTACACACCGCCGCCAGCGCAACCGCCGGCCGAAAGGGGAGGGCGCCCGTTACCACCACCCCGGCGATGGCGTTGGGCGCGTCAGTCCAGCCGTTCACCAGCAGGACGGCCAAGATGAGTAAAACTGTGCCGAACAGGGCGGGATTTTCCATCAATTGACACAGAAAATCCAAAAAGGACAAGGGCATGGACAACACCTCCATGCCCCAAATTATGCGGTCAGTCCTCTTGGTATGCCCCGCCGGGCGGCGGGGCGTGGCGCTCCTGACGGGGGTCTAGGGGAGCGGAAGCGGGGGCGATGGAGCCGGGGCCGTATTTGGCCCGGATGGCGTCCAGGGCGCCCTCCAGCCTCTCCAGACGGCGGCGCTTTTCATCCCGTCCGTCGGAGAACAGATCCAGTTGGGCGCCTGCCTCCTCGGCGGGGATCAGATAAATGGCGGTCACCGTCAGGGCGCGTACCGGGTTGGACATGTTCCAGCAGTTGTCTGCCAATTCCATGGCCGCCCGAGCCAGCTCCCGGGCCAGATCGGTGGGCGGGTCCAACCTCATCTGACGGCTGATGTCGTGAAAGCCTGGATCCCGAATGGAAAGTGAAATTCCTTGACACTTCATGGAGTGCCTGCGAAGCCGGGCCGCCACCTGGTCGGCCAATTGGGCGATGCCCGCTTTGATCTCCTCCCGGCCTTGGAGGTCGTTTGGGAAAGTGTATCCATTTCCGATGGACTTAGGGGGCGTATACCGGTCGGCGGGGGCCACGGGGGAGCGATCCCGACCGCTGGCAAAGTCGTGGAGCTGAATGCCGTTCCGGCCCAGGAGAGTAAACAGCTGTTCCCGGTCGAAGGCGGCCAGGTCGCCGATGGTACGGATCCCAAATTTTTCAAAGGTCCGGGCTGCTGCCCGGCCCACGTAGAGCAGATCGGTGACCGGGAGGGACCAGACTGTCTCCTGAAAATTTTCTCGGGTGATAACGGTGGTGGCATCCGGCTTTTTGTAGTCGCTGCCCAGCTTGGCGAACACCTTGTTGAAGGACACCC
>CATONV010000069.1 GCA_951801655.1 uncultured Oscillospiraceae bacterium | reverse complement strand
TGGAGGGGCTGGTGGGGGCCGGACATCAGCTGGCGGGTGTGTTCAGTCAGCCGGACAGGCCGGTAGGCCGGCACCACAATAAGCTCCAGCCCACCCCGGTGAAGGAGAGGGCCCTGGTCCATGGCATCCCCGTCTATCAGCCCGAGACCCTGCGGGACGGGACCGCCCTGGCCATTTTACAGGAGCTGAACCCGGAGCTGATTGTGGTGGCAGCCTATGGCCGTTTCCTCCCCGATGAGATCCTTGCCCTGCCTCCCAGGGGGTGCATCAACGTTCACTCTTCCCTGCTGCCCAAATACCGGGGGTCCGCCCCCATCAACTGGGCCATCCTCAACGGGGAGAAGGTAACCGGCGTCACCATTCAGCGCATGGTCCGGGATATGGACGCGGGGGACGTCATCCTTCAGCAGGCGGTCAAAATCGGGAAGACGGAGGATGCCGCCGCCCTCTATGACCGTCTGGCCCAGCTGGGCGGGGAGCTGGCGGTGGAGGCTGTGGCCCAAATTCAGGCCGGGACAGCCACCTACACCCATCAGGATCACACCCAGGCTACCCAGGCCCCCAGACTCTCCAAGGCGATGTCGCCGGTGGACTGGACCAGGAGTGCCCAGGAGATTTTTAATCATATCCGGGGCCTGTACCCCTGGCCGGGGGCTTCTACCGCAGCAATTACCGGCGAGCCCATCAAGCTGTGGCAGGCCCAGGTGGTGGAGCAGCATACCGATGCCTTCCCCGGCACTGTGATTGCCGCCGCCTGGGGGGGGATCGATGTGGCCTGCGGCGACGGCCAGGTCCTGCGCATCCTGGAGCTCCAGGCCCCGGGAAAAAAGAGGATGACGGTTGCCGCCTACCTGGCAGGAAACCCCATCGTGCATGAGAAATAGACGTGGGGCCCGCCGAGGGCGGCGGGCCATCCCAGAATCAGGAGAGAATCGGCAAAAATGACCCGCCCAGGGGGGGCGGGTCCCACAAGAGGAGGTGGAGGTCCATGGACGCCCGGGAAGCGGCGCTGCTGGCGCTGAACGACTGCCAGCGGCAGGGGGGATGGTCGGACGCCATCCTGAAAAAGTGGCTGGCCTCCGCCGGCCTGGACAGTCGGGACGGGGCGCTGGCCACCCAGCTGTGTTTCGGCGTGCTGCAAAACCGGATTTTGCTGGACTTCTACCTGTCCCACTTCTCCAATCTGCCCCTGAAGCGGATGGAGGGCCGGGTGGTAGAGGCCCTGCGGCTGGGGTGTTACCAGATGCTGTTTTTGGACAAGATTCCCCACAGCGCGGCGGTGAACGCCTCGGTGGAGATGACCCGGAAGCACTGCAAAAACCCCCGGGCGGCGGGGATGGTCAACGGCATCCTGCGCAATCTGGAGCGCAATATCGACCACCTGCCCACCATCCCGCAAAACGACCCGGCCAGCTATCTGTCCATCCTCTACTCCCATCCGGAGTGGCTGGTGCGGGAATTTCTCACCGCCCTGGGCAGCGAGGAAACGGCCAGGCTTCTGGCCGCCGACAACGGTCGGGCGCCCATCGCCGCCATGGTAAACACGACGAAAGTCACAGCGGAGGAGCTGACTGCTTCTTTGGAGGGGGAGGGGGTTCAGGTTCAGCCCCACCCATGGATGGCCGACTGCCTGATTCTATCCAAAACAGGCAACCTGGAGAGGTTGACCGCCTTCCAGAAGGGGCTGTTCTACATCCAGGACCCGGCCAGCCGTCTGGCTGTGGAGGCCCTGGACCCCGGACCGGGGATGCGGGTGCTGGACTGCTGCGCCGCCCCCGGCGGCAAGAGTTTTGCCTGCGCCATCCGGATGGAGGGCGGGGGAGAGGTGATCTCCTGCGACCTCCACGCCCATAAGAAAAAGCTGATCCAGGCCGGGGCGGACCGGCTTGGTTTACGTAATATTGTCCCCGTGACGGTCGACGGCAAGCTGTTCCGGCATGAGTGGGAAAACGCTTTTGACCGGGTGCTGGTGGACGCGCCCTGTTCCGGTCTGGGCGTGATCCGCAAGAAGCCGGACATCCGCTACAAGGACCCGGAGCCGTTGGCGGACCTGCCCCGGGTCCAGCGGGCCATTCTGGACAACGCGGCCCGATATGTGAAACCCGGCGGAGTGCTGGTCTACTCCACGTGTACCCTTCTGCGCCGGGAAAACGAAGAGGTGGCCCTGAGTGTCCTGGAGAGACACCCTCAGTTTAAGGCGGAGGAGTTCCGCCTGCCCGAACATGCGGGGGATACCCGGACGGGGATGAGCACTCTGTGGCCCCACCGCCAGGAGACAGACGGGTTCTTCATCTGTAAGATGCGCAGGAAGGAGTGAACCCATTGGTTGACATAAAGTCAATGACCCCTGAGAAGCTGGCCGCCTGGCTGAAGGAACAGGGGGAGCCTGCTTTCCGGGCCAAGCAAATATTTAAGTGGCTGTACAGGGGAGCCGCCTCCTTCGATGAGATGACCGACCTGTCCAAGGCGCTGCGGCAGAAGCTGGGGGAGAACGCCCTTCTTAGTCCGCCCACGGTGGCCCGAAAGCAGGAGTCGGCCCAGGATGGCACCATTAAATACCTGTGGCGGCTGGCTGACGGCAACTGTGTGGAGTCGGTCCTCATGCGCTATCAGCACGGAAACACGGTGTGCATCTCCTGTCAGGTGGGGTGCCGCATGGGCTGCGCCTTCTGCGCCTCCACCATTGCAGGCAAGATGCGGGATCTGACACCCGCGGAAATGCTGGATCAGGTTCTGTTTACCCAAATTGACAGTGGAGTCCCTGTTTCCAACATTGTTTTAATGGGAATTGGGGAGCCTCTGGACAATTTTGATACAGTTTTGCGTTTCCTTTCCCTGGTAAACAACCCGGATGGGCTGAATATCGGGATGAGGCACATCTCCCTGTCCACCTGCGGTTTAGTGGAGCAAATTGACAAACTGGCCCAATATGAGTTACAATTGACCTTATCGGTATCTCTCCACGCTCCCGATGACGAGACCCGGTCCCGAATTATGCCGGTGAACAAGAGCGTGGGGGTGGAAACGTTGCTGGAGACCTGCCGCCGGTATTTTGAAAAAACCGGGCGGCGCATTTCCTATGAGTACGCCATGATCGACGGGGTGAACGACGCCGACTGGCAGGCCGACCTGCTGGCCAGACGTCTGCGGGGGGCCCCGGCCCATGTGAACCTCATTCCTCTCAACGAGGTGGAGGAAAGTCCCCTGAAGCCCAGCCGCCGAGTGGCCGCCTTTCAGAGGCGGCTGGAGGGGCAGGGCGTGACAGTCACCGTCCGGCGGAAGCTGGGGGGCGATATTGACGCCTCCTGCGGTCAGCTGCGCCGTAAGGCGATGAAGCAGGATTTCACGTAGAGACAGTCTGCGGTCGTCCGCAGAGGAGAGAGGCCTGTTTTCGGGCGGCCAAAGGCCGCCCCTACATAGAGACGCGACAAAGCAAGAAACGAGGTTGAACGCTATGCAGGTATGGGGAGTAACCGACCGCGGCGCGGTACGCCAACAAAATCAGGATGCCTACGCGGCCAAGGTGCTGGAGGACGGCAGGGTAATTGCCCTGGTGTGCGACGGCATGGGCGGAGCACGGGCGGGCAACGTGGCCAGCACCATGGCAGTGGAGCTGTTTATGGAGGAATTTCTCAAGGCGGGCCAGGAGGGCTCGGCGGAGGAGAGGATGGGCCACGCCGCCTCTGCGGCCAACCAGGCAGTGTTTCAGCGTTCTATCCACGACGAGGCCTGTACCGGCATGGGCACCACCCTGGTGGCGGCGCTGGCCGGGGAGAGGGAGGCCGTCATCCTGAATGAGGGGGACAGCCGAGCCTACCACATCAACAGCGAGGGGATTGTGCTGATCACCAGGGACCACTCCCTGGTGGAGGATCTGGTAGAGAGGGGAGAGCTCACCCGTGAGCAGGCCCGCACCCACCCCCACAAGAACCTGATTACCCGGGCCCTGGGGGCGGAGCCTCTCCTCATGGCCGACTGTTTCCGCCAGCCACTGGTCCCGGGGGACTATTTGCTGCTGTGCAGCGACGGGTTGAGCAATGTGGTCAACGAGCAGGAGATGCTCTACGAGGTGATCCACGGCGGCGGGGAAGAGGAGTGCTGCCACCGTCTGCTGGAGATTGCTCTGAGTCGGGGCGCGCCGGACAACGTGACGGTGGTGCTGGTGAAACGCTAAGAATAGGAGGATATTTACCATGGATCAGTACATCGGTAAATTACTCGATAACAGATATGAAATATTGGAGCTGGTGGGCACCGGCGGCATGGCCAAGGTGTACAAGGCCCGGTGCCACCGGCTGAACCGGCTGGTGGCCATCAAGATTCTGCGAGAGGACCTGTCCCAGGACGCTGAGTTCCGCCGCCGCTTCCACGACGAGTCCCAGGCGGTTGCCATGCTGTCCCACCCGAATATCGTGGCTGTGTACGATGTAAGCCGCTCCTCCGAGCTGGAATATATTGTTATGGAGCTGATTGACGGCATTACCCTGAAGCAGTACATGCAGAAAAAGGGAAACCGGCTGAACTGGAGGGAGGCCCTGCACTTTATCATCCAGATCATCAAGGCCCTGGGCCACGCCCACAGCCGGGGAATCATCCACAGGGACATCAAGCCCCACAATATCATGGTTCTGCGGGACGGCAGCGTGAAGGTGGCCGATTTCGGCATCGCCCGGGTGGCCTCCGGAGGGCACAGTACCCTGACACAGGAGGCCCTGGGCTCCGTCCACTATATTTCCCCGGAGCAGGCCCGGGGCAGCCACATCGACAGCCGCTCCGATCTGTACTCCGCTGGCGTGGTTCTTTATGAGATGATCACCGGTCGGCTTCCCTTCGAGGGAGACACTCCGGTGTCAGTGGCCATTCAGCATATCAACTCCATTCCCCTCTCGCCCCGGGAGCTGGATTCCTCCATCCCCGAGGCGCTGGAGGTTATCACCATGAAGGCCATGGCCCCTAACCCGGACGACCGGTATCTCTCCGCCGACGAGATGCTTGCTGACCTGGAGGAATTCCGCAAGAACCCCAGTATCAACTTTGACTATAATGTCTCTGAATTTGACCCTGAGGAGGTCCCGGAGGAGGAGTACACCCAGATTCGTCCCGCTCACCCGGTGCCAAGCCGCTCTGTTCCGGAGCCGCGGTATGAGGACGTGGAGGATTATCCGCCGCCCCAGCGCCGCCGCGACCGCCGCCGGTATGAGGAGGAAGAGGACTATTCTCCCCAGCGCCGCCGCCGGTATGAAGACGAGGAAGAGGACTACCCCTCTCAGCACCGCCAGCGCGGGGCTGTCTGGCCGGTGTTTCTGGCCGTGGCTGCTGTACTGCTCTTTGTGGGCGTCATTGTCTACTTCCTGTGGAACACCATCTTTGCCGGGATGCTGGCCCCTCCGAAGACACACACTGTCCCCAATCTGGTGGGCAGGATCTACGAGGAGGTCAGGGACGACACGGAGCTGCTGGCCGGATTTACCCTGGTGGAGGGCGACACCGTTACCGATGACGCCGCCCCCGGTACCATCATCGATCAGGACCCCAAGGGGGAGAGGGAAGTTGGGGAGAGTGTCACTGAAATTAAGGTGACCATCAGCGGCGGCCCGGAGATTATCCCCATGCCTCCGCTTGAGGGGATGACATATATAGACGCCGCTTCCTACTTGCGGAGCATTGGGCTGAAGGTTGCGGCGCCCGAGTATGAGAACCACGAGACCATTGAGGAGGGCTTTGTCATCTCCTATACGCCTACCAAGGATGTGGAGCTCGCCCCGGGTACGGAGGTACAGATTGTGGTAAGCAAGGGCCCGGAGGATAAGCCCTTCTCTATGCCAAAATTGGTGGGCATGACCGAGTCCAGGGCGCTGACCGAAATCAACAACTGTAAATTGAAACAGGGCAACTTCCAGCCGGAATTTGACGACGAGGTGGAAGAGGGCAAGGTCATTAGCCAGTACCCGCTGGGGGGCACTGAGGTGACAGAGGGCACCGAGGTCAACCTGGTGATCAGTAAGGGGCCTGACCCCGCCAACAAGCCGCCTGACGAGACCGGCCAGCCCACCAGCAAGAGCAAGGATGTCACCGTCGGGCTGGACCGCTTCGACGGGGTTGTAACCGTGCAGCTGTTTATGGACGGCGGCGAGGTGGGGAAAAAGACGGTGGATACCGCCATGGAGTCGGGTGTGACCTTTACCGTCAGCGGCACGGGCATGAAGACGCTGACCTACTATGTCAACGGCGTGGCGGAGGGCACCATCCCCGTCAACTTTGATTCATGAGTGAGGGCATTATCAGAAAGGCACTCAGCGGCTTCTACTATGTGGACGACGGCGAGGGGGTGTTTTCCTGCCGGGCCCGAGGAAAGCACCGCCACAACCGACTGACGCCACTGGTGGGAGACCGGGTGCGCTTCACCCCGCTGGAGGCCGGGGCCGGCGCGCTGGATGAGATACTCCCCCGGAAAAATGAGTTTTATCGCCCTGCGGTGGCCAACATTGACCTGCTGGTGGTAGTGGCCTCTCAGGCGGTGCCGGTGACCGATCCCTTCCTCATCGACCGGGTGGCCGCCATCGCCGCCAGCCGGGGGTGCGAAACGCTGATCTGCGTCAACAAATGCGACCTGGAGCCGGGGGAAGATCTGGCCCGCATCTACGAGAGGGCGGGCTTCCCCACCCTCCGGGTGAGTGCCGAGACGGGAGAGGGCATTGAGGAACTGCGCCGCAGTCTGGCCGGCAAGGTGTGCGCCTTCACCGGCAACTCCGGCGTGGGCAAGTCCAGCATTTTAAACGCCCTGGAGGCTGGCTTCGGCCTGGCCACCGGGGAGGTAAGCGACAGACTGGGCCGGGGACGGCACACCACCCGCCATGTGGAGCTCTTCCGCCTGTCCTGCGGGGCGCTGGCGGCGGATACTCCCGGCTTCTCCTCCTTCGATGTGGACAAGATGGAGCCGGAGCGCAAGGAGAAGCTGCAATATTCCTTCCGGGAGTTTGCCCCCTATCTGGGAACGTGCCGGTTTCAGGACTGTGCCCACATAAAGGAAAAGGGATGCGCCGTGCTGGAAGCTGTGAAGGCGGGGGAGATCCCCAGGACCCGCCACCAGAGCTATGTTCGCCTGTATGAGCAGGCAAAGGCAATTCCAGACTGGCAAAGGGAAAAAACGTAGGGGCGGCTATGAGCCGCCCGTATTTTACGGAGTACCCAATTAAGCTGTGGGCGGATGATATCCGCCCCTATAAAAAGGTGATTAAAGTGAATGAGATGATCCTTCTCAAGCTGGGGGAGATGGTGCTGAAGGGGCTGAACCGCCGCAGCTTTGAGGACAAACTTCAGGCCAACATCTACCGTCGACTGAACAATCTGGGCCAGTTCCGGGTGTATACCCGCCAGTCCACCACCTATGTGGAGCCTATGACCGACGCATGCGACATGGACGGGGCTTGGGAGGCGCTGACCCGCGTGTTCGGCGTGGTGGGCCTCAGCCGGGCCCGGGCCTGTGAGAAAGACAAGGACGCCATCCTTGCTGCCGCCCGGGAGTATCTGGATGACAAGCTGTCCGCCGCCAAAACCTTCAAAGTGGAGACCAAGCGGGCAGACAAGACCTTCCCCATGACCTCCATCCGCCTCAGCCAGTATGTGGGGGGTGAGCTGGACGAGCTCTACCCCGATTTGCGGGTGGACGTCCACAACCCGGAACTCACTGTGCATATCGAGATCCGGGACTACGCTGCCTTTGTCCACGCCGACCCGGAACCGGGGGCGGGGGGACTGCCTGTGGGCATCAACGGCAGGGCGGTGTCCCTGCTGTCCGGAGGAATTGACTCCCCGGTGGCCTCCTGGATGATTGCCAAACGGGGGGTAGCCCTGGAAATGGTCCACTTCTTCTCCTACCCCTACACCTCCAACGAGGCCAAAGAAAAAGTCCTGGACCTGGCCAGGCTGCTTACCCCATGGTGCGGTCGGCTTACCGTTCACGTGGTCCCCTTCACCGCTATCCAGGAGGAGCTGCGCCGGTCGGTGCCCCAGGAGCTGTTCACCCTGGTGATGCGCCGCTTTATGATGCGTATTTCAGAGAAGGTGGCCCAGCGGTGCGGGGCCAAGGCCCTGGTTACCGGTGAGTGCCTGGGGCAGGTGGCCAGCCAGACTATGGAGGCCATGGCTGTCACCGGCGCGGTGGCCAGCCTGCCCATCCTCCGCCCGGTGGTGGGGATGGACAAGGAGGACATTGTCAAAATTGCCCGAAAGATTGGCACCTTTGAGACCTCCATCCTCCCTTATGAGGACTGCTGCACCGTCTTCACCCCCCGGCACCCCCGCCTGCGCCCCACTTTGGAGGAGATGGAGGCGGCGGAGAATGGACTGGACATCGAAGGAATGGTCCAGGCTGCCGTAGACGGCATTGAGAGGATACAGGTGTAAAAAGAACTCCCTCGCGCCAAGCGAGGGAGTTTTTCTGTCTATTATCGGCGTCCACCGAAACCGCCGCCGCGGCCGCCGGAGAAACCGCCGCCGCGGCCGCCGGAAAAACCGCCGCCCCGGCTGCCGCCAAAGGAGCCCCCGGAGAAGCCGCCCCCTCTGGGGCCGCTGCTGAAGCCTCCGCCCCGGGGCCCGCTGGAGAATCCGCCGCCGTGGGAGGAGCCCCCCTTGGGGCCGGAGAAGCCGGTGAAGCTGCCGCCGCCGAAGCTGCCTCCTCCAAAGCCGCCGCCGGGCCGGTTTCCGGGCCCTCTGGGGGGAGGCGGCGGAGGCGGGGGAGGAGGCTGCCGCCAGTGGCGGCGGTACCAGTAGGAGCCCGGCCCATGCCAGAAGAAGATGGGCCGGAACATCACCGGGGGATTGACCACACCGTAATACCGCTGCCGGTAGGTGTTGTACCGGCTGTGGTCAATCGCATTGATTACAATTACAATCGCAATGAGAATAAAGACAAGCATGATGATGCCGACGGCTGTATCTCCGCTGTCGGAGTAGCCCGGGGCATAGGAATTGCTGTTGTCCAGGTAGCCCAGGCCGTAGTTATTTACATAAAAACTGTTGATCTTGCCGAACAGGTTAATGATCCCTTCACCGGTCTTTCCGCTCTGGACGTAGTCATAGAGGCCGCTGTTCATAAAACTGGTGATTTCACTGTCGGTCATGGGGTAGTCCGGGCCCACGGCCAGGTAGGCGTCCTTGGCTGAGACGTCGATCACTAAAATGCCGTCCGCCGAGGCCAGCTCGATCTCCTCGCCCAGGTCGTAAGCGTAGTCGTCAATATTGCCGTCCACCGACTTCACCGCCGCCACGGCAATGATGCTGTCATACCGCTGGGCCCAATTGGCGTTGTAGAGGCAGATGCCTTCCTCGTTTTTGTCGGACAGCACGCCCGCCTCGTCCCAGATATAGTCGGCGAACTGCTTGGTGGACAGGCTCTTGTCCAGGCCGGCGCTGCCAGAGGGCAGCGGCTCGGACTCCCGCCATTCGCCCTTGGTCTGTCCGATGCCGATGGCCGCCACGATCATAACAGCGGTGAGCAGCCAAGCCGCCCAGGTTTTTTGCAAAAATTTCATGGTATTCTCCTTGTTTTGGGTGCCTGATTTGTAGGGGCCGACCCCCTGGGCGGCCCGTCAATACCGGAAGAGAGGGGCACCGAGGGCGGCGCCCCCTACGGATATTACCCCCGCAGCTCCAGCAGCTTCTGTTTCAGTTCGCCCTCGATGCGGCCCAGCTCAGCCTCGGCCTCCTTGCGCTTCTGGGCGCCCTCGGTCTGGATTTTCATCACCTCGTCCAGGGTGGTGATGAGCTGCTGGTTGGTGTGCTGAAGGGTCTCGATGGACACCACGCTGCGCTCGGCCTCCTTGGCGGTCTCGATGGTGCCCATTTTCAACATGTCGGCATTTTTTTGCAGCAGCTGGTTGGTCATATCGGTGACGGCGGACTGAGCGGCTACCGCCTGACGGCCATGCTCCAACCCAAGGGCCAACACCATCTGACTCTTCCACAGGGGGATGGTGTTCACAAGGGAGGACTGAATTTTCTCCAGCATCTGGGTGTCGTTGTTTTGCAGCAGACGGGTCTGAGGACCCATCTGAATGGAGATCATCCGGGTGAGCTCCAGATCGTGGAGCTTCTTCTCAAACCGGTTGCACAGGTTGGCAAAGTCGTTATAGGCCTGCGCGTCCTCCTGGGCGCCGGTGGTTTCCGCCTTCTTCTTCAAGTCGGCCAGATCGTGGGCGCGCAGATATTCCAGCCGCTTTTTCCCGGCCAGGATATACATGGTGAGCTCTTTGTAATACTTGGTGTTCAGCTCGTACATCTGGTCGAACATGGCCACGTCCTTCATCAGGGTAACCTGATGGCCCTCCAGCACCTTGACGATCTTGTCCACATTGGTCTCGGCTTTGGCGTAGCTGGCTTTCATGGCTTCCAGCTCGTTTTTCTTCTTCTGGAAGAAGCCGCCGATGCCCTTTTTCTCCGGCTGGCCGAAGGTCTTCAGCTCCACCACCAGGGAACTGAGGGCCTCGCCTACCTCGCCCAGATCCTTGGTGCGCACGTTGTTCAGGGCGCTCTCAGAGAAGGCGGCGATGTTCTTTTGGGCGGCGGCCCCGTAGTTGAGGACCAGGTTGCTGTCGGTCACGTCGATCTTCTGGGAGAAGTCGTCCACCATCTTTTTCTCCGCCTCGCTGAGCATAGACTCGTCCAGCTTGACGGCGTTGGCGTCACGGGCGGCCTGGGCCGCCTCGTCCACCTGGGGGACGGCGGGAGGGGAGGGGGTCAACGTCAGCTCAGGGGCGGCCACCGCCTGGGCGGCGGAGGGATCAAAGGTCAGCTCCGGGGTTGTATTCAGGTTCAGTTCGTCACTCATGGTCATATTCCTCCTATTTTTGTAGGGGCGGATATGATCCGCCCATCTGCCAATTTGGTGTGTGGGTCGCGGGCGGACGATGTCCGCCCCTGGGAAATAATAGCCTGTAAGGCGCGGCAATCTTGGCGCGCCGCACGTAGGCCGGTGCAAATTCTGAAAACGGCGGGCCGGGTCGTCCCGCCTTACAGCTCCAGCGTGGGGCCGTCCATCCCGCCGGTGGGGGTGGAGCCTCCGGACAGGCCCTCCTGGGCCAGCAGGTTCTCCATGACGGTGATGTCGGTGGAGATATCCAGCGCCTCGTCGCTGAAGAGGGCGTCCAACTGCTTGTCGAAGGCGGCGCAGAGAGTATCCAGCATGGTTTCCACCTTCTGCTTGGTGGCGTCGATGTTGCTGCCCGACACGCCGGTGGAGTCCATCCGGTCATAAGCGTTGAGCAGCTTGATGGTGGTGGGCAGGAAGTAGTCCAGAAAGCGGGAGA
>CATONV010000068.1 GCA_951801655.1 uncultured Oscillospiraceae bacterium | reverse complement strand
CTTTTTTAAAATCTTTTTTGTTCTCGCTGCTGCTGGCTGTCTGGGATGTCCTGTCGCTCTTGCCGGGCGACTTGCATAGATTACCACTCCCTTCCTCCTTTGTCAAGAGTTTTTTCAATTTTTTTAAATTTTTTTGCGACGTTTGCCTCCACACCATATCTTCGGTCTAAGTCTCTTTCTTTCTACAAGATATGCCATTTCTTTCCTCTTTTCGAAAGAGTCCTTCCAGCAGTCGGATCGCAGCAGGTAAGAGAAGTCCCAGGAACAGGTTGCCTGCCGGAACCAGCCGTCGGTTCCATTCCTGCGCAGTTCCCAGAGAAGGGAAGAGGAGAATCGCCCCTGCCGCCCCCAGTATGACCGCACCCCAGGGGACCCAGGCCAGGTTTTTTCCCGGCGCCAGCCGGGCCGCCATGGCCCGGAGAGAAAAAATCAGAACGCCCCCCATGGTCAGGTCGGCAAAGGTCCACAGGGCGGTAACCACACCCTCCACCCGCTGGAAGGCCCCCTCCACGCCTACGCTTTTGGCCAGGGAGAAAAAAGGGTTGTCCAGTCGGGCGGCCAGCCCCGTCCCCAAGTTCCCCAGGACGACGGCCTGGGCCGCCGCCAGCAGCAGCGCACCGCCCAGCCCCCAAAAGAGCCAGTGCCAGTGCCGGTTTTCCCCCTGGTCCCGCACGTCTCCCATTAAAAAGGGGAGGAACAGTCCCCAGCCCATCACGCCGGCGGCGGACAGGGCCGCCTGAATTACCGGCCCGGCCTCACTCCACCACAGGGGGAGCAGCCTCTCCGGACTGGCCTGGAACAGGGACAGTCCCAGCACCACCCCGGCGGTCGCCAGCAGGGCGACGAGGAAAAGCTGTCCTGCCCGGGCAAAGGCGGCCAGCTTCCCCTGACTCATCCACAGCAGAACGACTGCCACAGCCAGCAGAAAGAACCACAGTGCGCCGTCTCTCTCTCCGGAGTTTACCAGCCGCTGGGCGCACAGCCGCAGACGCAGGGACAGCAGTGCCAGTGCCCATACTATATATAAAAGCAGCACCGCCCCGCCGGCCGGCCGGCCCAGCACCCGGATCAAGCCGACGGCCAGTCCCTCCCGGCCTGCCAGCCCTCCCATCAGCCACCCCGCGGTCAGCACCGCCGGCGCCGCCAGTACCACCGCCAGCCAGGCTCCCTTTCCCGCTCCCGGGAGGAGAAGGGCGGGCATCAGCTCCGCCGCCGGGGCCATTACCCCCGCCCACAGCAAAGTCATCAGCTGGGTGCGGGAAATTTTGTTGTCTCTCATGGGATGCCTCCTTGTCGCTGCTATGTCATGCGTAAAGCGTGACCACTGGGCATGCCGTTTCCCGTCTCTCGGCGCAACGGCGCGCTGGGTCGCCGCCCTCCGCAGACGGGCAGCCGCAAGCCGCCCCTACAGAATTTTTACCTCAACTTGAACCTCTACCGGCACCTGACTGAACCACTCCGGCCAGTCCTCCTGGATCCCCTGCCAGCGGGCGGGATGAGTCATCGCCGCCCGGGCCCCCAGGCCGGTGCAGTCCGTGCCCCAGGCCCGCAGCTGTTCCAGGGCTCCCTCCAGGCGGGTCTTTTCTCTCTTCTCCACCGCCGTTTGCAATTTTTTCAGCTCCTCCACACTCAGCGGCTGGCGGTACTCGGACAACCGCCCCTCAATTCTGCATCTGAGTTTCAGTCCGGTCAGGCTGTCCCCCTGGAACGAAAGATCGCTTCCGGTACGGGCGGAGGTGATTTTGACCGACACCCACTCTCCGTCCGTCTCCATATCCAAAATGTCCGCCTCGGCCCCTCCGGCCAGCAGCTCCAGCCCTTTGGCCTCTTCGCCCTCTAAAAAGCCCACCAGCGTCTCATCCTTTAAGATAGCGTAGCCCTTCTCCGCCAAAACGGCCTCCCCCTCTCCGGCGGGGGAGAGGGCGGGGACATAGGCGGACCCCATCTCCAGCAGGTCGGTGTACACCTCCCCGGCGGTGCGGGTGAGGTTGGCAATCCCCATCTCGCTGTCCTTTCGTATGGTCTCCAGCCGGCTGTCCACCCCCTGGTCGCCCCCGGCGGCCACCGCTTCCCGGGCCGTGGCCCCCCGCACCAGCCACAGCTGCGCCCCCAGGCCCAGTTCGCTGTCCCGGGCAAAGTAGTCCAGCACCGGCCGGATCCCCTCCTCCGCCAGCGTCTGGCCGATGAGAAGCTGATCCACGTAGCCAAAAAAGACATAGCTGTCGCTCTGGCCCTGCATGGCCAGACAGGCTGAGCCGAGGGATGTGCGGTCCGCCTCCAGGGTGAGGGCGGCCTCCCCCTCGCCCTGGAGGCCCCTGGCCCGGGGACCGGTGGAACCGGTTACCGCCACGCCGGCGGGGGAGTTGTCCACTCCCAACGTGCGCAGCAGTGCCATGTCGCCCATCTCCCGGGCAGTGGGCAGGCCGGAGCAGCCGGTCAATATCAGCGCCGTTACCGCCGACAAAAGCGCAGAGGCAAGCCGGCCTCTCCCTATTGGGCCTCGTCTCATCTCTGATTCCTCCTGTTTCGGGTTTTAATGGGGCCATCTCGCCACTTCATGGCGGGCAGGGGCAGACGGAACAGGCTGGGGTGCCCTCTGGGCACCCTGGTTCCGGTGGTGAAGGGAGCCAGGTAGGGCACCCCGAAGGACTCCAGCTGCGCCAGGTGGTAGATGAGTCCGGCGCAGCCCAGGGCCAGGCCGGTCAGCCCGCCCAGACTGGCCAAAATGGCCAGCAGAAACCGCCACAGCCGCAGGGCGTTGCCAAAATCTTGAGAGGGCTGCGTATATCCCGCCACCCCCGCGATGGCCACCGCGATCAGGACGGCAGGGGAGACAATATGGGCCTCCACCGCCGCATTGCCCACCACCAGTCCCCCCAGGATCGACACCGTGGCCCCAATGGGCCCCGGGAGACGCAGACCGGCCTCCTGGATGACCTCAAAGGCCAGCAGCATGATCAGCACCTCGAAGATGGTAGAGAAGGGCACCTCCTGCTTGGCGGCCACAATGGACAGGGCCAGCTTTGGGGGAATGGCCTCAGGGTGAAAGGTGACCAGGGCAATGTAGAGCCCGGGCACCAGCAGCGTAATGAGGGCGCACAGCCAGCGGATCACACTGAGGGCGGAGGCTACCAGCCAGTGGTAGGCCCGGTCCTGTCCGGTCTTGAAGAACTGGTCGATGGTGCCGGGGAGAAGCCAGCCCAGAGGGATGCCGTCGGCCAACAGGCCCACCCGGCCTTCCAGCAGGCCCTGGCAGAAGCGGTCAGGCCGCTGGGTATAGGGCATAAGAGGGAAGGGAGACTTTGCCGCGTCCACCAGATACTCCTCCAAATTGCCCGCCGCCTCCACGCCGTCAATGTCGATGTCCTCCAGCCGCCGGGACAGCAGTGCCACCGTGTCCGGGTCGGCGATGCCGTCCAGCCAGAGTACGTCCACCGGGGTGAGGGACTGCCGGCCTACGATACTCTCCCTGATCTTCAATTCCGGGGCCCGAAGACGGCGGCGGACCAGGGAGGTGTTGGTGCGCAGGCTCTCCACAAAGGAGTCCCGCGCCCCCTTCAGGGCCGGCTCATTCTCCGGCTCTCCCACGGATCTCTTTTCCTCGGTGGCCACGGGGAAAACCAGACAGTCGTCCCGGCCCTCCAGGAACAAAGCGCAGCTGCCGTTGATGAGGGCCATCACGACCGGATCGGGCTCGGTCTCCCGCTTGCATCCGTGGGCGTAGAGGGCCCCTCTCTCCATCAGGTCGAAGAGCTCACTTTCCGGGGCGGTGGCCAGCATGGGGTCCTGGGCCAGGGGGCGCAGCACATAGTCGTTCAGCCTCTCCGACCGGGCCTGGCCGTCGATGTAGCACACCGTGGCCTTGCGGTGGCTGTCCCCGTGGAGGTAGACCTCCCGCTTGGAGAAGTCCGCGCAGTCGGCAAAGACCTCCTTCAGCCTCTCCAGCGACAGCGGACCGGGGATGCGGGGCTCCTTTCGGGGATGGGGCGCGTTGGCTTCACTCTGTTTGGACATAAAAACGCCCTCCTTTCGGCTTAGTGTGCCAAAGAGAGGGAAAATTATTCACGGCGAAAAACTTTTAATCCCTTGCGCCCCAAGGGCCGCAACCGGCCGTTGACAAAAAGAACCCGGCGGCTGGTTGTCAAATTTGCGATAATCGGGTATGCTGAGGGCAGAAAAAGCAAGGAGGTGCCCGCTATGACATTGGGCCAGCGTATTCAGGAGCTGAGGAAGGGACTGGGTCTCTCCCAGGAGGCGCTGGGGGAGAGAATGGGCGTATCCCGCCAGGCCATCAGCAAATGGGAGGGGGACCAGACCATCCCGGAGCTGGACAAGCTCATCGCCCTGTCCAGTCTCTTCGACCTCACCGTGGGTCAGCTGCTGGGGGTGGAGACGCCCGTCCCCGCGCCCGCCTCTCATTCTGGAACGTCTCGTCGGATCAAGCTGCTTCTGGCCGGGCTGGGGGCAGCCATCCTGATTTTAGCCATCCTGGTAGGAACGCTTTGGTCCCAGGTCATAGCTCTGAGCCGCCAGGCCGTTTTGAATGAGGAATATGTCTCCTGCTACGACCGGGAGCTCTTTCGGACAGCGGAGTGCCGTCTCAGCGACATGGAGCTGGGCTTTCCCCTGGCCCGAGGGGAACAGGACCTGAGTATGAATTTCATCTTAAAGCCCGTCAAAGAACTGAAGAACTGGAGTGTCATCGGACTGACCGCCTGTATCAAAGGCCACGACCCCTGGGGGAAGCACCCCGACGGCACCCCTGTCTCTCCAGAGGAGAGGGAGTGGTACCGCGTGGAAAACATTCCTGTCTCTCAGGGGATCGCCAGTCTGACCCTTCCTAAGTATGGCGGGGAGACAGTTTATGTCACCGCTACCCTTCGGGAAAAGGGAACGGGCAGGACCATCGGCACAGCGGGCTCAGTCTTTACCGTCATGGCAGAGGCAGAGAGGAGGGGGGACTTCCGTGTCACCGGCATTCAAGTGGAGACGAATACCGCACCGCAGGCGGACGTCCCCGAATCTATTTACCGCGCCTTTCCGGACTCCAGATTTGAGTCCTGATATGCAAAATATGTAAAACAGCGGACCGCCCACAGAGCGGTCCGCTATTTTTGTACCTTTTTCAGTCGCTTAATCAGCGCCTGGGCGGCAATGCCGGTAAACAGCCCAGCAATAACGGCGGCAATCACCAAGTGGGGCAGGTAGGCCATTACCGCCCAGGAGTGCAGAACGGCGGCGGCGGCCAGCAATTGTCCGATGTTGTGGAACACGGCGGCCACCGGGCTGGCCAGCCAGATCTGCTCCCCGGAGAGAAGCTTGCGCAAGAGGCACAGCACACACCAGCTCAAAAATCCCCCGGCGGCGCTGTAGATCAGGGTCATCGGCTGCCCGGAGAACACCGCCCCCAGAAACACCCGGCCGGACAGCGCCAGCAGCGCGTCCCCCGGTCCCATGGCAAACATCACATACACCGTGACAATATTCGCCAGTCCCAGCTTGACGCCGGGAACTGTGGTCAGGGCGGGAATCTGGGCCTCCGCCATAAAAATCGTCAGGGCAATGGCAGTGAGTAGGGCCAGTCTGGTCATTCGCCCCGTCCCTTTAACCGGCCCCGCCATCCAAATCACCTCCGCCGCCCACAATCTCAATCATCAGCTTGTGGGGCAGGCAAATAATGGGCGCCGTGCCGTCGGAAATCCAGCCCCGATTAACACAGACCCGGTCGGGGCAGTCGGCCTCCGAGACGCGGATGCGGCCTCTCTCCACCAGCACAGTGTTGATTCCTCTCCCGTCCTCCAAAGTAAAGGAGTAGGTCTCGTCCACCCTGTCCAGATCGATCTCCTCCAGCAGCGCGCCGTCACGGGTAATCCGGGCCACAGGGGCGTCCGTTTTCCCACTCCCCAGCAGCAGCCACGCCGCCGAGGCCACCACCGCCCCGGCCAGCAGCAGCCCAATCGCCTTTGCCTTCATTCCAGCACCGTCACCTCCCGGTCCTCATACCCCTCCGCCAGAAAGAAGCGGCCCTCCAGCCCGGCGGTGCGGTAAATTTCTCCGTCCTCTGTCACAAAAACGGCCTCGAACTCCAGCTCCGGATGGTTTTCCCAGAAGGCGGTCCCCTCTTCCAGGCCCATGACGAACAGGGCGGTGGACAGCCCATCGCAGAGAAGGGCGGAGGGGGAAACCACCGTCACCGAACTGAGTCCCGACCGGGCGGGGGCAGCGGTGTCCGGGTCCAGGATGTGCCAGTAGGTGACGCCGTCCCTCTCAAAGTACCGCTGGTAGCCCCCGGATGTGCCCATAGCCATGTCCTCCAGCTCCACCACGGCGAAATAGCTGCCCGGCCGGGCCGGGTCCACAATTCCAATGCGCCAGGGTTTGCCGCCGGGCTTGCTTCCCACTGCCACTATGGTACTCTGGCCCAGGTCCAGCAGGGCGGAATCCTTCCCCGGATAGATGTTCCGGACCTGTTGGGCCAGCCAGTCGCCGGCAAAGCCCTTGGCCACCGCCCCCAGGTCGATCTCCATCCCCTCCGGGAGAGTGATTGTATTTCCTTTCAGCTTGACGGCAGAGTAGTCGATTTTTGCCGCCAGCTCCGCCAGCTCCTCCTCCGAGGGCACCCGGTGTTCCTCCTGCGTAAAGCCCCAGGCTTTCACGGCGGGGTAAGCTGTGATGTCCAGGGCTCCGTCCGTGACCGCGCACAGCTCCAGCGCCTGGGACAGCGCCAGGGCGGCCCAGTCGCCCACCTCCACCGGCTGCCCTGCCGACCGGTTTACACGAGAGACATCGCTGTCCTCTCCGGTGACGGACAGCAGGCTGTCCAGGTCGCTCAATCCGTTTGCCATAGTGGTGTACGCCTGCCCGGTCCTGCTCCCGTCCTCGCAGTAAAAGGTGAAGTTAATTGCCGTATCCATAGCAAAGGTGGTAAATTCTCTCAATTCCGGCTGTTCTTTGCAGCCCGACAGGGCACAGGCGCAGAGTATCAGAGTCAGCAAGGCGCAGAGTATCCGCCTTTTCATAGAATCTCCCGGTACATGGCGGCGGCGTCCGCCTTGCCCACGTTGTCGGCCACCACCAGCACCTCCACCTTCACGGTGTTCTGCCCGAATTTCATCTCCACCCGGTCGCCCACCTTTACGTCGTAGCTGGCCCGGACCGGCCTGCCGTTAACGGATACCCTCTCGTTGTCGCAGGCCTCGTTGGCCACAGTGCGGCGCTTGATCAGCCGTGAAACTTTTAACCACTTGTCCAGTCGCATAATTCCTCCAAAAAACGAAGGGCGCTGCTCCGCAGCGCCCTCAACATATCGAAATTGGGTCAGCGGGCCACCGCGTCCTTCAGGGCCTTGCCGGCCTTAAACACCGGGGCCTTGGAGGCGGGGATGGGAATGGGTTCCTTGGTCTGGGGGTTACGGCCCATGCGCTCGGCGCGGGTTTTCACCTCAAAGGAGCCAAAGCCCACCAGCTGTACCTTCTCGCCCTTTCGCAGCGCCTCAGCGATGACGTCGACCGTGGCGGTAACAGCCGCCTCGGCGTCCTTCTTCGACATTTCGGCCCGCTCAGCCACTGCCGCAATCAGTTCCGTTTTGTTCATTTTTTCTCCTCCCGTGCATCATGATTGGCAGCCGGAACGCCGACCGCCTGAATATTTCTTAAAGCCCTTTGAAATCTGCAGCATACCGCCGGCTCTGCCGGCCTCGGCACTTCCTGGGCCGAGAAAGCAGATTTTTCCCAGACATTTAAGCCTCTTTCTTAGCCTGCCGCCACAGCGCCTCCAGCGTCGGGACGTCCAGACGGTCCAGCGGTCCCTCCGCCAGCCTCTCCACGGCGCGGAACCGTCGGATAAATTTCTCACAGGCATTCTGCAGGGCGGTCTCCCCGTCCACGCCGGCAAACCGGCCCACCTTAACGGCGGCAAAGAGAAGATCGCCCAGCTCCTCCTCCACATTGGTGTTCTCCCGGACGGCGGCACGCAGCTCCTCCATCTCCTCAGACAGCTTGTCCAGTGCGGGAGAAATCTCCCGCCAGTCGAAGCCGGCCTTGGCCGCCTTTCTCTGGAGACTGGCCGCCCTAGTGAGGGCGGGCAAGGCCCGGGCCACGCTGTCCAGGGCATCTCCCGCAGTGGATTGGCCTTTTTCCACCCGCTTTTGGGCGTCCCACACAGACAGGGCCTCCGCTCCGTCTCGGGCCTCCACCTCTCCAAAGACATGGGGGTGGCGATAGACCAGCTTTTTGCAGATCCCATCCACCACATCCTCAAAGGTAAAGCAGCCGGCCTGCCTAGCCATGGACGCGTGGAACACCACCTGAAGCAGCACATCGCCCAGCTCCTCCTTCAGGTTGTCCATATCGCCTTGGTCAATGGCATCGGCGGCCTCATAGGCCTCCTCCAGCATATTGGCCCGGATAGACTGGTGCGTCTGGGCCATATCCCAAGGGCAGCCCCCCGGAGAGCGGAGCAATTCCACAATTTTCAGTAGATCATCCATTCCGCATGTTTCTGCCATTTGAAAATTTACCACAATTTCTCTTCCTTATCAAGTCTTTTTTATTTATTTTTGAGCTTTCACGCGAAAGTCTTCCATTTTCTTCCTAAATATTGCCAATTTTCCAGTTATTTCCTCATAATCTCAAAAGCTTCGCAATCTTGTCCCCCTTGGGCATCAGGGCCAGATCATCCCGGGAAATGGCCCGCAGGGCCACCACCAGCGTCCCATACACCACTGCCGCCACGCCGATGGCCAACAGCGTGGTCAGCGCGTTGCCGGCGCGGCTCAGGCCCAGCACCTGGGCGGTAGTCTCGTCCACCACGCACAGCCTGCCCAGCTTCATCAGCAGCCGGGCCGTCAGACCGTACACCGCCCAGGCCGCCCCGCCCATCAGGGCAGAGGCGATAAAGGGCTTGAGGAAAATATCCAGATACCGGGGCCGCCGGGGGATAACCCGGGCGATGATCAGCAGATCCAGCCCCAGACACAGCCCGAAGCACAGAATGTTGCCGGTAGGGGCGCCGTAGATGCCCACCTCGGCCCGACCCACCAGGTTGTAGTTGGTAAAAATCTTTACCGTACCCCCAAAAATCATCACCAGCACCGGCAGGCTAACAAAGCCGTGGGCCTGAAGAATGGAGTTGCACACCAGCATCATGCACACGAACACGGTGGCCAGTCCCAGGGTGGACAGCAGCGGACCGGCCAGCTCGGCGTTCAGCTTGGTAAACAGCAGGCGGATGATAGGGGTACCCAGCACAAACAGTCCCACCCCCATGGGGAAGGCGGCCAGCGCGGAAATACGCATGGCGGAGCCCGCCACCCGGGAGGCCCCTCTCCGATCCCGCCGGGCCAGCGCCCCGGACACCGCGGGGATGACCGCCGCAGTGACGGCCGCCATCAGCGAGGTGGGCAGGTTGTAGATGTTCAGCGCCCCGGAGTAGTTGCCGTAGAGGGTGCGGCTGACGGCCTGGACCGCCTCCTTCAGGGCCAGGGCGGCCTGAGGGGGGGCAGTCTTCTCCACCTGGGCGCTGAGGGCCGCCATTGTGACGGCCTCCCCCGCCGGGAGGGTCTCTCGCCACGCAGCCAGGGCTTTCTCCAAAGGCGCAAAGTCCACAAAATTGGCGTACAGCGTCCAGCTGTCCGGGTTCTCCAGCAGCGTCTTTTGAATCTGTCCCTGGACCAGGGAGGAGTCGATCACCGTAACAATGCCCACCATGGAGGAGCTGAGGGTAATGGGGATGGCAATGCGCAGCAGCTCCCGCAGGATACTCCCGGAGTCGTCGGCCATGTCCTGGGCGCCGTGGTGCTCATGGGCCTGGCGGAAAACGTAATTCAGCACCATATACACCAGGGCCACCATGGTGCCCACCGTCACGCCGGTGATGGCTCCGGCAGCGGCCGTGTCGGCCGACTGGCCCGCCTTCATAAGCCAGTAGGCCAGGGCCAGACCCACCACCAGCTTGCACAGGGCCTCGATGATCTGAGAAATGGAGGTGGGGGCCATGTCGTTGTGCCCCTGGGAGTACCCCCGCAGGGCGGCCAGACAGCCCACACACACCACCGCCGGGGCCAGGGCCCGGATACCGGCGGCGGCCTTGTCGTCGTTCATCAGCCCGGCCAGGGCGTCCGCCTTGAAGTACATCACAAGGAAAGACACCGCCCCCAGCCCCAAAAACAGAAGCAGCGACAGCCGGAAGGTGCGGCGGACCTGGTTATGCCGGCCCAGGGCGTTGGCCTCGCTCACCAGCTTGGACACCGCCACCGGCAAGCCGGCGGTGGAGATGGTAAGCAGGACGGAGTAGATATAATAGGCGTTGTTGAAGTCGGCGTTGCCCTGTTCCCCGATGATGTTGGTGAGGGGAATCTTGTAGAACATGCCGATGAGCTTCACCACCAGGATGCCCACCGCCAGGATGGCCGCCCCGCCGAAAAAGGTATTTTGTTTTTGACTCCCACGGGAGGGCACATCACGTTGGGCCATAGGCAGCCTCCTTAACCGAAGATATGGGGCAGAGAGTAGTCCTTCACCTCGGAGAGGATCCTCTCCAGGTCCAGTGTCAGAAATACTCCATTCTCATATATGATTTTCCCCCGGGCCATATTCATCGCCACGTTGGCGGGGGCGGCGGAGTAAACCAGATTTTCCATAATATCGTGGCAGGGGAAGAGGTTGGGGGCGGTGAAATCCACCAGGATCAGGTCGGCGATCTTGCCGGGGGCGATCACGCCGGTGTCCCGGCCCAGTGCCTTTGCCCCGTTGACGGTGGCCATGGCCAGGATATCCGCTGCGGACAGCTGGCCGTTTTCCTCCCCAAAGTTCCAGTTTTGCGTAAGGGCGGCCACCTTCATCTCCTCGAAGATGTTGTGGCTGTTGTTGGAGGCCACCCCGTCGGTGCCCAGGGCCACGCCCATGCCGCACTCCCTCAGGAAGAACAGGGGGGCCACTCCGGACATGAGCTTCAGGTTGGACACCGGGTTGTGGACGGCGGTAACTCCTCTTTTAGCCAGCAGCTCCGCGTCCCCGCCGGAGAGGCAGACGCAGTGGGCGGCAATCCCCCCATTCTGCCACACGCCGTACCGGTCCAGCAGAGAAGCGGGGGTCTCGCTGTATTTTTCGATACACTTCACATGCTCCGAAGCGGTCTCGGACACGTGGACGTGCATCCGCAGATTGTGCTTTTGGGCAAAATCCGCCACCCACTGCCAGACCGGGGGGCAGGAGGTGTACTCCGCGTGGATGGAGGCGTCTACCAGAAGCTGCCCATCCCCGGCCCCGTGCCAGTTCTCATAGAGACGGATGTGGTTGGCGCAGTCATTGCAGGTCGCCGGGGAGAAGTCCGCCGGGTCGCCGAAGTACACCGCCCCGCAGGCCAGATTGGCGGAGATGCCCGCTTCCAGAACGGTTTTGGCCACGGTCTCGGTGTTCATGTACATGTCGGCGATGCAGGTGGTGCCCGAGGCGATCATTTCCGCCAGCCCCAGAGCCGCCCCGGCGGCCACGCACCGGTCGTCCAGCTTTGCCTCGGCGGGGAAGATGTAGTCGTGAAGCCAGGTCTGCAGGTCACAGCCCCCGCCGTAGCCCCGCATAAGGGTCATGGGCACGTGGGTGTGGGCGTTGACAAAGCCGGGCATCATCACTTTGCCGTCGCAGTCGACAACGCGGTCAAAATCCCCCGCAGGTCTCTCCGTCCCCACCGAGGCAATTTTCGTGCCCTCCACCGCCACAAAGACATCTTTTAGTACCGGTTGGGCCGGGTCCATGGTGACGGCGGTGACATTTTTAAAGAGAATAGCCATGATAGAGGCCTCCTAAATCTTGTGTAGGGCGCGACGACTCGGTACGCCGCTGTATGGAAATTTGTTCCAGCGGCGTGCCGAGGTGGTCACGCCCTGGGAAATGTCTTTTACAGCTTTCGCAGGCAGGCCCGCACCAGACCGGAGAACTTCTCCCGGGCGGCGGCGGCGGCATCCAGCACCTCCTTCTCGCTGAGGGGCTGGTCCAGGATGCCGGCGGCCATGTTGCTCAGCAGGGTAAGGCCCAGCACCTCCATGCCGCAGTGGCCGGCCACAATCACCTCGGGGGCGGTGGACA
>CATONV010000067.1 GCA_951801655.1 uncultured Oscillospiraceae bacterium | reverse complement strand
TTTCGTATTTCATGCCCTTATTTTATCCCTTTATTTTATTTTCGCAAGAGGTCTATTGATTAATTTGTGGCTTCATGCTAATATATCAAAGATTGAAAGTACAATCAAAAATCGCACGTGTTGTTAGGGGAACGTGTTGTCTTCCCAAAATAAAAAATAGGCAAAAGGAAGGTCATGTATGAAGTCGATCAAATCAAAAATCCAAATCAGTATGTTGTCGGTAGTGCTGGTCGGTTCGGTGCTGATTGGTATCATTACAGCCCTTTTGAATGCTAGCGGAATTGATGATGTGATGTCAAAGACTTTAGGTCCCGCTACACAGATGGCCGCAGACGCTGTGGAGTGGAAAATGGGGAACTACTGGACGGCACTCCAAGAGGCCGCCGCCTCTGATATCTTCCGGGAATCTGATCCGACTGCTCCAGAACTGATTCCGCTTCGAGAGGATATCGCCCAACGCAACGGATTTCTTTACATTGGCAAAATGGATGCCAGCGGGTTTTCTTCCACGGGGTATAGCTACGCTGAAGAAGATTATTTTCAACAGTGCAAGTCTACCATGAAACCCTTCATCTCTGATATTATGAACGACGGACAGCGGATGATCTTCCTGCTGGAGGTGCCCATTATTACCGATGGCCGCTTTGAGGGCGTGGTTTACGGTGGAATCAGTGCTGATTTTCTCTCAGACATCGTAGTCAACCTGGCTATGGGCAGCGATGGAGTGGCCTACGTGCTGGACAGCAAAGGTAATGTGATTGGCCATCGGGAGGCCTCTGTTGTAGAGGAAGGCTCCAACATGATTGAAGCCGCGAAAACGGATTCCAGCATAGCGGATGTAGCCGCCGTGAATCAGCGTATGATTCAGGGAGAAAGCGGCTTCGGCACATATAATTTTTATGGCGACAACAAGTTTGTGGGGTTTGCTCCCATTGACGGCAACCAGAAGTGGAGTATTGCTATTGAGACCAGTCAGCGGGAGTTCAAGTCCTCGTTGGACCGAAGCATTATGCTGACAGTTCTGGTGGTAGTCCTGGTTGTCCTCGCCACATTCCCTGTAGCACTCAAAGTAGGCAGGTCTATCTCCGGCCCAATTCAATCCTGTGTTGCCCGTCTCGAGAAGATGGCTGACGGAGATTTGCACACGTCGTCCCCGCAAGTGAAGTCCAAGGATGAAACCGCCCAGTTGGCAAAGGCTTTGGAAACAATGCTATCCCGTCTGAACGATGTGGCGCAGGATGTGTCCCATCATTTAGACAAAATGGCGCAGGGGGATTTCCGTGAAACGATCACTCGTACATATTGGGGCGACTTTGTAACCATGGAGCAGTCTATTAAGACCATCCACAATTCCTTGAAAGACACGCTTTCCCAAATTAGTCAGTCCGCCGGAACCGTAGCCAGCAGTGCCGTTCAGGTATCCAACGGCGCTCAGTCTCTGAGCCAAGGGGCCACAGAGCAAGCCAGTGCGATCCATGAACTCTCCACCACTGCAGACAGCATCGCGGAGAACGCCAAACAGACCGCAGTTACAGCGGAGGAGGCTGGGCATTTTGTAGCTCAAGCAGGTGCACAACTGGGAGTCAGCGTAAATTATGTTCAGGAACTGAACACTGCTATGGAGAAAATCTCCGATTCCTCCACGGAAATCAGCAAGATTATTGATACTATTGAAAATATTGCGTTCCAGACCAATATTCTGGCCCTAAACGCCGCTGTGGAGGCTGCCCGGGCAGGCAGTGCGGGAAAGGGCTTTGCTGTGGTGGCTGATGAGGTACGTAATTTGGCGTCTAAGTCTGACGAGGCGGCCAAAGCTACTAAGGAGCTGATAGAGGGGTCTATTACCGCTGTTGCGGAGGGCGGTCATGTGGTCGAGAAAGTGACGGAATCGCTGAATAAGACCAACTCCATCTCAAAAAATGTCACGATAAAAGTAAATGCGGTTGTAGGAGCGGTAGAAAACCAGACTACCGCAATTTCTCAAGTGACCGAGGGAATCGACCAGATATCCTCTGTCATCCAAAGCACCTCCGCCACTTCGGAGCAGAGTGCCGCTACTGCTCAGGAGCTGTCGGATCAATCCCTGCTGATGAATAACCTGGTGCGCAAGTTTCAGTTAAGTTAAAATGAATATAAAACCTAACTACACCAGAGGTGGCGTGAACGGCTTGTTCACGCCACCTTTTTGTATAATGAAAGCCACTCGCCTAGCGAGTGGTTTTCATTATACAAAAAAACGGGATCGCTCCTCGGCGATCCCATTTTCTCTATGATAGCAATTATAACAGGCCTAGATTTTACTTTCAACCCCACTCATACTGAGTTTTTTACTTCTTTTTTGTGCTAAGATGTTGTCTCCGCTTTATGCAACAGTTTATCCCCGAACTGCTCCATAGCAAACCCGGCAGCCCCCAATGCACAGGCATGCTTCTGCTGAATACATGGAAAAATGTAATTAATATCCCTTGCAAACTGGTCAAGCTGAGCAGCCTTCGAAATCAAATCCTTCATCTGCGGCCCAATTCTGATTCCGACTTGGCCTCCGATCACCAAATCCATATTCAGAAGCATCCGAAGATTGGTTATGAAAATAGCAAGGCGACCCAAATAAGTTTCCCAGCCGTCCCGCTCCAGGGCCTGAGGAGACAGATAGGTGTCTGCGCAGCCCTGCTTGCCGCAGTAGCAGCGCCGCCCTCCGGGAATTAAAATCATGTGCCCCAGCTCGCCAGCTTGAAAAGTCTCCCCCATCCAGAGTCTGCCATTGAGTATGATCGCCCCTCCTACGGACTCGTTGAGGGAGAGATAAACATAGTTTTTCCGGCCCATGCCCCGTTCGGCGAAGCAGGCGCAGTTGGCGTCATTCTCAAACACAACGGGACAGGTAAGGGCTTTTTGAAAGCGTTCCAGCCCCATGTGTTCCACTCCGAGAATATGAGAGCGGACAACTTGATTCCTCTGGCTGTCAATAATACCTGGAAAGGATACTCCAGCCCCCAGGATCTGGCTGGAGTCAACTTGGTATTTCTCAAAAAAGTCCAGCAAGGCACACTGAAATTGGGTATACCAATCCGGTTCATCCCGAAACGGGAGCATGACAGAGTCAGACTGCCGAAGGTTCCCGAGCAAATCGGTGGTTACGAACTCAACCTGACGAATACCGACGTTAATACCCAGGAGCTGGCCCGCCTCCGGGCAAAGGCGAAGCATTTTTGCTTTTCGGCCTCCGCTGGATCGAGTCGTACCGCATTCCTCCAAAATATTTGCATCTATAAGGTGCGTTACATTTTGAAGGACGGTGGGCATACTCAAGGACAGCTTTTCCGCAATGTCCTGCCGTGTCATAGTCTGTCCGCTCAGCATCAGCCGAAAGATACGCACCTGAACGGTCTGTGTCATTTCCGCACCTGCTTTTCGAAAATATTTTATTAAAGTATATCAGGCAATTTCACAAAAATCAACCTTACCTTTTTGTATGGAATGTATCATTGACAATTCGTCAGATGCTTTCTATAATCAAAATAACTTTAATAAAATATTTTATCTAATAAACAATGTATTTATTTTGCACAAAATTGACCAGTTAATATTGTGTAGCCTGGATAAATCGGCCAGCTTTTTTCCGGGCCTCGGAAAAAGGGCAAACCAATACTTTTCCATGACCCGGAAAAAGTCCGTATTAACGCCAAACCTCTTTTTCTCTACAATGGACCCATAGGCAGCTTTGAACGGCGATTCAAAGCAAAAAAAGGAGGAAAATGTTATGGAAAAAGGTTGGCTGGGTCTGGAGGACCATGTGGTCATCGTTACAGGCGGGGCGTCCGGGATTGGCAAGCATGTGGTGCAGACCCTGGCAGCGGCGGGAGCCAGGGCTGTGGTAGCCGACATGACGGTGAACACCGGCGACGAGCTGGACGGCGCCTACTGCGTCAAGTGCGACGTGACCAGCCCTGACAGCGTTCAGGCCATGGCGGACGCTGTGGTGGCCAGGTACGGCAAGATCGACGCTCTGGTGAACAATGCCGGCATCAACATGCCCCGGCTGCTGGTGGACGCCGCCGGGGAGAGACCCGAATACGAACTGAACGAGGTCTCTTTCGGCAAAATGTTTGACATCAACGTAAAGGGCGTCTTTCTCTGCGCCCAGGCCTGTGCCCGGCAGATGCTGAAGCAGGGCGGCGGCGTGATTGTGAACATGTCCTCCGAATCAGGCAAGGAGGGCTCCCAGGGCCAGAGTGCCTACTCCGCCACCAAAGGGGCGGTGGACAGCTTTACCCGCTCCTGGGCCAAGGAGCTAGGGAAGCACAACATCCGGGTGGTGGCCTGCGCCCCCGGCATCATGGAGGCCACCGGCCTGCGGTCCCCGGCCTACAACGACGCCCTGGCCTACACCCGGGGCTGCAAGCCGGAGGAGCTGTCCACCGACTACAGCAAGGTGATCCCCCTGGGCCGGGACGGCAAGCTGGACGAGGTGGGCGATTTGGTGGCTTTCCTGGTCTCTGACCGGGCCAGCTACATTGCCGGCACCACGCTGAACATCTCGGGCGGCAAGTCCAGAGGGTAAAAATACATAGAAAAAGAAGGGGACCGCTGTGGACAACACCGACAACCGATTGGCGTACATCCTGCTGGCCCTGTGCAGCACAGCGGCGGTCTCCTCCAGCGCCCTGGCGGAACGACTCCAGGTCAGCGAGCGGACAGTATCCAACGATATAAAGCAGCTGGAGGCAGAACTGAAGGACTGCGCAACCATTCGAAACAACCAGGGTAAATATGTCCTACACGTCTTCGACGCGGTACGTTTCCGGGCCGTCCGGACGAGGCTATTGGCGGAGGAGAGCGGTTTCAACTCCCTCAGCGGACGGATGGACTATGTGTTTGGCCGGCTGGCCCGGTCTCAGACCCCTCTGCTCACCGACGAACTGGCCTATGAGATGAACATGGGGCGCAGTACCCTGGTCAGCGACCTGAAACGTCTGCGGGCTGCCCTGGAGCCCTACGGCCTGTCCATCCAGGGCAGGACCAGCCAGGGGCTTACCCTCCAGGGCCGGGAGCAGGATGTCCGGCAGTACATATTAGAGAGGTGCTACGACCCTCTCTACCGGGACTACCCCCTGGATGTGGAGATCACCTCTCTCGTGGGGGAGTCCTTCGCCGCCAGCCCCATTGGACACAGCACACAGCGGAAATTTGAACGCTTTCTCACGGTCATGCTGGACCGCTTCCTCACCGGCCACCCCATTGGGGAGCTGTCCCCCGCCTTCTACCGGCTGACCATCCGCCCGGAGTTTGAGACCGTCAACGCCCTGATGGAGGAGATTGGGAGCTTCCTTCACACTGACATCCCTGTGGAGGAACAGCTGTTTGCCCTGCTGCCCGTGATCGGGATGCGCACCCCGGCGGATGTGAAGGAGATGCGCTCCATCCGGCTGGACCCGGCCATGGGGCCCCTCCAGGACAAGATATTCCGCCAGATTCGCTTGGAGACGGACCTGCGGATCGAGGCCCCGGAGCTGAAGGAGGAGTTCCTCTATCACCTGATGTTCATGCTCAACCGCCTGCGCTTCCGGGTGCGGCTGAAAAGCCCCATGGTGACCGAAATGCGGGAGAAATACCCGCTGGCCTGGCGGATGGCCTCCATCGCCGCCCGTGTGGTCCGGGAGGAATGCAGCCTGGAGGTCACCGAGGACGAGAACAGCTATCTGGCCTCCTACTTCAGCGTCTTTCTGGAGGAGAGGGGCCTGACCAGAGACAGGCCCTTCCGGGCGGCGGTGGTGTGCGGAACGGGCCGGGTGACCGCCCGGCTGGTGGCCGCCCAGCTGCGCCGGGTACTGGACAGCGCCTCAGAGCTGACCCTGCTGTCCCGGGAGAAGGTCACTCCGGAGTCGCTGGCAGACTTCGACCTGATCTTTACCACGGTGGAACTGCCCTGTCCCACTCAGCAACCGGTAATCCTCATTCGGGAGGTCTTCAACGAGCAGGAGCTGCGCCACAAGATCGAGAAGGCCAAGTATTGGAACCAGGTGGACGTCCCCATGCTGGACAACAACTGGTTCATCATGGTGGGCCTGCTGGACGAGAGCCGTTTCTTTGTTCTGGACGGGGTGGACACCTACGACCAGGCCCTGGAGAGAATGGCCTCCTCCCTCGTCGCCCAGGGGCAGGCAGACCCGGAGTTTCTGTCCCGCCTCCGAGTCAGGGAGAAGATCGGCTCCACTGTCTTTGACAATCAAGTGGCCATCCCTCACACGGTACAGCGGGCCGGAGATAAGCTGGTGCTGGCTGTGGGTGTGTGCCCCATCCCTGTGAAGCAGGGGGAGAGGGAGGTCCGTACCATCTTTTTAATGGGTCTGCCCGAGGACGCAGGGCAAGACACCTTGCTGGCCCGGGTGTATGAGGAAATCATCAGCATCACAAACGACAAACCGCTTCTGGACGATATCGCAAATGCGGACAGCTTTCAGGCCCTGCTCCGGGCGCTGTACCGGCAGGCTTGATACTCTTTCTTAAAAGAAGAAGTATCCAAAAAGAATTTTATTGCCGCGCCGAACAAGGTTCTAATCTTAAGTTTTTGTTCGCGGCCGCAGTTTTACAGCTTAATTAGGAGGATTATGATCATGTTTCAACTCGCGTTGCTCTTAGGAGCCATGTTTCTGCTCCAGGGGGTTCTCAGCGTCTTTCAGATGCGCCATTTCTCCAGGGAGTTCGTTAAACTGCGGAGGAAGGGCAAGGTGGCCTGCGGGCGGAAGTCCGGCGGGTTCCACGCCGGGGCCATCGTTATGTTCCTGATCGACGAGGACGGCGTCATTCAGGAGGGCAAAAAGCTGATGGGAGTCACCTGCTTTGCCCGGGTGACCGACCTCCCCGGCTTCCAGGGGAAATTTGTAGGCGGCCTCACCCAGGCCGATCTGCCCAAATACGGCAAGAACCTGCGCAAGGCGATTCTGGACGCCAGCAACACCTACAACAAATTTATGGCCGGCGAGGTCATCCCCGAGCCGCCCTCCCCCTTCCAGCGGGCGGGCCGGACCCTGGCCGGTGTGATCAGAACCTAAAACAAATACGAAAGGCGGATATTTATGGACTTTATTGTCAATCTAGCCGCCGGCTTCATGAACCTGTTCACCTTGGGCGGACAGCAGTTCATGAGCTGGGTCACCGGCATCATTCCCACCATCGTCATGCTCCTGGTGCTGATGAACGCCATCATGGCCATCGCCGGGGAAAAGACGGTCACCAAGCTGGCCACGGTCTGCACCGGCAATCCGATTCTGCGGTATGCGGTTCTCCCCTTTGTCAGCGCCTTTATGCTGGGCAACCCCATGGCCCTGTCCATGGGCAAGTTCATGCCCGAGTTCTACAAGCCCTGCTTCTACGCCTCCGTCACCTACCACTGCCACACCAATAACGGTCTGTTCCCCCACATCAACGCCTCCGAGCTGTTCATCTGGCTGGGCATCGCCAATGGCATCACCGCCCTGGGCCTGGACACCACTCCCCTGGCGGTGCGGTATCTCCTGGTGGGCCTGGCTGCCAACTTCATCTCCGGCTGGGCCACCGAGTTCACCACCAAAATGGTAGAAAAGCAGCAAGGCGTTACCCTGAGCCGCGCGTTTAAGACCGCAAAGTGAGGAGGAGAAAAATATGGCTGATTATCGTTCTATCCGGATCCAGCGGGGCCCCGGCGGCTTCGGCGGCCCTCTGACCATCACTCCCACCGCAGAAAAAAACAAGGTCATGTACATCACCGGCGGAGGCGCCGAGCCCGAGTGCCTGGCCAGGATCGTGGAGCTCACCGGCCTGACTCCGGTGAACGGCTTTAAGACCAAGTGCCCCGAGGAGGAGATCGCCCTGGCCATCATCGACTGCGGCGGCACCCTGCGCTGCGGCATCTACCCCAAGAAGGGCATCCCCACCGTCAACGTCATGCCCGTTGGCAAGTCCGGCCCCATGGCCCAGTTCATCACGGAGGATATCTATGTCTCCGCCGTCACCAGCGAGCAGGTCTCCCCGGCGGACGGCTCCCCCTCTCCCGCCCCCAGGGCGGAGGCCAAAAAGGATGAGGGCGTGAAGTTCACCGCCAACCAGAAGGTCTCCGAAACTCTGGCCAAGCAGGAAAACAAGTCTCTGATTACCAAGATCGGCCTGGGGGCCGGCAAGGTGGTCAACACCTTCTATCAGGCCGCCCGGGACGCCATCCAAACCTGCATCACCACCCTGCTCCCTTTCATGGCCTTCGTGTCCATGCTCATCGGCATCATCAACGGCTCTGGCTTTGGCGACGCCTTTGCCCGGATCCTCACCCCTCTGGCGGGCAACATCTTCGGCCTGGTGGCCCTGGGCCTGATCTGCTCCATCCCCGGTCTGTCCGCTCTGCTGGGGCCCGGCGCGGTCATTGCCCAGATCATCGGTACTCTTGTGGGCGCCGAGATCGGCAAGGGCAACATCGCCCCCCAGTTGGCCCTGCCCGCCCTGTTCGCCATCAACTGCCAGGGCGCCTGCGACTTTATCCCCGTAGGCCTTGGCCTGGCTGAGGCCGAAACCGAGACCATTGAGGTGGGCGTGGTGTCCGTCATGTACTCCCGCTTCGCCACCGGCTGGCTCCGGGTCCTGCTGGCTTACGCGGCCAGTTTCGGGCTATACGCTTAGGCGTATCTCCTTTCCTTTGGCATTCCCCCATCCACTGCCGCCCCCACTGCGGCGGTGGTGGGGGAATGCCCCATCACAAACAGGAGGTTTTGATATGAAGATCATCTATGAAAATACCATCAAAGACAAGGGCGAGTTCGCCGAGGAATTTCTGGAGAATAACATGTTCGTCCTCTTCGGCGACAGCGCCCCGGACGAGATTAAGGACTTCTGCTTTTGGGTGGATGTGGCCCCCATCAACGGGACCATCTCCGTGGGCCAGACGGTGAAGATCGGCGGGCAGTCCTACAAGATCACCGCCGTGGGCAGCGAGGCCCCCACCACCCTGGCCGGACTGGGCCACTGCACCTTCAATTTCAGCGGCCAGTCCGAGGTGGACCTTCTGGGCACCATTTACGTGGAGAACAAGCCTCTTCCCAAGCTGACAGTAGGGACGGTGATCCAGATCATAGAGGAGTGAGAAACATGCCCATCAAACTGAATGATCAGAATGCGGGGCTGCGGGACCATGAGTTGGAGTACATCCGCCCCCTGGCAGAGAATGCGTTCCGTATCCTCAGTGAGAACACCGGTCAGGGCCATGAGATGCTGGGCTGGCTGGACTTGCCCCACACCTATGACCGGGAGGAGTTTGCCCGGATCAAGGAGGCGGCCAGGCGCATCCAGGAGCGCAGTCAGGTGTTGGTGGTCATCGGCATCGGCGGCAGTTACCTGGGAGCCCGTGCGGGGCTGGAGTTTGTCAAGGGCCCTTTCGGCAACCAGCTCCATGAGAAGGGTGTGGAGGTTTACTTTGCGGGCAGCAACCTCAGCGCCGACTACATGCGGGACATCCTCAACATCATCGGAGACCGGGATTTTTCCGTCAATGTAATTTCCAAGTCTGGCACCACCACCGAGCCCGCCGCCGCCTTCCGCATCTTCCGGGCGGAGCTGGAGCGGCGCTACGGGGCGGACGGGGCCCGGGACCGCATCTACGCCACCACCGACAGGGCCAAGGGCGCCCTGCGGGGAATGGCGGAGCAGAAGGGCTACGAGACCTTTGTGGTCCCCGACGACATCGGCGGGCGGTTCTCCTGCCTCAGCGCCGTGGGCCTCCTCCCCATGGCGGCGGGGGGCATGGACATCGACCGGGTAATGGAGGGCTGCCTCCACGCCTGTGAGCTGTATAAAAACCCGGACTTTCTGAGCAACGACGTGATGCTCTACGCCGCCCTGCGCTTTCTCATGCTGATGAAGGGCAAGCAGGTGGAGCTGCTGGCCAGCTACGAGCCCGCCCTGACCATGTTCGGGGAGTGGTACAAGCAGCTCATGGCCGAGTCCGAGGGCAAGGACGGCAAGGGCCTGTTCCCGGTGTCTGCTAACTTTACCACTGACCTGCACTCCATCGGCCAGTTCATCCAAGACGGCTCCCGGATCATGTTTGAGACGGTGCTGTGGGTGGAGCATACCCGGCATACCCTTACCGTCCCCAACGATCCGGTCAATGCAGACGGCCTTAACTTTGCTGCCGGCGTATCCATCAGCGAGATGAATGAGAAAGCCATGAAGGGTACCCTCCTGGCCCATGTGGACGGCGGTGTTCCCAATCTGGTCGTCACCTTAGACCGGCTGGATGACTATACTTTCGGGGAGTTGGTCTACTTCTTCTGGAAAAGCCTGGCCGTTTCCGGCTATATGATTGGAGTGAATCCCTTTGATCAGCCAGGGGTGGAGGCCTATAAGAAGAATATGTTTGCCCTGCTGGGCAAGCCCGGCTATGAGAATATGCGGGAAGCCCTGGAAGCCCGGCTGAAACAGTAATATTTTCTTGTATAGCAGGCAATTCTTTAGGACGATGGCAAGTCTGCTGTGGACACCGAGCTGATGGTGGAAGCTAACGCCGATGCCATGAAGCAGTTCTTCAAGGAAAATCTGCAAATCAATAGCCCATTCCTTCATAGCTTTTTCCGGTTCTGAATGTTGGGGGATCGAGTCCCCTTCGGGCGTGCCAAAACGCGTTGACAAAAAAGATGCGCCTGGGTAAGTGCAATGTCAATAACCTAAGCCCATAGAGGGATATCTGAATAAAAATATGATAGGAATAGTTTAAAAGTACTTGACAAACGGGAAAAACTGAAGGTGCTTTTTCGCTGAAGCGAAAAAGCACCTTTGTAATTGAAAGATGTTGTGCCTACCAGATTACAAGGAGTCTCCCCTATGTCAGGTAAAGCAATTTGTATACAAGAAACTCTGTACAGTGCGATTCGTTCCGTCAGCGCTGTTTCATGGTTGTTTGCGCGTTCCCCAGGCAGAGATTTTACCAGGAATGTCAAGTTGCCCTTTGCAAAGTTGATTACCCTGATTCTGTCCTTGAAAGGCAGCAGTATCGCCTGTGAACGTATGGAACACTTCGGCTGTACGAAACCGAACCGGCTTTTGTAAAACGACGCGGCCGTCTTTTACCGGAGGCACTGGAAACGATCTTCCATTTGTTTATTGAAAACACTCGGCCCTCAAACCGTTATAAGGGCTTCCAGCTCTTTGCTGTTGATGACTCCGACCTGCACATCCCCAAAAATCCTGACGATACCGCATCGTTTATCTCTGAGGCCGGCGGACAAAACCCTACAACCTGCAATACCTGAACGCCTTGTATGACTTTTGCTCTCAGAAACTGTACCAATAGGCTAAAATCTTTTCAACAGAGTGAGAAAAGCGGCAATGGTACAAGCCGCCTGAGCCGAACAGACAGATATTTCATAATCTTTGGACAGGCGGCGGGAATTGTTGATCCATGCCAGAGAACGTTCAATGATCCATCGCTTGGGCATGATCTCCCATTCAGGTTTGATGCGTACAGAAATATCCACGCCAAGCCCCAGTACATTAGAAACATCCTGTTCAAAGGTCTTGCGGTATCCCGCATCAGCACAAAATCGCTGAATAGATGGGTAGGTCTCACACACTTTTTCGCAACAAAAATTCTCGCCTTGGTATCATGTATATTGGCAGCATGAACTACCACCCCCAGCAGATTACCCATAGTATCCACTACAATGTGCCGTTGGGGTTTTTAAGCTGCTTGCGGTCGCAGAGTATCATGTTGTTACTAAGGGCGTTTAAGCCATAGTATAAAGCCGCGCCAGACTGAAAAAGCTCCTGTGTGACAAAGGGGATAAAGATAGCTGTGCTTGAAGTGGTAAGCCCCCTTTGAATGGGGATAAGGTTCTCCCCAAAATGAAAGAATGTTCCTCCTGACCTTTACTGTGGTGAATATCGCCCCCACCCGGCAAAAGCTGGAGAACGACGTGTTCACCATTTCCGGCATTGCCCAGAAATACAACTGCGCCTTGAAGCGGCTGGACTGGCAGCAGGAGCAGGGCTTCACGTCCTCCCTGGTGCTGGGGGATAACGCCATTGAGATACAGCGGGGCATGACCACCAGCTCCACGGCGATTTTCATTCCCTTTATGACGAAGGAGCTCCACATGGACGGGTCCGCCCTCTACTATGGCATGAACGCCCTATCCAACAACGTCATTATGGCGGACCGCAAGCGGCTGAAAAATCCCAATGGACGATTTTCCTTGTGTGGATAAAAAAGATACAGGGTCAAAAGTGCAGGCATGTAACACTTTTGGCCTTTTTTTGCCACTTGCCTAAATTATGTGCAAAGTCTAGAATGTTACCGCCTCATTCTCTCAACAGTACGGATAGTAGCGGTTTTTGTTGATATTGCCGAATTTAGAAAATAACCATAGCATATTTTGAGTTTTTGTGGTATGATATTCCAAAATAAAGTAAGGATAATACTCGATTATCCGTTATCAGGGGATAACACC
>CATONV010000066.1 GCA_951801655.1 uncultured Oscillospiraceae bacterium | reverse complement strand
TTGTACGCCGCCATTGTGCGGCCCTTGCGCACCAGCTGGTTAAAAGTAGGCATGAATGGGTTTCCTCCTTTCCTCAATTCTGCCCCGGATTGGGGCGTAATATATATTTTAACAAATTTGGGAATTTTTATCCCTCTTTTGTTAAAATCACAAATCTGCGGAGGCAATCCGCAGGGGCGGATATCGTCCGCCCGTTTCCTCGGGCCTCCCGCGTGTCTCGTTCGGGCGGATGACATCCGCCCCTGCATACGAGTCCTTACCCCTTCAGCAAGACCGCCACCGCGGCCCCCACGGCGATGCCGCAGGACTGGCCCAGCTCCTTTATGGAGGGGACCTGCTGCACCGGCACCTGCCGGTTCACCGCCTCCTGCACCAGGGGTTGGAGCAGACGGGGGTCGGCGTCTACAGCAATATACAGCCGTGCGGCCCGGCCGTCCCGCAGGGCCCGTTTGGCCTGCTTGGCTCCAACCACCTTGTTGGAACCGCTGAGTTCTGGGATCATTTTGGCTCCCCTCCTTCCCCGTTTCGGGGATTTTCATCGGGTAAAAGGGCGCAGTGCCCCTACCGCCACGAAATGGTATTATATCAGTTTACCGTCCTTGCGTCAAGGACATTTCTGTGGAAAGTTTTCAAAAAAACCTCAAATTTCCGCAGTTGGAGGGCCTGGTTTTCGTCTATAATGGTAGAGTTCTCCCTCAGTCCGCCTGCGGCTGACGTCTCCCCCTGTTTTTGGGCATCTACAAATAACAAAAGCGGGCCGCCGAGGGCGGCGGTCCCTGCAGAATAACATGGACGTTTTCGGGTATACTCTCCTGTAACTTTTTAAAGGAGGTATCCCCCAATGCAAGTCCATGTCAACGGCGAGTGCATCGGCTGCGGCATGTGCGCCGCCGCCTGTCCCCACGAATTTTTCATGACCGACGGCGGCACCGCAGCCGCCTTCTCCCCGGAGGTGGGCGACGACCTGGCCGACCAGGTCCAGGCCGCGGCGGACGGCTGCCCTGTGGGCGCCATCGAGGTGCGGTAACACCCAAAAACAGGACCGAACAGCCCCCTGATGCAGGATCATCCGCACATCAGGGGGCATCGCTATGGGCAGAGTGAATCGGCATAGACAGTAAACAGGGCAGCTGGTATTCACCGCCAGCCGCCTTTTTTATCTTATGCAGGGAAACCCCCTTACCAGTCCAGCCGCAGCGCCTCACGGGCCTTAACCCCCTGGGCCTGGAGGGCGGCCAGGTAGAGGACCAGAGAGAAGGCCAGGGTGGCCAGTCCGGCGGGGACGGGGGACATGCCACTGTCTTTGAGAACGCGAAACAGCAGGTTGCCCACCAATCCTGCCAGGGCGGCGGCCAGGCCGGGGGCGGCCATCCACCGGAAGGGCTGTATTTCCAGTCCGGTGGCCCGGACCACCTGCCACAGGCACAGCCCCAGCTCCAGGGCGGTAGAGGCCACTGCCCCGGCCACATAGCCCGCCATGCCCACGCCTGGCAGGGGGACCAGGGCCAGGGTGAAGCACAGCTGGACTGTGCCGCCGGTCAGGGAAATGGCGGCCACCGTCCGCTGCCGGCCCACTCCGTTAAGGGCGCAGGCCAGTACCGAGGTGCCGCAGCTCATAGCCATGACGCAGGCCAGAGGCATGAGGTACTCCCCCACTCTCTCCTGTCGGAACATGACCCGCCCCAAATCGGAACCCACCACCACCATAAAGGCCATGCAGGGCAGCGTGAGCAGCGACACCGCCGAAATGGCCTGAGAGATGAGCCGCCGGGTCTCGGCCGGGCGGTTCAGGGCGCAGGCCCGGGCCAGACGGGGCATCATCACCAGATTCAGCGCCCCCAGAAAGACAATGGGCAGCGACAGCATGGGCATTGTCATCCCGCACACCACCCCGAACTGAGACACGGCGGCAGAGCGGTCAGCGCCCCCCTCCACCAGCTTTTGTGGGATGAGGGCGGAGTTGGCCGCTCCCAGCAGATTGCCCAGCAGGGCGTTGAGTCCCACAGGCAGGGCGATGGAGAAGATGCGCCGGCGGCGGGTAGAGGCCTCCTCTCCCCGGCCGACGAGGGCCCCCCGCCGCCGGCGGTAGAGGATGATCAGGGTGCAGGAGGAAAAAATCTCACAGATGACCATCCCTGTCACAATCAGGCCCACTACCCTCTCCGGATACTGGGGGAGGAAGAACAGCAGCAGGGAGATCACCGCAAAGGTACGCACAAACTGCTCCAGCAGCTCCACCACGGCAGGGGGACGGACCACCCCGGAGCCGTAGAAAAAGTGCTTGTGCAGATTTTCCACCCCGGTGAGGGCCACACAGGGGACCAGCAGGATTAGACCCAGTTGGGTCCGGGCGTCCCCCAGGAGATAGACCGAGATGGCGTCCGAGTACAGAATCACCGCCGCCCCGATGGGGAGCAGAGTCAGAAAAAAGAGTCTCAGGCAGGTGGCAACGGTCTGGTCCGCCGCTTTGCGGTTACCCAGGGCCAGGTGCTGGGAGGTGAGGTTGGAGGCGGCCGACACCAGCCCCACGGCGGTGAGGGACATGATCACCGAGTACACCGGCATGATGAGCTGATACAGCCCCATCACCTCTGCCCCCACCAGTCGGGACAAAATCACCCGGTAGAAGAAGCCCAGCAGCTGGGAAATGGCGCTCAGCGCCGTGAGAAACAGCGCCCCCTTCCCGGCGGACAGCATTTTTTCAGACAAGACAATCCCCCCTCCCGACACTCTATTCGGGAGAAGAGAAGGTTAGGACACAAACTCCCGCCCCTTGACTGTTCCCCTATTGAAACAGCTCATCGGCCTGACAGTGAAATACCTTCGCCAGACGCAAAGCGTCCGCTACCATCATCTCTTTTGGAAGTGTTCCCCTCTCCAATTCCTCCAACATCCATAGCGGAACACCACTGCGGTTTCCCAATTCGGCAAGGGATAAGTCTTTCTGCATTCTCAGCCTTTGTATGTTGCGGATAAATAATTTAATAGAGTCTTCCTTCTTCATTTTTTATCACCTCCATTTTTTATTATACATGATAGAATTTCTTCCATTGACTTTTGGCAGAAATTCTGGCATACACAATAAAAATGGAGAGATATTGATCCGGTCGGTAGTTATATAAAACCAGCGTAGACTATCTGCTGGGATTGACAAATGAGAGGGCCCCATACCCGCGATGACCACGTTACCGGTCCGGGGTGGCGATTTTCAGCGTTTTATTTTCTCTTGCCCTTTTGAAGACTATCCGCTATAATGGGGACATCACTTCAAAAATAAGGAGGAATTTTCCTATGGCTTTTGTAACACTTGAAAAGAAGGGCCCTGTGGGCATTGTTACCATGAACCGTCCCGAGGCGCTGAACGCTCTGGACAAGCAGGTGCTGGAGGACCTGAACACCGTGTTGGACCAGGTGGAGGCCGACGCCGAGATTCTGGTGGCCATTGTCACCGGGGCGGGGCGGTCCTTTGTGGCCGGGGCGGACATCGGCCAGATGTCCGGCTTCACCGCCGTGGAGGGCAAGGCCTTCGGCGCCTACGGCAACGGCGTCTTCCTGAAGCTGGAGAACCTGACCAAGCCCACCATCGCCGCCGTCAACGGCTTTGCTCTGGGGGGCGGCTGTGAACTGTCCATGGCCTGCGACATCCGTCTGGCCAGCGAGAAGGCCAAGTTCGGCCAGCCCGAGGTGGGCCTGGGCATCACCCCCGGCTTCGGCGGCACCCAGCGCCTGGCCCGGATTGTGGGCGTGTCCAACGCCATGGAGCTGATCCTCACCGCCAAGACCATCAAGGCAGAGGAAGCCGAGCGCATCGGCCTGGTCAGCCACGTCTACCCCGCCGAGGAGCTGATGGACAAGGCCCTTGAACTGGCCAACGCCATCGCCGCCAACGCCCAGGTGGCGGTGCGGCAGTCCAAGGCGGCCATCCGCCGCGGGCTCCAGACCGACATGGCCACCGGCGTCGCCTTTGAGGCGGAGGCCTTCGGCCTGTGTTTTGCCACCGAGGACCAGAAGGACGCCATGAAGGCCTTTGTCAACAAGGAGAAAGTTACCTCCTTTAAAAACCGCTGACAAAGAAACAGCCGCCGACGGGTCCACCTGCCGGCGGCTGTTTTCGAATAGAGAGAGATGATCCCATGGACCTGGCTGTTCTTTTTTCAATCTGATCGGACTGTTTCTGCTGATCGGCGTCGGATTTTTCATCGTACGCGCCAATATCCTGCCCGCATCGGCCTCCAAACCCCTCTCAGGGCAAACTCAGCGACGTTCTGCGGGACCGGGACGCCTTCTTCGCCTCCGGGGCCCAGCTGCTCCTCTTCCCCGTCACCGCCTGGGCTCTGATGCAGCTGGTTCCCGGGCTCAACAATCTGGTGGTGGGCGCGGCCCTCATCAATCTGGCCATGCCCGCCCCCGCCGCCACCCTTCTGGGCGAGGAGTACGGAGGCTGTACTCAGCTGGCCGCCCGCACTGTCTTTTTGTCCAGCATGCTCTGTCTGATCACTGTCCCGCTGGTCTCTCTGCTGCTGTAAAATATGAAAAAACGGGGAAACTCTGTTCCGGGGCATTCAAAGTACCCGGCGGCCCAAGCAAAACGGGCGGGCGATCGCCGCCCGTACGGACGGGACGTCGGGTCTTGTCTATGTATGTTCAAAGGAGTATCAACATGAAAATCGGTATCATCCAATCTCCCGTCACCGCCGACCAGGAAGCAAATCTGGCCAATGCGGACAGGGCTATCCGCCAGGCCGCGGAGGACGGCGGGGATATTGTTATCCTGCCTGAGATGTTCAGCTGTCCCTACCGCAATTCCGCCTTTGTCGCCAACGCCGAACCATGTGACGGCCCCTCCGTGGCCCGGCTGAGTGCGGCGGCGGCCCAATGCGGCGTATATCTGGTGGGGGGATCCATCCCTCTGCTGGAGGACGGCCGCATTTACAACGCCTCCTTTGTCTTTGATCGCAACGGTGCAGTGATCGCGGTCCACAAAAAGGTCCACCTCTTCGACATCGCCATCGACGGAGGACAGGTCTTTCGGGAGTCGGACACCTTTACCGCCGGGAACAGCGTCACAGTGTTCGACACGGAATTTGGCAAAATGGGCCTGTGCATCTGCTTTGATTTCCGCTTTCCTGAACTGGCCCGGCTTATGGCCCTGGAGGGGGCCCGGTGCATCTTTGTGCCCGCCGCCTTCAACATGACCACCGGCCCCGCCCACTGGGAGCTGATGTTCCGGCAGCGGGCAGTGGACAACCAGCTGTTCACCGCAGGCGTAGCCCCCGCCCGGTCCTATGAGGGCTATGTGTCCTACGCCAACTCCATGGTGGTCTCCCCCTGGGGCGATGTTCTCTACCGGGCGGACGAAAAACCCTGCCTGGCAGTGGTGGAGGTGGACCTGGACCAGATCGACTCGGTGCGCCGTCAGCTCCCCCTTCTCTCGGCCAGGCGGACAGATCTGTATTCCATTCACCGGACGTAGCCGCAGAAAAATCCCCTGGGCAGCGCCCAGGGGATTTTTGCACATATGGGACTTACTTCAGCTCTACCTTGCCACCGGCCTCTTCCAGCTTCTTCTTCAGCTCTTCGGCCTCGTCCTTGGACACGGCCTCCTTCAGAGTCTTGGGGGCGCCCTCAACGGCAGCCTTGGCCTCGGCCAGGCCCAGACCGGTGATCTCGCGGACAGCCTTGATGACCTTGATCTTGGCGGCGGCGTCGAAGCCGGCCAGAACCACGTCGAACTCGGTCTTCTCCGCGGCGGCCTCAGCGGCAGCGCCGCCGGCGGCGGGAGCGGCCATGGCGGCGGCGGACACGCCGAACTCCTCCTCCAGAGCCTTCACCAGCTCGGACAGCTCCAGAACGGTCAGAGCCTTAACTTCCTCGATCAGAGCAGTAATCTTCTCACTAGCCATGATAATAAACCTCCTGAATGTGTATTTTCAGTTTTTAGTTGTCTCCCCTGCCCGGGGAACGGATTTTACCGCTTACTCGGCGGCGGGAGTCTCCTCAGCGGGGGCCTCCTCCTTGGCGGCGGGCTCGCCATCCTTCTCGGCAATGGCCTTCAAAACAATGGCCAGGCTGGTAATGGGCGCCAGCATCATGCCGAGGGCCTGGGCCTGGAGAACGTCCTTGGGCGGCAGCTCAGCCAGGGCCATGATCTCCTCCAGAGAGAGGACCTTGCCGTCCATAAAGCCGCCCTTGATGTTGAACTTGCCCTCGCCCAGCTTCTTGGCGTGCTTGTTCACCACGCGCATGGGGGCGATGGGGTCGCCGGCGCTGGTGGCCAAAGACGTGGTGCCGTTGAGAACCCCATCCAGCTCCTGAAGACCGGCGTCGTTCAGGGCAAAGCGGACCAGAGTGTTCTTCACCACGCTGTACTGCACGTCGTTCTGACGCAGCTCGGCGCGCAGGGCGGTGTCCTCAGCCACGGTGATGCCCTTGTAGTCCACCAGCACGCCGCTGGCGGCGCCCTTCAGCTGTTCCTCCAGAGAGGCCACGATGGCCTTCTTCTCAGACAGAACCTTTGCGTTAGGCATTTTTGGTTTCACCTCCAGATAATCTATGCGCGAAACAAAAAACCTTCCGTCATGAAGACAGAAGGACAGCACAATCAAAGTATTCCTTTGAAAGCACTCTCGGCAGGAATTACGCCCCTGAGGGCCCCTGCTGTCTTTGAACGCAAGGCGCATTATACCCCACAGAGAGGAAAATGTCAAGGGGAATTTTAAAAAAGAAACCTTTTGCAGAAAACTTGTCCCATTTTGCATTGACTTCTCTCCCTCGATTCAGTATGATAAAGGGTATCTTGAATTTACACAGCAAAGGAGACACCCACTATGCTCACCCTGGAATCCTTTAAGACGGCCCGGAGTGTCCTGCAAGCCGTTCTGCGGCCCACGCCGCTGATTCACTCCCCCTACCTGTCCAAAACCTGCGGCAACAACGTTTACCTAAAGCCGGAGAACATGCAGGCCACCGGGGCCTACAAGCTCCGGGGGGCGTACTATAAAATCAGCACTCTCTCCCAGGAGGAGAAAGACCGCGGCTTGGTAACGGCCTCCGCCGGCAACCACGCCCAGGGGGTGGCCTACGCTGCCCAGGCCGCCGGGGTGGCGGCCACCATTGTCATGCCCACCACCACTCCCCTGGTTAAGGTGAACAATACTAAGGACTACGGGGCTCAGGTGGTTCTCCACGGCGAGGTCTTTGACGACGCCGCCGAGCTGGCGGCACAGTTGGCCCAGGAAAAGGGACTGACCTATGTCCACCCCTTTAATGATCTGACCCTGGCCACCGGCCAGGGCACCATCGCCTATGAAATTTTTCAGGACTTGCCCGACGTGGACGTGATCCTGGTGCCCATCGGAGGGGGCGGCCTGGCCGCCGGGGTGTCCACGCTGGCCAAGCTGCTCAACCCCCACGTGGAGGTCATCGGGGTGGAACCCACCGGGGCCGCCTCCATGAAGGCCAGTCTGGAGGCCGGCCACGTGGTCACCCTCCCCTCCGCCACCACCATCGCCGACGGCGTGGCTGTCAAAACCCCTGGCGACCTGGTGTTCCCCTATGTGCAGAAAAACGTGGACCGCCTTCTCACCATCGACGACAGCGAGCTGGTGGAGGCCTTTCTGGATATTATGGAGAGGCACAAGATGGTGGTGGAGAACGCCGGTCTTCTCCCCGTGGCTGCCCTGCGCCACCTGGGATACGAGGGAAAAAACGTAGTGTGCGTCCTCTCCGGAGGCAACATGGATGTGATCACCATGTCCTCCCTGGTCCAACACGGCCTCATCAGCCGGGGACGCATCTTTACCTTCGCTGTCCAGCTCCCCGACCGCCCCGGCTCCCTGCTGGCCGTGGCCCAGGTTCTGGCCGCCAACAACGGCAACGTCATCAAGCTGGAGCACAACCAGTTTATCAACATCAACCGCCAGTCCGGTGTGGAGCTGCGGGTCACGCTGGAGGCCTTCGGTCACGACCACAAGGAGCAGATCCTCAGCGCCCTCCAGAGCGCGGGCTTCCAGGCCATGGAGACAGACACAGCCGATTTCTACAACTGAGTTGTCCTTTGCCGCCCGCCGGGGCCCGGTATGGCCCCCGACGGACGGCTATCTGAAAAGCGGCGGGCCTGCCGGGCCATGGAGGACGGGTTTGGGCCCGTGGGACCGGCCGGGAGCGATCCGCCCACGCCCGGGGCCTCTCTCCGCTGCAATATCCTATGCGCCGGGGCTGTCCCCAGCGCCTGTCCATATCATAAAGGAGGAGCCGTTATGATCAAAATTGCCCCCTCGATCCTGTCTGCCGACTTCGCTAACCTGGAGAGAGACATCAAAAAGGTGACCTCCGCCGACTACCTCCATGTGGACGTGATGGACGGCGCCTTCGTGCCCAACATCACCATTGGAATCCCCGTGGTAAAATCCATCCGGGCATGTACCGACATGTTCCTGGACATCCACCTGATGGTGGACAAGCCGGGGCGGTATGTGGAGGCCTTCGCCAAGGCAGGGGCGGACATGCTGTCCATTCACCTGGAGGCCGACCACCCCGCCCATATCGCGCAGGCCCTTAAAATCATTGGCGAGTGCGGCGTGAAGCGGGCGGCGGCTCTGCGGCCCATCACCAAGGCGGACGCCCTTCTGCCCTACATCGAGCAGCTGGACATGGTGTTGGTGATGACGGTGGAACCCGGCTTCGGGGGCCAAGCCTTCATGCACTCTCAGCTGGACACCATCCGCCGGGCGCGGGCCATAATCGAACAGTACAACCCCGCCTGTGAGCTGGAGGTGGACGGAGGCATCGCCCCCAAGACCGCCCCCCTGGTCGTTGAGGCCGGGGCCAACGTACTGGTGGCCGGCTCCGCCGTCTACGGCGCGGCCGATATTCCCGGGGCCATCGCGGCGCTGCGGGGGTAATGGATATCCTGTAGGGGCTGGCGCCCTCGCCAGCCCGTTTCCCCGCTGACTGCGGGCCGCCGAGGACGGCGGCCCCTACAACCATCCCACGGAGGTTACACTCATGCAGTATTTCCCCCCCGCCCTTGAAAATCTTGTGGAGCACTTCGCCAAGCTGCCCGGGGTGGGCAGAAAATCCGCCCAACGGCTGGCCTTTCACGTCCTCTCCCTCTCCGAGGAGGAGGCCGCCTCCTTTGCCCAGGCCATCACCGGCGCCAAGACATCCATCCACTGCTGCCCCGTCTGTCAGAACCTGACGGAGGGGGACGGCCCCTGCCCCATCTGCATCAGCGCCAAGCGGGACACGGCCACCGTCTGCGTGGTGGCCGACCCCAAAGACGTGGTCGCCATGGAACGCAGCCGGGAGTACACAGGACTGTACCATGTTCTTCACGGGGTACTCTCCCCCATGAACCGCGTAGGCCCGGACGACCTGCATATCCGCTCCCTGGTGGAGAGGGTAGCCGCCGGAGGAATTGAGGAGGTCATCATGGCCACCAACCCGGATACCGAGGGGGAGGCCACCGCCATGTACCTGTCCCGGCTGCTGAAACCCTTCCAGGTGAAGGTTACCCGCCTGGCCTACGGCATCCCCGTGGGCAGCCACCTGGAGTACGCCGACGACGCCACCCTGATTCGCGCCCTGGAAGGCCGCAGAGAGATATAAAAACGCCCGGCAGAACTGCAGTCTGCCGGGCATTTTCTCTCTTCATTCGGCAGCTTCGCCGCCTTCAGCAGAGGAATCTTCCACCGGAGCAGCGCTGGTCTCAGAAGTGCCGCCGTTCTTGTCCTCCTCGTCCAGAACACTCTTGCACTCCTTCTTGTCCTCCTTGACCATGGCCTTCATCGCCATCGCCATCTTGTAGCCGTCCGGGTCGTGTTCCATCAGGTACTTCTCGTCCTCGGGCGGGACTTTTTTGCCTTTCATCATGTTCATGGCGATTTCCAGGCACTTCATCTGAATATCCAATTCTTCAGACAGCCCGTCCAGCTTTTCCTCCTCGGTCTCCATGTAGCCCAGCAGTCCGCCCTCGTCTTTCTTCTCTTCCGCAGGCCGGGACAAAAGCGCCCGCAACCGGGCGTTCTGCTCCTCCATGTTCGCCGCCCACTGGCGGGACAGCTCCACACGGTCCGCGCTGAACCGACCGGCAGTTGTCTTCTGCTCTCCTCTCCGGGCTGACCGGGCCAAGGCAAAGCCGGTGATTTCTCCTCTCAGCACACGTCTGATCTCCATCGTCCGCGCCCCCTTACTCGTCGTCCTCCGCGCTGTCCATCAGTCCCTGTTCGTCGGCCATAATCAAAGCGGCGATGTCCTGGCACTTCTGCTGCAGCCTCAGCTGCTGGGACCTGACCTCCAGCTCCTCGCTGTCCACGTTCTCCGTCTCCTCCGGCTCGCTGGGAGGCAGCCACTGCCTCACGGCTTTCTCGTACAGAACCGCCGCCGCCTCCACCTGCTCCTCCTCGGTGCGCTCTGACCACTGCTGCATCATCTCGAACCGATCGATGGAAATCCGGCCCGGGGCCGGCCCTCCTCCGGACACGGTCTGCTCCCCCGAAGGGGTAAAGGTATCGCCCATTCGCATCACCACCTCTTCCCTGTTTCCTTCTCAATAGAGTACATCGGCAAAAAGGCAAAAAACTTTACCCCCCTTCCAGCCGCACCGGAATCTTCTGTCCGGCGACAAGTCGGCCCGGCTCCACGCGGCACGCCAAAGCCAGCACCTCCACCCCGGCGCCGACGGCCCGGCGCAGGGCCTCGCCGAACTCCGGATGGGTGGCGTCGTTGGTCTCCACATGGTCCATCCCCTCCATCTGGACAATAAAACACACGCCCGCCTCGTATCCCGTCTTCCGGGCCAGCGCCAGCTCCTCCAGGTGCTTCACTCCCCGGAGGGTGGGCGCGTCCGGGAATCGGGCCACTCCGTTTTCCTCCAGGGTGACTCCCTTCACCTCCCAAAACCCCCGGCGGGTCCGCCCACCCTCCGACAGCTCCCAGTAAAAGTCAAACCGTGACCCGCCAAAGCGCGTCTCCGGCCTCAGCAGGTCGGGGACAAAGCCCAGGCCCCCCGCCGCCGCCCACTCCCCGAATACCCTGTTAGGGGCCTGGGCGTCCATGTTGATGAGCAGTGGACCCCCGAGTCTCTCCTTCTCCACAGCGATCAGGTCGTATCTCGTCTTCCGGGCCGGGTTGGAACTCTCCTCCAGCCACACCCTAGCCCCAGGCACAAGCAGCTCCCGGCACCGGCCGGTGTTTTTCACGTGGCAGACCTCCACATGCCCGCCCGTGTCCACATGGGCGATAAAGCGGTTGGGCCGGGCCCGGAAAACACCCGGCAAAATTTTTCTGTATTCCATCTTGCTATTTCTCCTGTTTCCCGATATCATGTAGGAGCGGATGCCGTCCGCCCTCCCCAGGGCAGTCACCGCGCGTCACAGGCGCCTCCGCTTACATCATACCCCATTCCGGAAAGCGAGACAAGCCCCATGAAAAAAGCCTACCTGCAAATCATTGCCGCCGCCGCCCTGTGGGGCTGCATCGGCGTCTTTCTGAAGCTGCTCACCGCCGCCGGCCTTACCTCCATGCAGGGGGTGGCCCTGCGCACCCTGGCAGGCTGTATTTTCTATGGACTTTTTCTCTTCCTCACCGACCGGAAGGCCCTGCGCATCCGTCTCAGCGACTGCGGCTGGTTTTTCGGCACCGGGGTGTTCTCCCTTCTCTTCTTCAACTGGTGCTACTTCAACGCCATCACCCTCAGCTCCATGTCGGTGGCCGCGGTGCTGCTGTACACCTCTCCGGTGTTTGTCACTCTCATGTCCGCCGTCTTCTTTCGGGAGGCGGTCACCCCCGTCAAGCTTGCCGCCCTGATCATCACCTTTGCGGGCTGCGCCCTGGTCACCGGACTGTTTCCCCTGGGCGGCCCCCATATCTCCCTGCCCACAATACTGTTCGGATTGGGTTCCGGGTTCGGCTACTCTCTGTATTCCATTTTCGGCAAGTTCATGCTGAAAAAGTATCCCCCCGCCACCGTCACCTTCTACACCATGTTGTTTTGCACCCTCTTCGCCCTGCCTCTGGCCGGACTTCAGAACAACCTGGCCGCCTTGGGGGACTGGCGGGCCTGGGCGGGCACGCTGGGGGTTGGGCTGCTGTGCTGCGCCCTGCCCTACCACCTGTACACCACCGGCCTGAAAGACGCCGAGCCGGGTCGGGCCGCCATCCTGGCCACCCTGGAGCCCTTTGTGGCTGCGGCGCTGGGGATTGTCCTCTTTTATGAGGCACTCACCCCATACAAGCTGCTGGGCATGGCGGCCATTCTGGGAGCGGTGGTGCTGCTGAACACAAAAACCGAGAAGAGAACGGCCTCTGCGCCGCCCCGCGAAGTATAACCAGCAACAGGGGCGGTATACAGGCTGCCCCATACAAAAACATGTTGAGAGGAGAACGACCATGTCCTTCAAAGAGGAATTTATTGAAATTTTCAAGGCCAACATCACCCGGGAGGGCGCCGACAAGCTGTTGGACTATCTGGAACACAAGAGCGACTTCTTTACCGCCCCCGCCTCCGCCCGCTACCACGGGGCCTATGAGGGCGGGCTGTGCG
>CATONV010000065.1 GCA_951801655.1 uncultured Oscillospiraceae bacterium | reverse complement strand
CCCCACCAAATTATGTACGCCGACTACTTCCACATCTCCCCGGGCCAGGGCGCTGCCGAAGACATGTCCGCCTTCGGCACGGCCCAGACCAAACTGCGTTTGGAGCATAAAAGAAATCGGCGGAGGGACTGTGCTATATGAACATCATTGGCCACGTTTTCAAGAAAATGACGGCTGTTATTTTTGTGTTCCATGTAAAGCTGCGGAGTCCTGTCAGTCGACAGAACTCCGCGGCTTTTTGCAGTTTTTTTAGTTATTTGGAAACTGCTGTTCCCCATATCCCAAACAGCTTCCTGCTCTTCAGAGGATATTGCCGCCCGGCCCTGTTCCCCCTGTTATCTCACACTAAACAGCAGGTCGCCATAGTTGGGAAATGGCCAGTATTTCTTTGCGGTGACGGTCTCTGCCTCATCGCAAGCCCGGCGCAGCCGTTCCATCTGCGGCAGCACCCGGTCCCGGATGCGCTCGGACTCCGTCCTTATATCGCCGGCTCCTGCCAGTTCCTCCACCAGCCGCTCCAGCTCCGCTGTCCCGGTGTCAATCTGATCTGTGAGACCGGACAGCTTCTCTACCAACGCCATCTCATACGCACAGGCACAGCTGGGACTCAGCGCCTTTTTGCCGGCCGCTGCCCTTGCGGTGTCGGCAGCAAATGCCTGTATGGCGGGAAGGATCTCGGTACGGGCCATGTCCGCCATGGTCCTGGCCTCAATGAAAATGGTCTTACAGTAGTTGTCCAGCGTGACCTCGCAGCGGGAAACCAGTTCCGCCTTGGTATACACGCCGTGGGAGGTGAGCATATCCACGTTCTTCTGGTCCAGCAGATGGGGAACGCAGTCCGGCGTACTGGGGTAGTTCATCAGCCCCCTCTGTTCGACAGCCTCCTTGATCCAGGCGGCATCGTAGCCGTTGCCGTTGAAGATAATCCGCTTGTGGTCACGAATGGTATCACGGATCAGGCCCTGCAGGGCGGATTCAAAGTCCCCTGTTCCCTCCAGCTGATCGGCAAAGCGCTTCAGGCTCTCGGCCATGGCGGCATTGAGCATAATGTTGGCACAGGCGATGGAGTCCGAGGAACCCACCATGCGGAATTCAAACTTATTTCCCGTAAAGGCAAAGGGCGAGGTTCGGTTGCGGTCAGTGGTATCCCGGCGGAACCGGGGCAGAACGTCCGCTCCCAGCTTCACCTTCCCCGCCTTCACGCCGGTGTAGGGCGCGTCATGCTCGATTGCGTCCAGAATGGCCGTCAGCTCCTCGCCCAGGAACATGGACACCACGGCGGGCGGAGCCTCGTTGGCTCCCAGTCTGTGGTCATTTCCGGCGGTAGCCACTGAGATGCGCAGAAGGTCCTGAAAGTCATCCACCGCCCGGATAACGGCGCACAAAAACAGAAGGAACTGGGCGTTTTCATAGGGCGTCTCTCCGGGAGAGAGGAGATTGACGCCGGCGTCAGTGGACAACGACCAGTTGTTGTGCTTGCCGGAGCCGTTCACGCCCTCAAAGGGTTTCTCGTGGAGCAGACAGACCAGGCCGTGGCGGGCGGCTACTTTCTGCATGATCTCCATAGTCAGCTGGTTGTGGTCTGTGGAAACATTCGTGGTGGAGTAGATGAGGGCCAGTTCATGCTGAGCCGGAGCCACCTCGTTGTGCTGGGTCTTGGCCAGGATGCCCAGCTTCCAAAGCTCCTGATTCAGATCCTCCATGTAGGCGGCCACCCGGGGCTTGATCGTGCCAAAGTAGTGATCATCCATCTCCTGTCCCTTGGGAGGCCGGGCGCCGAAAAGCGTGCGTCCGGTGAAGCGCAGGTCCCGGCGCTGCTCCCACAGCTTGGCGTCCACCAGGAAATACTCCTGTTCCGGGCCCGCAGCGGTGCTTACCCGCTTTACCTCCGTGTTTCCAAACAGGCGCAGAATGCGCAGCGCCTGTCGGTTCAGCGCCTCCATGGAGCGCAGCAGAGGCGTCTTCTTGTCCAGCGCCTCACCATTGTAGCCGCAGAAAGCGGTGGGAATGCACAATGTCCGGTCCTTGATAAACGCGTAGGAGGTGGGGTCCCACGCGGTGTAGCCCCGTGCCTCAAAGGTGGCCCGCAGTCCGCCGGATGGGAAAGAGGAGGCATCCGGCTCTCCTCGGATCAACTCTTTGCCGGAGAACTCCATGATGACGCCGCCGTCCGGAGCGGGTGAGATAAAACTGTCGTGCTTCTCGGCGGTAACACCGGTAAGGGGCTGAAACCAGTGGGTAAAGTGGGTTGCCCCATGGGCCACCGCCCAATCCCGCATAGCGGAGGCCACCGCGTTGGCCACGCCAATATCCAGCCTCGCGTCCTCATCAATGGTCCTGCGAAGAGACTGGTACACTTCGGCGGACAGATTCGCTTTCATCACCCGATCATCAAATACCAAACTTCCGAAATACTCTGGCAGTGCTGCCATGTTCGTTCACCCTTTCCGCGATCATCGCATAAAAAGGGCAAAGGCGCCTTCCGGGAATACTCCCTAAAGACGCCTTTGCCTTTATGGGGGCATTATACGCCCTCGCCGGGGCCCTGTCAATCATTTTTCAGGGGTTTCAGAAATCTTGGCCGAAACACCGGAAAATTCCGCTGCCGCGAAAAATTTTTCATGAACTTTCCACGATGGGCATTTCTCTTTCCAGAACCTATACCACCCGTACAAGATTGGTGCAGCCATTGAGGTACGCATCCACCTCCGCGGCGGCACTCCGCCCCTCCGCTATGGCCCATACCACAAGAGACTGGCCCCGGCGCATATCCCCGGCGGCAAAGACCTTCTCCACGGTGGTGGCAAAGCCGCCCTCCGAAGTCCGGACCGTCTCATCCCAGGCCACGCCGAAGGCCTTGCACACTTCGCCCGCGCATCCGGCAAAGCCGGTGGCGGCGATCAGGAGCCCGCAGGGCAGAGCGTCTCCCTCCGTGGTGGTCACGGCGGTCAGTGCGCCGTTCTCCACACGGATCTCCTTAATTTGCACGCCAAACCGCCTGGGATCCTCTCCAAACAGGGCAGCAGCCTCCTCATGGGCACAGTCCCGGGGCAGAACACCGTTTTGCAGGTAGTCTGCCTCCGGACGGCGCACCAGCTGTGCAATGGACCGGCATCCCTGCCGCAGGGCCGTGGCCACGCAGTCGGAGGCGGTGTCGCCGGTACCGATGATGATCACGTCCCGCCCCTCCGCTGTGGGAACGGCGGGCGTTTTACCAAACTGCCGCTGTTCCACAGCGGCCTTCAAAAACTCCGTGCCGTAGCAGATGCCGGAGATTCCTTCTGTCTCCAATCCAAGGGGGCGGGGCCGCTCCGCGCCGCAGCAGAGGATTACCGCATCATAGTCCCGCAGCAGCCTCTGGGCCACCTGGGGGTCCGCCGCATCCACACCGGTGACAAAGCTGACCCCCTCGTCCGTCATCAGGTTAATTCTGCGCTTTACGATGTCCTTGGGCAGCTTCATATTGGGAATGCCGTAGGTCAAAAGCCCTCCGGGCCGCTCCTCCCGCTCCACAACGGTGACAGAGTGGCCCCGGTGATTCAGCTGGTCCGCCGCCGCCAGGCCCGCCGGGCCGGAACCCACCACCGCCACCTTCTTTCCCGACCACTGAGGCGGACGGCGGCGCCGCACCGCCCCGGCGGCAAAGGCCTCCTCTATGACGCTCAGCTCGTTGTCCCGGATGGTCACGGCATCGCCGTACATTCCGCAGATGCACGCCTCCTCGCAGGGCGCAGGGCAGACCCGCCCGGTGAACTCCGGGAAATTATTGGTTTTCAGCAGGCGGCTCAGGGCATGAGAGGGGTTCCCCGCATGGATCATGTCGTTCCACTCGGGAATCAAATTATGCAGGGGACAGCCAAAGTCCCGCCCCTCCCACCGGATGCCGGATTGGCAGAATGGGACGCCGCAGTTCATACACCGCCCTCCCTGTTCCCGGCGGGCATCCGCCGTCAGGGGGATGCGGAAGGGCTCCCAGTCCCGGACCCGCTCCAGCGGCGGGCGGTCCGCCGGCTCCCGCCGGTCATATTCCAAAAATCCAGTGATCTTTCCCATATCGTCACCCCTCCTTATCCTCTCGCGGTGGCATAAAACGCCTCGATCTCCGCCTGCTCCCGGCTCATGCCCTTTTCCTCCTGCTGGGCAATAGCCCGAAGCATCCGGTCATAGTCTCTGGGCATGACCTTCTTGAAGCAGGGAATATAGGACTGGAACGCCGCCAGAATTTGCTTCCCTCTGGGGGAACCGGTGGCGGCTACATGCTCCTCAATCAGGGCACGAAGCTCCGCAATATCGTGGGCCTCTGTCAGTTCCGCAGCCTGAACCTGCTCCTTATTGAGGCGGAGATACAAATCATGCCGTTCGTCCAGCACGTAGGCCACGCCGCCGGACATGCCCGCCGCAAAGTTCTTCCCGGTGGGCCCCAGGATCACTGCCCGGCCTCCGGTCATGTACTCGCAGCCATGGTCGCCCACGCCCTCCACCACAGCGGAGGCACCGGAGTTGCGGACGCAGAAGCGCTCTCCGGCCATACCGTTGATGAAGGCCTTGCCGCCGGTGGCTCCATAGAGAGCCACGTTGCCCACGATGATGTTCTCCCCCGGCTTAAACCCGGTCCCCCCCGCCGGCGGATGCAGAATCAGCTTGCCGCCGGAGAGGCCCTTGCCGAATCCATCGTTGCAGTCCCCCTCCAGGTCCAGCGTCAGCCCCCTGGGGATAAATGCCCCGAAGGACTGCCCGCCGCCGCCGCGGCAGGTGATGACATAGCTGTCCTCCGGCAGGCCGTTTTCGCAGGTTCGGGTGATCTCTGAACCGAACAGGGTGCCGAAAGCCCGGTCCGTGGAGGAAATCCGGATATCCAGACGCCCGCTCCTCCTGTCCCTGAGACTTTTTCCCAGTTTTTCCATCAGCACCCGCATATCCGCCGTCCTCTCCAGCTGAAAGTCGTAGACTGCGGCGGGGTCGAAGTGGGGCACATGGTCACCACAGGGATTTTGCAGCAGTGCGTCCAGATTCAGGGCCTCCGCCCGGCGAGTTATCAGTTTTTCCCGAACCCGCAGCAAATCGCACCGGCCCACCAGCTCGTCCACGGTCCGTACGCCCAGGGAGGCCATGTACTCCCGCAGCTCCCGCGCTACAAAATACATAAAGTTCTCCACGTACTCAGGCCTGCCGGAAAACCGCTTCCGGAGCTCTGGGTCCTGGGTGGCAATACCGGCGGGACAGGTGTCCAGATTACACACCCGCATCATGCAGCAGCCCATGGCCACCAGGGGCGCAGTGGCAAAACCGAATTCCTCCGCCCCCAGCATACAGGCAATTGCCACGTCCCGGCCTGTCATCAGCTTGCCATCGGCTTCAATCACCACCTGCTGGCGGAGGTCGTTTTGTATCAGGGTCTGATGGGCCTCCGCCACCCCCAGCTCCCAGGGCAGGCCCGCCCCCTGAATGGAGCTGCGGGGGGCCGCTCCGGTACCGCCGTCGTGGCCGGAGATCAGCACCACCTGCGCCCCGGCCTTGGCAACGCCGGCGGCAATCGTGCCTACTCCCGCCTCGCTGACCAGTTTGACACTGATCCGGGCGAACCGGTTGGCGTTTTTCAAATCATATATCAGTTGGGCCAGGTCCTCGATGGAGTAGATGTCATGGTGGGGCGGCGGGGAGATCAGGGTCACGCCGGGGGTAGAACACCGGGTCCTGGCAATCCAGGGATATACCTTTTTCCCCGGCAGGTGCCCCCCCTCGCCGGGCTTGGCCCCCTGGGCCATCTTGATCTGAATCTCATCAGCGCTGACCAGATACTCACTGGTGACGCCGAAGCGGCCTGAGGCCACCTGTTTGATGGCGGAGCGGCGGTCACTGCTCAGCCGCTCCCGTGCCTCGCCGCCCTCGCCGGAGTTGGATTTTCCGCCAATGCGGTTCATCGCAATAGCCATGCACTCGTGGGCCTCCCGGGAGATGGAGCCATAGCTCATGGCCCCGGTCTTGAACCGCCGGACAATGCTCTCCACCGGTTCCACCTCTTCCAGGGGGATTCCCCCGTCCTCCGAAACACGGAAATCCAACAGGCCCCGCAGCGTGTGGGGTTTGTCGGCAAAATCCACCAGGGCACTGTACTCCTTAAAAATCTCATAGCTCCCTTCCCGCGCCGCCTTCTGCAAAAGGAGAATGGTGCGCGGGTTGTACATATGGTCCTCTTTGTCCGGTCCGGAACGGAGCTTGTGAATCCCTGCGGAATCCAGCGTGGAGTCAAAACCCAGACCCAGAGGGTCGAAAGCCTGACTGTGATTCCACTCTACGCCTTCTCCGATTTCCTCCAGCCCCACGCCCTCCACACGGCTGACCGTGTTGGTGAAGTACCGGTCCACAGTGGCCCTGTTGATGCCCACGCACTCAAAAATCTGGGCGGACTGGTAGGACTGGATGGTGGAGATTCCCATTTTGGAGGCGATCTTCACAATTCCGTGGAGAATGGCCTCATTGTAGTCCCTGACGGCCACGGAGGACTCCTTGTCCAGCAGTCCCCGCTCCACCAGCTCCTCCACGCACTCCTGGGCCAGATAGGGATTGATCGCCTGGGCGCCGTATCCCAGAAGCGTTGCAAAATGGTGGACGTCCCGGGGCTCCGCGCTCTCCAGAACCATGGAGACCGCTGTCCGTTTTTTGGTCCGAACCAGGTGCTGCTCCAGGGTACTCACCGCCAGGAGAGAGGGAATCGCCACGTGATTTTCATCCACGCCCCGGTCCGAGAGAATGATAATGTTGGCGCCCTTCTTATAGGCCCGGTCCACATTCACCACCAGACGGTCCAAGGCGTTGGCCAGAGGGGATCCCTTGTAGTACAGCAGGGAAACGGTCTCCACATGGAAGCCCGGGCGGTCCATATGCCGAATTTTCATCAGGTCCACCGAGGTCAAAATGGGGTTTTGGATTTGAAGAACCGTACAGTTGGACGCTTTCTCTTCCAGCAGGTTGCCGCTGGGGCCCACATAAACGGTGGTGTCGGTGACAATTTCTTCCCGGATGGCGTCGATGGGGGGATTCGTCACTTGGGCGAAAAGCTGCTTGAAGTAGTTGAACAGGGGTTGGCGGCGCTCGCTGAGTACTGCCAGCGGCGTGTCCACCCCCATGGCGGAGGTGGGCTCCATCCCATCCCGGGCCATGGGGAGAATGGCATCCTTCACCTCCTCATAGGTGTAGCCGAAGGCCTTATACAGCCGGTCCCGCAGCTCCTGAGGATGGGTCTCCACCCGCTTGTTGGGAATGGGGAGGTCCCGGAGGTGAATCAGATTGGCGTCCAGCCACTCGCCGTAGGGCTGGCGGCGGGCATAGCGGGATTTGAGCTCTGCGTCGTCCACCAGCCGGCCTTCCCGGAGGTCCGCCAGCAGCATCCGTCCCGGCTGAAGGCGGGACTTTTTTACAATGCACTCCGGCGGCACATCCAGCACTCCCACCTCGGAGGAGAGAATCAGTTGTTGATCGTCTGTGAGATACCACCGGCAGGGCCGAAGTCCGTTCCGGTCCAGCACCGCCCCCACGGTGTCGCCGTCAGAGAAGACGATGGCGGCGGGCCCGTCCCAGGGCTCCATCATGGTGGCGTAATAGTGGTAGAAATCCCGCTTCTCCCGGTCCATCCGCTTATCCTTAGCCCACGGCTCCGGGATGCAGAGCATGACGGCCCGAGGCAGCTCCATACCGTTCATCATCAGGAACTCCAGGGTGTTGTCCAGCATAGCGGAGTCTGACCCGTTCTGGTCCACAACAGGCAGAATCTTATCCATATCGTCATCCATAACGGGAGAGGAGACGGTCTCCTCCCGGGCCAGCATCCGGTCCGCATTTCCCCGGATGGTATTGATCTCCCCGTTGTGGAGAATATACCGGTTGGGGTGCGCCCTCTCCCAGGAGGGGGAGGTATTGGTGGAGAAACGGGAGTGGACCAGGGCGATGGCGCTCTGACAGTCCGGGTCCGTCAAATCGGCATAGAACTGCCGCAGCTGCTCCACCAGAAACATTCCCTTATAGACAATCGTCCGGCTGGAGAAAGAGGGGATATAGGTATTGACATTGGACTGTTCAAATACCCGCCGGACAACATACAGCCTCCGGTCGAACTCCAGACCCCGGGCACAGTCCTCCGGGCGCTTCACGAAGCAGTGGCAGATATGGGGCATACAGCTTCTCGCCTTCTCCCCCAGCACCTCCGGATGGACCGGCACGTCCCGCCAGCCCAGGAACTCCAGTCCCTCCTTGTCCACAATGATCTCCAGCATCTTTTGGGCCTGGGCCCGCCTGACCCTGTCCTGGGGGAAGAAGAACACCCCCACGCCATAATCCCGTTCACCCCCCAGAGCGATTCCGAGGTTACCGGTGGCTTTTACCATCAACCTGTGGGGCACCTGGAGCAGCAGGCCCACGCCGTCGCCGGTCTCTCCGGCGGCGTCCTTTCCGGCGCGGTGCTCCAGCTTTTCCACGATTTTTAAAGCGCTGTCCACCGTCCCGTGGGATTTTCGTCCCCGGATGTCCACAACCGCGCCAATGCCGCAGGCGTCGTGCTCAAACCGGGAGCTGTACAGCGGAGACACAAATGACATAAAAAACACTCCGTTCGCTGGCAAAATAAAAAAAGAGCAACGGGACCCCTTGGGAGGCCCCGTTGCTCTCTCATATTTTTTATTATACGTGCAAAAATACGCAGCTGTCAACGCTTTTTCCTGAAAATATCGGGCTATTCTCCCGTTTTCAGTAACTGCGCCAAAAGATTTCTTTTTGTGTCAGCACTCTTTGTGCATTTATGCGCTGCGGACGAATGTTCTCCATTCACATACGCACCGATTTATTTTGCCTCTTCGTCCTGGAGAGCGTCATAGCCCTGCCCGCCAGTGCGTACCTTCACCACATTTTCCACGTTGTAAACGAAAATCTTTCCATCACCGAAAGCGCCGGTGTACAGCACCTTCCGGGCGGTTTCCACCACCAGACTCACCGGCACCTTGCTGACCACGATGGACACCTGGATGCTGGGCAGCATGGTGGCCTCCACCTTGGCGCCCCGGAAGTAGCCCTCCGTCTTGCCTCGCTGCTCGCCGCAGCCCATGACATTGGTTGCCGTCATGCCTGTAATGCCGATATTGAACATGGCCCGCTTCAGCGCGTCGAATCGCTCCATCTTACAGAGAATGTCCACTCTGGTTATTTTCACGCCGCCCCGGGATGCTTCAACGGAGACGGCGGGGGGCACGGTCTCCACCGGTACCGCCTCCTGCAGGGGAACGGCTTCGGGCGCTGCAGGGACCGGCAGGCCGTCCGGCGTATCGTCGTAGACGAAGGCGAAGCCACCGTAAGCGGAGGGCAGGCCGTGCTCCGTGATGTCCAGGCCCTTCAGCTCCTCCTCCTGGGAGACGCGAAGCCCGATTGTGTGCTTGATGACCAGGAAAACGATGGTAATCATCACCGCCGCCCAGAGGGCCGTGCAGACTGCGCCCAGACACTGGATCAGGAGGAAATGGGCGCCGTGGCCGTAAAGCAGACCCTCGCTGGTGGAGAAGAGGCCGGCGAGGATGGTCCCCGCTGCGCCGCAGATGCCGTGGACGGAAATCGCGCCCACCGGGTCGTCGATCTTCAAAACGGAGTCAAAGAAATTCACGGAGACAGGCAGCAGCAGTCCAGCGATGGCGCCGATGGCGGCGGCTCCCGCCGGGGAGACCACGTCGCAGCCGGCGGTGATTGCCACCAGCCCCGCCAGGGCGGCGTTAAGGGTCATGCCCACATCCGGCTTCTTGTAGCGAACCCAAGTGTAGATCATAGTCACGACACTGGCCACCGCCGGGGCCATGTTGGTGGTGACAAAAATCAGCCCCGCGCTGACGATCACATCATCCCCCTCCATGCCCACGGTGGAGCAGCCGTTGAAACCAAACCAGCAGAACCAGAGGATAAACACACCCAGAGCGCCCAGGGACAGACTGTGGCCCAGGATGGCCCGGGGCCTGCCCTGGTCGTCGTATTTGCCGATCCGGGGACCCAGGATAGCCGCGCCGATGCAGGCGCACACGCCGCCCACCATGTGAACCGCCGTGGAACCCGCAAAGTCATGGAATCCCAATCGGCTCAGCCAGCCGCCGCCCCAGATCCAGTGGCCGGAAACGGGATAGATGAAGGCGGAGATGCAGAAAGAGTAGAGGCAGTAGGAAATGAACCTGGTCCGCTCCGCCATAGCCCCGGAGACGATGGTGGCCGACGTGGCGCAGAAGACCGTCTGGAAAATGAGGTAGGCAAACAGGGGCACCCCGGCGGGCAGGACGGCGGAATAGTCCCCTCGGACGAAGGGGTCCAGCCCTCCGATGATGGCCCCGGACCCGGCAAACATCAATCCAAAGCCCAGAAGCCAGTAAGTAGGTGTGCCAATGCAGAAGTCCATGAGGTTCTTCATCAGGATATTGCCGGTGTTCTTGGCTCGGGTAAAGCCTGCCTCGCACATGGCGAAGCCCGCCTGCATCAGGAAGACCAGAGCCGCTCCCAGCAGAACCCAGATGGTGCTGACAGATGAATACATAGTACTCCCTCCTTAAATGAAACGGGCAAAGGCGTCCGAGAGTCACGCTCTCAGGACGCCTTTGCCCTTGTGATGGGTACACTTTACCACGGCGCCGGCAGCTCCGTCAATAGAGGGGGATACAAGATATTAGAGTATCTACACAAAAAACTTTTGCAAAATTATACAATTCACCCAACGTCATACATTGTAAGACTCCACAACCCAACGGGCGGCCTCCGCCAGCTTCATGCCGCTGTCCATGGCCCGGCGCTGGAGAAACCGGTGGGCCTCCTCCTCGCTCATGCGGTTTACATCCATGAGGAGCTCCTTGGCCTTCCGGATCAGCTGCTGGGCCTCTTCTCCTCTCCCGGAAACAGGGTGGCGGAGATGTGTGCTCTCAAAATCCAAAAGCAGCCTTAACGAGGCCATGAACTCAGCATGTGTGGCGGGCAGAGGCAGCTTGTAGAGATTTTCTCCGCCGCACAGGTCCAGATAGGAAGCCCTGGCTATGACCAGCAGCACCGCTGTTCCCCGCAGCTCCGCCGCCAGGGTATCCGCCGTCATATCCGGCAGGTGAAAGCCACAGATTACCATGGCGCTGCCCAGCTGCCGGGCCATGCGGATCACCTCCGCACCGGAAGCGCAGGCCATGGTTTCCCAGCCCTCCCTGCTCAGCAGGCACAGGCTCTTTTGCCGGATGCGCTCATCTGCAAAAGCGACAATCGCTCGCTCCATCTGCGGCTCACCATGTAATCAGGCAGCGGTCCAGCTCCCACTGGGATATCTGTGTTCGGTATTCCTCCCACTCCTGCCGTTTGCCCTCAATATACCGCGCAGCATAAGGCCCCAACGCCTTTATTACCACCGGATCTGCCTCCATGGCCCGGAGGGCGTCCTCCAGCGACGAGGGCAGATTCCGGATTCCCCGCGACGCCAGCTCTTCCGGCGACATGTGGTAGAGGTTTCCGGCAATCTCCGGCGGCGGCGCCAGCTCCCGCCGGATGCCGTCCAGCCCCGCAGCGAGACATGCCGCCAGCGTCAGATAGGGATTACAGGTGGGGTCGGGGCTCCGCAGCTCCACGCGGGTCCCCTGCCCTCTGGAAACGGGAATTCGGATGAGCGCAGAGCGGTTGCCGGAGGACCAGGTCAGGCAGCAGGGAGCTTCGTAGCCCGCCACCATTCGTTTGTAGGAATTCACCAGCGGATTGGCCAGCGCACAGAATCCCCGGGCGTGCTCCAGAAGGCCCGCGATAAACTGCCGGGCCAGAAGGGACAATCTCTGTGGATCCCTTTCGTCATAAAACATATTCCGTCCCTCACGGAACAGAGAGAGGTTGATATGCATCCCGTTGCCCGCCGCATCCCGCAGGGGCTTTGGCATGAAGGTGGCGTGGAGTCCGTTCTTCTGGGCCAGGGTCTTCACAGCCAGTTTGAGAGTCATAATGTTGTCGGCGGCAGTAAGGGCATCCGCGTATTTCAGGTCTATCTCGTGCTGTCCGGCAGCGACCTCGTGGTGACTGGCCTCCACCCCGATTCCCATCTTCTCCAGCGCCAGAGCCACCTCCCGGCGGGTGCTCTCGCCGTGATCCAGGGGACCAAGGTCAAAGTATCCCGCTCTGTCGGCGGTCCTGGTAGAGGGATTCCCCTCCTCATCAGTGAGAAAGAGGAAAAACTCCAGCTCCGGCCCCACATTCAGGGCCAGTCCCATATCCTCTACCGTCTGCAGTGCCTGCTTCAGCACGTTCCGGGGATCTCCGGCAAAGGGAGAGCCGTCCGGGTTGTGGACATTGCAGATCATCCGGGCCACCTTGCCATACTGCGGACGCCAGGGCAGGATGGCGAACGTATTCAAATCCGGCTTCAAATACTGGTCGGACTCCTCCACACGGACGGAGCCCTGGATAGAGCTGCCGTCCAGCATGATCTCCCCGTCCAGTGCCCGCTCAATCTGCGATACTGTAATTGCCACATTTTTCAGCTGTCCAAAGAGATCGGTAAACTGCATCCGGATAAACTGGACGTCCTCCTCCTGGATCAGGCGGAGGATCTCCTCTCTGGTGTATCCTTCCATTCTGTGCTCCTTTCGGCCCAAGGCCCGCTAATTGAGATAATACCTGACATAAAAAGAGCAAAGACACCCCCTGAGGGGGCGCCTTTGCTCTCTCTGGAAGAGATTATACCGTAAAGTCCGCCGCTGTGTCAATGCGCGATGACGGATTTTTGTGAAAAA
>CATONV010000064.1 GCA_951801655.1 uncultured Oscillospiraceae bacterium | reverse complement strand
GGCAGACCGTTTCACCGCGCCTTGAGGCGCGGCCAATATCACGCCCTTATAGGGCGAGTGCAGGCCACCCGTTATACGGGTGGTCCTGATTATGGGACTAATTTTTCCCGGGCCGCCGTGCCGCCAAAGGCTGCGTCCAGAGCGCAGGTAACGCACTTCTCCTGGGCCGGATGGGAGGTGCCGCATACGGGACAGGTGACCATGTCGCGTTCAGCGGCGAAGAGGCTGATCCGCTGGCACGCCGGACAGCGATAAATGTCCGCGTGGAAGCGGTTCATCTGGAAGACGCTGCCCATGGGGTAGGACTTGACTGCCAGTTCCATCTCCTGATTGCAGTGAGGGCAGATTTTTTTCATTTCATGCATCATAATTATCCTTTCTATTGACAGAAGAAAAAATAGAGTGGCTCTTGGAGGATAGAGTCCGCACAGCGCGGGTCAAATCAGCTGCGGCGCAAGAAGTCTCTCGTCGCCCGCGCGATGTTCTCTGCACATAGGCCAAATTCTCGCAGCAGCTCCCCACCGGGGCCGGAATGTCCGAATTCGTCGTTGACTCCGATCCGCCGCACCGGGACCGGACATGCTTCACAGACCGCAGAGCAGACTGCTTCGCCCAGGCCGCCGATGACGGAGTGCTCCTCGCAGGTGACAATATTTCCGCACTCCTGAGCGGCTTTGAGAATCAGTTCCTTGTCCAGTGGTTTGATGGTACACAGATTGATGACTCTGGCGCTGATCCCCTGCTCCCGCAGGACTCGGCCCGCCTCCAGCGCCTCATAGGCCATCAAGCCGGTGGCTACAATGGCCACATCGCTGCCGTCCTGCAAAACTTCGCCCCGGCCGATTGCAAGGCGGAAACTGGCCTCATGGTGAAATACGGGCACGGGCAGGCGGCCAAACCGCAGATAGACCGGGCCCTGATGCTCATATGCGGCCTGTACTGCCGCACGGGCCTCCACGTCGTCGGAAGGGCACATCACCACCATGCCGGGGATGGAGCGCATAAGGGCAAAATCCTCGCAGCACTGATGAGAAGCGCCGTCCTCGCCCACGGAGATGCCGCCGTGGGTGGCGCCGATCTTGACATTCAGGGCGGGATAGCCGATGGAATTGCGCACCTGCTCAAAGGCACGCCCCGCCGCGAACATGGCAAAGCTGGAGACAAAGGGAACCATCCCCATAGCGGCCGCGCCGGCTGCCGCGGCCATCATATTGGCCTCCGCAATGCCGCAGTCAAAGTGGCGCTGCGGAAAGGCTTTTTTGAACATAGAGGTCTTGGTGGCGGCGGACAAATCCGCGTCAAACACCACCAGTTCCGGATGCTCCCCGCCAAGACGGACCAGTGCGTTTCCATAGCTGTCCCGCGTAGCGATTTTTTTTGTTTCTGCCATATTACATCCCCTCCAACTGTTCCAATTGACTGCGCAGTTCCGACATGGCCTGTTCATATTCCGCATCGTTGGGCGCTTTTCCGTGCCAGCCGGCCTGATCCTCCATAAAGGATACGCCCTTGCCCTTTACCGTGGACATGATGACGGCAAAAGGCATTCCTTTTGTGGCGCGCGCCTTGGCAAAGGCCTTCTCCATCTGCACAAAGCTGTGCCCGTCGATCTCCTCCACCGCAAAACCGAAGGCCCGCAGCTTGTCCGGAATGGGATAGGGACTCATGACCTCCTCCACCCGGCCGTCAATTTGCAGATGGTTGTTGTCGATGATCACGCACAGGTTATCCAGCTTGTAGTGGCGGGCAAACATGAAGGCCTCCCAGGGCTGGCCCTCCTGAATTTCTCCGTCGCCCAGCAGCGTGTACACCCGGCAGTTTTTTCCCTGATATTTGGCCGCCAGCGCCATGCCCGCAGCGGCGGAGACGCCCTGCCCCAGAGAGCCGGTGGACATATCCACGCCGGGAGTGGAGTTCATATTGGGGTGGCCCTGAAGATGACTGCCGATGTGCCGCAGGGTGGGCAGGTCCTCCAGAGGGAAAAATTCCCGGTTAGCCAGCGCGGAGTACAGACCTGGCGCCGTATGGCCTTTGGACAGGACGAAGCGGTCCCGTTCCTCCCACCTGGGGTTGTTTGGATCAATCTTCAACTCCTTAAAGTACAGATAGGTAAATACGTCTGCGGCGGACAGACTGCCGCCGGGATGCCCGGATTTGCCGCCGTGGGTGGCCTCCAGAATTCCCATGCGGACGTTGCACGCCAGAATTTCCAATTGTTTTTTCTCCATATCCGTCATTGTATATCCCTCCTTCGGATGGTTGGCCAAAGCATACTGTATCCTTTGTGAAAAGTCCAATTCATTGTTGTAAAGACTGCTATCATAAAAAGTGATACATGGAAAAATAGACAAAAAACGGCGGACCTTCTGGGCAAATTATGAGGGCGGCAGGCGAAGAAAATCAGTTGCGGGCCTTAAAAAAGGGGGTTTTTTGCTTCCTGTTGGGCTTGCTATTATTTTTTGTGATATCGCCCATTTACAAGATCAATTGGACATCGGGCCCGGCGCAATATATTGTAGGTTTCGCAGAGTGTTTCAGAGACCGGAGAGAATGGAAGCATTGCGCCGCGCCTGACTCCAAATACATTTACCCCGGTCTCAAAACAAAACAGGACCCCAAAGAACTGACAGGAGGAACGATTATGAGTCAAAAATTAGTATCTGACCTGCTGGTCGACTACCTGGAGCGCCGGGATGTCACCAAGCTGTTCGGCCTGTGCGGCCATACCGTGATCGGTATGCTGGACGCCCTGAGCCGAAGCAAGAAAATCGAGTACATCGGCACCCGCCACGAGGCCATTGCCTCCACCGCCGCCGACGGCTATGCCCGGATTACCCACAGGGCCGCTGTGGTCATGTGTCACCTGGGCCCTGGCCTGACCAATGTAATTACCGGCGTGGCCAATGCGTCTTTGGACTCCATCCCCATGGTGGTCATCGCCGGCGATGTGCCCAGCTACTACTTTGGCCGCCATCCCCATCAGGAGGTCAACATGCACGCCGACGGCGACCAGTACAGCATGCTGGAGGCCGTGTGCAAACGCTGCTGGCGGGTGGACGACGTGGAGGCCCTGCCCTACATTCTGGACAAGGCATTCCGTCTGGCCGAGTCCGGCCGTCCCGGCCCCGTTCTGGTAGACGTCCCCATGGATATGTTCTCCAGGGAGATGGAGGAGGACCTGTGGGCCCGCACCTACAAGGACAGCCGGGAAACCATGCGCCCCGGCATCTCCCCCGAGGCCGCCAAGGCCATTGCCCGGAAGCTGGTGAACGCCCAAAATCCCGTCCTCCACGCCGGCGGCGGCATCCTGCTGTCCCAGGCCTCTGAGGAGTTGGCCTCTCTGGCTGAGTTTTTGGATATCCCTGTGTCCCGCACCCTGGCCGGTCAGGGCTGCCTTTCCGACCTGCATCCTCTGATGATCGGCCAGACCGGTTTCTGGGGTCTGGAGTTTACCCACTCTATCACCGTCAATGCCGACGTCATTCTGGGGCTGGGAACCCGCTTTGGCGAGGCGGACAGCTCCAGCTGGTATCAGGGCGTCACCTTCGATCCCGACAAGACCACCTTCCTCCAGATCGATATCGATCCCTCTGAGATCGGCCGCAACTACCCCGTGGAGATCGGCGCCATCGGCGATCTGAAAATTGGCCTGGCCCAGATCCTGGATGAGGTCAAAAAGATCTGCCCCGAGGGCAAGAAGCGCCCCGGCCTGCGGGAGAAGATTGCCCAGGCCAAAGCTGATTTCAAGCAGTCCAACGAGGCGATCTCCAGCGACAGCCGCTTCCCCATGACGCCCCAGCGTATCCTGAAGGACGTGAAGGCGGTTATTCCCGAGGACGCCATCATCTTTACCGATGTGGGCTGGAACAAGAACGGCGTGGCTCAGGAGTTCGATATCACCCTGCCTGGCACCATCCACCACTCCTCCGGACTGGCCACCATGGGCTTTGGACCCGCCGCCGTTTTGGGCGGCAAGGTCGCGGCCCCTGACCGTGTTGTCCTGAATCTTACCGGCGACGGCGGCTTTGGCATCAATCCCTCCGTGCTGGCTGCCGCCGTGGAGCACGGCATCGCCTGCACCTGGGTGGTGATGAACAACTCCGCCTTTGGCACCATTGCCGGCCTGGAAAACGCCAACTATAAGACCTTCTTCGGCACCAAGTTCCACACTCCTGACGGCCAGCCCTACACCCCCTGCTGGGCTGACGTGGCTAAGGCCTACGGTGTAGAGTCGGTGCGCATTTCCTCCGCCGAGGAGTTCAAGCCCGCCCTGGAAAAGGCACTGGCTGCCAACAAGGCCGGTCGGCCCTTCCTGCTTGAGGCACCTATGGAGAATATTGTGGTTCCCACTCCCGGCTGCTGGAATATCAATGATATCTATACGCCCAACGAGCTGGTCAAGGAGGGCAAGCTGGTGAAAAAGGAGAACGGCCAGTATGTTGCCCCCAGCCATTCCAAGTCCCACAACGCCTGAGACACCGCCTTTGGTTGAAGGACGGTTCTGATATACGACTCATGGGAGAGGTCCGCAAGGGCCTCTCCCATTTTGTACTCAGGGGAATCCTGCGGGGATTCTACAAAATCCGACAAAATACGCCACGCCATATTGTGCAAAGAGACGAAATGTGATATAATAATTCTATTAATGCGGACGATGTGTACAAAAAGAACTGCGGGCCAGGGGCATGCCCCTGGCTGCGTCCCCATGGGGACGCAGATGTGTTCAGATATTGTCCGCAGGGAAAGGGTGAATATTATGAAGCGAATTACAAGGTTTGGCAGAGGCTGGTCTGCGCTGCTTCCGGCGCTGGTTGTGTGCTGGGGGATGCTTGGGGCCGCGGCTTTGGCGGAGGAGTCGCCCGACGGCACGCCGGCGCAGGTCACGCAGGAGGAGCTTTGGGCGCAGCTAGAGGCCGGCGGAAGCGTCACGGTCGCCAGCGATATCACGCTGTCGGAGGGCCGAATTGTCAGACTGAGTCAGAACCTGGATCTGACCATTGGAGAGGGAGTAACACTAACGGTCACAGAACCGATTGAGGTTCCGGAGGGGGTTGTGCTGAATATCAACGGAGGTACGCTGAATACTCTGGGTGCCATTCGAGTGCAGCGGGGCGGCGCTGTCAATCTGAACGGCGGCTGTACGGTAAATGGATATGAGAACGCGCTGCGGCTGGAGGGCGGCGATGCGACGGTAAACAACGGTACGCTGGTTTGCGGGGAAAACACCGGCTATCAGACCGTGGATATTTGCGGTGGAACCTTTGTTTTAAAAAATGGTCTGGTAAAAAATGTAACTGATTCCTACGATATCTGGACGATTACTGATATGGGCGCGATCAAAGCCTCCCAATCCGACTCTGTTGTACGGATTGAGGGCGGTCAGGTGCTGAATGAGGGAGACGGGGCCGCGGCGCTGCTGCTCGACGGTGCGGCGAAAGCCGACATCAGTGGGGGCCGGGTGGAGGATACCGGCGAGAGCTCCGCGGCTATATGCTGTATGGGCGCTGACGCCGCCATTCAGATCTCCGGAGGGGTTATTGGCAGCGAGTGGGGCAGCGCCCTCCAGTTTGAAAACGCCGACTGCACCGTGATCGGCGGGACCTTCTTTGGAGAAGATGTGTATGAGGTTCTGCAGTGGTGTCTTCCGGAGGGCTACCAGCTGGGTGAGGACAAAACGGTGACCTTCACCGCCGAAGCGAAGGCCCGAATTGGCGAACGGTGCTTTGTCAGTCTGGACAGCGCCGTCTCCGCCGCCGTGGCAGGGGATACCGTCGTGCTGACACAGGATACCGCGCTGACAGAGACTCTGGTTTTAGGGGAGCTGACGCTGGACTTGAACGGGAAGAGACTCTATCTGGATACAGGGGAGAGGAGCGGACTGCGGCTTGACCGGGATGCCGCCGTTACTGGCGGCGTATCTGAGAAGGGAGGAATCCGGTATGATGGATCCGGAGACGGAATTGAGATTGCCGGCGGCGCCAATGTGCTTTCCAATCTGATAGTTGAAGCCGCCGGTACCGCCAGGGCCGGCGTTCGTATTTGTGGGGAAACGACGTGTGGCACTGTGAAAAACTGTGAAATCACCGGCGGCATCTGGGCTGTGGAGGTAGCCGAGGGACCGGTCGCTGTGACCATCGACAGCACGACGCTGTCCGGCGGGGAGGGCCTGATTGTCAGTGAAGGGGAGGCCCGGGTGACTGCTTTGAACACCAATGCGGTGTGCAGCGCGGTCGCTGACGGAGGCAGAACAGTCTGTTTTGCCTCCTACGCGCAGGCGCTGGAGAAAGGAAGCGCCATCACAGTGCTGGAGACCTCTGCGGACCCGGGCACGGTTGTGATGATGCCGGGACAGACCATCTCCGCCGCCGGGAGAGACATTGCCGACAGTCTGTCCGTCCCCGGCGGATACCAGATGAATACCGGCGCGGAGACGGTGGACGGCGTGATCGTCTATACCTACACCCTGGTTCCCCTTGCATCCGGCCCGGCGCTGCCGGAGACGAAGCCGGAGACTCCCCCTCCCGTGATACGCTATACGGTTGCGTTCGACGGCGGGGGCGGCGAAACGCCTGAGCCAATTGTGGTACAGGCCGGCGCGTGTGCCGACCTGCCCGTCCCCCAGCGCGCAGGCCCCTACCGCTTTGAAGGCTGGTTCCTGAACGGCGTTCTCTGGACAGAGGAGACACCGGTCACCGGCGATATTACGCTGACCGCTGCTTGGAGCCGCACCGACAGTCCCAGGCCGGGCGGAGGAAGCCGCCCCGTCGTCCGCCCTGATGTCCCGGTGGAGACCAGTACGCCTCGGCCTCCCTTTCTGGATGTGTCGGAGAGCGCCTGGTTTTGGGATGCCGTGACCTATGTGTACGCCAACAGCCTGATGGACGGCACCGACGCCGCAGCCTTCTCCCCGGATTTGCCGTGCAGCCGGGCCATGCTGGTCAAGGTTCTCCACAACCTGCGGGGAAATCCGGAGGCCGGTATGGCCGTTCCCTACCAGGATGTGGAAGAGGAGGCGTGGTATGCTGACGCCGTGGCCTGGGCGGCCGGGGCGGGGATCATCTATGGCCGAGGCGGCGGCATATTTGGCGGCGGGGACACGATCACCCGGCAGGAGCTGGTGACCATCCTGTGGCGGTTTGCCGGCTGTCCCGCCCCGCGGAGCTCTGCCCTGCGATTCCGCGACGTGAGCCGGGTCAGCAGCTACGCCCTGGAGGCAATGGGCTGGGCGGTGGACAACTGTCTCATCAGCGGCAGACCCAGCGGAGCCCTGGATCCCCTGGGTGCCGCCTCACGGGCGGAAATCGCACAGGTGATGATGAAGCTTCAGCCTCTGCTGCAGCAGGCCGAGGGCCTTTGATCCCCGGTGCCGCCGCAGGAGAAGACTTGTGAGGCGGCTTTGTCGGGACAGAGGAATATCCGCAAAAAAGAATTGCGGAATGGAATGATTTACAGTATAATGATACTCACTGCAAATGGACGGGCGCCGTTGCTTCCGGCGGTCGTCTTTGGGGGGACAGCCATGGAACAGCACGAGATTACGCAGGCGGGGCCGCTGCTGGACGGCCAGGGCAACCTGCGGGAGGCGGGGTACGCCCGGCGTCTGCTGCCGGTTTATGACAGGAATCAGATCAAGGGCGGAGCCATGCGTATCAAGGAGTGGGACTACTACCTGGTGATGAACGGCCAGTTTGCCCTGGCCCTGACCATTGCCGACAACAGCTATATGGGCCTGGACTCCATTTCCCTGCTGGACTTCTGGGAGAACACCCAGATGACCAAAAGCCCCATGCGCCTGCTGCCGATGGGGTCCACCGGGATGCCCGCCTCCTCGCTGGAGGGCGACAGCGCCTCCGGCGGCCGGGGCTACTCCCTGCTGTTCCGGCGGGAGGAGGAGAGAAGACTTCTTTATGCCCACATGGAGAACTTCGACGGCCGGGACGCCCTGGATGCCTATATTGAGCTCACCGACGAGCCGGAGGAGTCCATGGTCATCTGCACCCCCTTTGACAAGCCGGGCCACTTTTATTTCAACCAGAAGATCAACTGCCTGCGGGCCTCGGGCAAGGTGACGGTGGGGGAGAGGGAGTACATGCTGGACCCCTCCGACACCTTCGCCGTGCTGGACTGGGGCCGGGGAGTGTGGACCTACCACAATACCTGGTACTGGGCTTCGGCCTCCGGACTGGTGGACGGGGTGACGTTTGGCTTCAACCTGGGCTACGGCTTTGGGAACACCTCCGCCGCCACGGAGAACATGCTGTTTTATAACGGCAGGGCCCATAAGCTCTCCAAGGTCCGGTTCCGTATCCCGGGCCGGCGCCGGCGCCGAAAGTATATGGAACAGTGGGAGTTTACCAGTGATGACGGGCGGTTTGAGATGCGTTTTGACCCTATTATGGACCGCTCTTCCAGCACCGGCGTGGGAGTGATTCACTCGGAACAGCACCAGGTTTTTGGCAGGTTTACCGGCCTTGCCCTGCTGGACGACGGCACCGAGGTGTTTGTTAAGGATTTTATGGGCTTTGCTGAGGAAGTGGAGAACAAATGGTGAGAAAGGGACTGCCCCAGCTGCGTTTGGTGGACACCCCCCGGGGACCTCTCACCTATACCCTCATCCGGAAACGGGTGAAAAACCTGAACCTGCGCGTTGGAGAGGGCGGAAGGATTACGGTCTCCATGCCTCTGAGGTGCGGGGTCAGGCAGGCGGATGACTTGATCCGGGAGAAAAGCGGCTGGATTATAGACGCCGTCAGCCGCCGGGAGGCCGGGCAGAGAGAGCCGCTGCCTCCGGTGTCTCGGGAGGAGTGCGCCCGTCTGCTGGGGGAGGCCCTGGCCCGGATGTACCCATTGACCGCGCCGCTGGGGGTGGCCCTGCCGGAGCTGAAGCTGCGGGCGCTGAAGAGCCAGTGGGGCAATTGCCACTGGGCCCAGGGGTATATTACCCTGAATACCGCTCTGGCCCGGTGCCCGGAGGAGCTGCGGGACTACGTGGCCCTCCATGAGCTGGTCCACTTCCTTCACCACGACCACGGCTCGGGGTTTTACGCTCAAATGGACGCCCTTATGCCCGACTGGCGCAGGCGGCGCAAGGCGCTGAAGGGGTACGGCGGGGCGTTGGAGAGAGAATGAACGGGAAAGGTGTGAAGCACTATGGCATACCGCCCTCTGGCGGATGAGATACGGCCCCAATCGCTGGACGAGGTGGTGGGACAGGCCCATATTTTGGGCAAGAACGGTCTGCTGCGCCGAATTGTGGAGGGGGGCAATGTCCCCAATCTGATTTTCTACGGGCCCTCGGGCACGGGCAAAACCACGGTAGCAAACATCATCGCCCAGCGGACCAACCGGCCCCTCCACCGACTCAACGCCACCACCGCCTCCATCTCAGACATCAAGGATATTATGGCCGATATCGGCACCCTGCTGGCCCCGGAGGGGGTACTGCTCTATCTGGACGAGATCCAGTACTTTAATAAAAAGCAGCAGCAGTCCCTGCTGGAGTTTATGGAGGATGGCCGCATCACCCTCATCGCCTCCACCACCGAGAACCCCTTCTTTGCCGTCTTTGGAGCGGTGCTGTCCCGGGCCAGCGTGTTTGAGTTCAAGCAGATAACCGCCCGTGAGGTGCTGCCCGCCATTGACCGGGGCATTGCCATCATGGAGGAGAGACTGGGGGCGCAGGTCCGGTGTGAGGAGGGCGTCAGGGAGCATATCGCCTCCGCCTGCGGGGGCGATGTGCGCAAGGCTATGAACGCCATTGAGCTTCTCCTTACCGCCGCGCGGCGGGAGAAGGGAGAGCTGACGGTTACCCTGGAGGACGCCAAAACCGCCGCCCAGAAGTCGGCCATGCGCTATGACCGGGAGGGAGACGCCCACTTCGACATTGCCTCCGCCCTGATGAAGTCTCTCCGGGGGTCCGACCCGGACGCCGCCCTCCACTACCTGGCCCGGCTGCTGGAGGCGGGAGACCTGATTACTGCCATCCGGCGCATCCTGTGCTCGGCCAGCGAGGATATTGGTTTGGCCTACCCCATGGCGGTGCCCATTGTGAAGGCCTGCGTGGACAACGCTCTCCAGCTGGGTCTTCCGGAGGCCAAGCTGCCTTTGGCCCAGGCGGTTATTCTGCTGGCGACCGCCCCCAAATCCAACACCGCCTGTATGGCCATCGACGCCGCCCTGGCCGATGTCCGGGCGGGGAGGACCGGGAGTGTCCCCAGAGAGCTGCAGAATGTCCACGCCGACTCCGCCGGCCAGGAGAGAGAGCAGGGCTATCGGTATCCCCACAGCTTTCCCGGCCACTGGGTGGCGCAGCAGTACCTGCCCGACGAGCTGGCGGGAACCAGATATTATCAGTACGGCGACAACAAGACCGAACAGGCTGCCCGGCGGTACTGGGAGGAAATCAAAGGGAGTCAGGAGAGAGAGTAATGGAAGAGCTGTTTCATATCTGGGTTATTGTCTGCCCACTTGTGTTTTTGGGCGGGCTGATTGACGCGGTAGCCGGCGGCGGCGGACTGATCACACTGCCGGCCTATCTGCTGGCCGGCCTGCCGGCCCATATCGCCTCGGGGACAAACAAGTGCGGAAATATGTTTGGGACGCTGCTGTCCACCGGACGATTTCTAAAGCGGGGGGACGTACATATCCCCAGCGCACTGGCCGGAATGGCGGGGGCGCTGATGGGGGCATGGCTGGGCGCCCGGCTGAACCTGATTATGCCGGAGCAGATGCTGTACTATGTGATGCTTGCGGTGGTGCCTGTCATGGCTGTTTTTCTGCTGCTGAAGCGGGACTTTGGCCAGGAGAACCGATCCGGCGAGCTGGGCCGGGGACAGCTGATGGCGATGGCGCTGGGAATCGGGTTGGTGATTGGCGGTTACGACGGTTTCTTTGGCCCCGGCGCGGGCACTTTTCTCATGCTGGCTTTTACCGGGCTGTGCCGCTTTGACCTGCTTACTGCCTCGGGAAACACAAAAGTGGCCAATTCGGCCAGCAATCTGTCCTCTCTGATCACCTTTGCCCTGGCCGGGAAGGTGATGTGGTCGGTGGGCATACCTGCCGCCCTGTGCGGCATTGCCGGAAACTATGTGGGTTCCAGCCTGGCCCTGAAGGGCGGGGCCAAGGTGATCCGCCCCATGTTCTTCGTGGTGCTGGCCCTGCTACTGGCGCGGCTGTTATACGGTCTGTTCGTGTAAAGAAAGAACGCCGGACTCCGCATTTGTATGCGGAGTCCGGCAAAATTTTTTAATAAAAGGTTTAGAGATGCTTGCGGATCAGCTCCCCCATTTTCAGAGTGCCCACCGCTTCTTCGCCCGGCTTGGCGATGTCGGCGGTGCGCCAGCCCTCGTTAAGGACGGCATCCACTGCCGCCTCAATGGCCTTCGCCTCGTCGGGCAGATGGAAGGAGTAGCGGAACATCATGGCTGCCGACAAAATGGTGGCGATGGGGTTGGCCTTGTCCAGGCCGGCAATGTCAGGGGCGGAGCCGTGAATGGGCTCATAGAGGCCCGGCGCGGCGTCGCCGATGGAGGCGGAGGGCAGCAGGCCGATGGAACCGGTGATCATGGAGGCCTCGTCGGAGAGGATGTCGCCAAACATGTTTTCCGTGACCACCACGTCAAACTGTCCCGGGTCCCGGACCAGCTGCATGGCGGCGTTGTCCACCAGCACGTCCTCGTACTGCACATCCGGGTACTCCTGGGCCAGCCGGTGCATCACCTGCCGCCACAGTCGGGAGGTCTCCAGCACGTTGGCCTTGTCCACGCTGGCCAGTTTTTTGCCCCGCAGCCGGGCCAGCTCAAAGGCACGGCGGCCGATGCGCTCAATTTCCTTCTCCGAGTAGGCCATCCGGTCGGCGGCCTCCTCCCCGCGGTCCTCGGTGGCGTACTTTTCCCGCCTGCCGAAGTAGATGCCGCCGGTGAGCTCACGGACGATCATCAGGTCAATTCCCCTGTCTGCCGTCTCTTTTTTCAGAGGACAGGCGTCCGCCAGGGCGGGACGCAGGGCGGCGGGGCGCAGATTGGCGTACAGCTCCAGGTCCTTGCGGATGGACAGCAGGGCGGTCTCAGGCCGCTTGTCGGCTTCGGTGGAGTGGCCCCACTTGGGTCCCCCCACCGCCCCAAGCAGCACGGCGTCGCAGGCCCTGCACGTTTCAGCGGTGCCGTCGGGATAGCTCTTGCCCACCGCGTCGATGGCGCAGCCGCCCATGAGGATGTCCACATACTCGAAGGTGTGCCCAAACTTTTCCCCGACGGTGTCCATCACTTTAACGGCCTCCCCCACTACCTCGGGGCCGATGCCGTCGCCTTTGATGAGGGCAATTTTATAGTTCATAAGGTTACTCTCCTTCTCTTATTCCGGCCAGACCTGCCAGCACTTCCCAATCTCTGCCCCCGACTCCTGGGAGATCAGCACCGAGGAGACTTGAGACAGGTCGTTGTCCATGAACTTCTCCGCTTTCAGCAGCTCCACGACCTTGGGCCACCAGCTCTCCGCGTCCTCGGTTTCCAGCCAGACGCCCAGGATATGGCCCTCCTCGTCCACATATTCGTAGCCGTCGTCCGATACCGCACCCTCTGACCACTCCTCAATACGGTCGGGCAGGAGGTAGCGGATATCCAGGTCGGGATTTTCCATCTTCCGGGAGTCCATGCTGATGACGATAGCCGCCATTACTTTGCCACCCCTCGTTCCTTCAGAGAGTTCAGCAGTCCGCCGCTCTGGATGATGCCGTCGATAAACTCCGGGAAGGGGGCGGCCTGCCAGGTCTTGCCCTGGGTGGTGTCGGTAATGGTGC
>CATONV010000063.1 GCA_951801655.1 uncultured Oscillospiraceae bacterium | reverse complement strand
TCCCCCAGGCCCCCAGCTTCGACCGGGGGGACCCGGTGTCGGTGCTGGACTTCTTTACTGCGGCTACCGCCCGCTGGCCGGTGTGGCTGCCGATTCCGGCTGGATACCGGGAGAGGGCCGCCGCCTGCCTGGGGCGGGTCCACGGGGAGGACCTGCTCGACCGGCCCATGGGGGGGCTGTCCGGAGGACAGCTGCAGCGGGTACTTCTGGCCCTGGCCCTGGAGCCGGTGCCCCACATTCTGATTCTGGACGAGCCGCTGTCTGGAGTGGACATTGAGGGGGAGCACCAGCTGCTGGACATGCTGGATGAGCTGCGTACCCAATACGACCTGTCCATCCTCCTGTCGACCCACGACTTTGCCACCCTGGGCCAGTTCGCCGACAAGGTAATCCTGCTCAACCGCCGGGTGCTCAAGCTGGGCACTCCGGACGAGGTGCTGTCCTCGCCCGAGTTTTATGAGACCTTCCATCTCAGGATGGGAAAGGGGGGAGAGCAATGAGCGTGTGGTATTGGCTGGTGGACCTGCTCCCCTTTGAGTGGGCTGTGCCGGGGGCCATGTTCTTTATGAAGAACGCTCTGCTGGCGGTGCTGGTGATCACGCCCCTGTTCGGGATTTTGTCCACCATGGTGGTACACAGCCGCATGTCCTTCTTCTCCGACGCCCTGGGGCATTCCGCTTTTACCGGCATGGCCATCGGGGCCCTGTGCGGCTTTCACGAACCCACCTGGGCGGCGGTGGTCTTTGCCGTCCTCTTCGCCCTGCTGTTTAATCTGGTCAGGCGCCGCTCCGCTCTGGCCAGCGACACGGTGATCGGGGTGTTTTCCTCCACTGCCGTGGCCCTGGGCATCTTCCTGTCTACCTTGAACGGTCGTTCCTTTACGCGGTTCAACGCCCTGCTGGTGGGGGATATCCTCTCGGTGGAGCCGGCCAAGGTGGGGCTGCTGGCCCTGATTCTGCTGGGGGTGGCGGCGCTGTGGCTGGTCTCCTTTAACCGGCTGATGCTCTCCGCAGTCCACCCCGCCCTGGCCGACAGCCGGGGAGTGCAGGTTTTTTGGCAGGAGACCGTATTCTCCATCGCCATCGCTGTGGTGGTCACCCTGTCCATGACCTGGGTGGGCCTGCTGGTGATCAATTCTCTGCTGGTTCTGCCCGCCGCCGCCGCCCGGAATGTGGCCCGAAATATGCGGCAGTACCACCTGTTTTCCCTGCTGGGGGCCGTTTTGGCCGGGATTGCCGGGCTGATGACTTCCTACTATCTGGGCGGCTCCGCCGGCGCCGCCATCACCCTGTACCTGGCGGTGTGGTTTATCCTCACCTTTTTGGTGCGGAAAAAGTAAACGTGTTCCCCGCCTGCAGGCGGGGAACACGTTTAGTCCTCAATATCCACCAGGATGTTGTCTGTCCCGTGCTCTTCAAACTCGGCGATATAGGCGTCGATGCGGCTGGTGAGCTCAGCGTAATTGCTTTCATCAATGGGGGCGTCGTCCATATCCCGGCGGGCCAGGTCCTCGGCCAGGATCTCGAAAAACACATTGTTCTCATACTCCACAATGGCCTCGTGGATTCCCCCCTCCACAAAGGCGCGGGAGGGGATAATCTCCCCCTGGTAAAGCTCAGCCAGCTGAGGCATGCCCTCCAGGGCGGCCCGGCCGAACAGCAGGCTTTCCACCTGGTCGTAATCGGCAAAGCGCTGATCGCCGCGGGTGGAGTTTAAAATCCAATTTCCAATGTACACCAGGTCCAGCAGCCGGCGAAACTGCTTTTTGTTCAGCTCAAGATTCATCACGGCTCCTCCTCTCCGGGCATGAAATCCTTCATATAGCATTATAGCCCCCATTTTCAATTTGTCAAATGGAGAAAGCAGGCAAATATACTTGTTTTTTCAGGCAAAATGACATACAATGAAAAAGCCGCTTTACATAGGGGGCCAAAGTGTGTATAATACCTCAGACTAATCCGGGTTCCGGTGATTTTCACCGCGGGCCCAATCTGAAAAAGCATTGGAGGTTCCCCTATGGAAAAGGAAGTAGTGATCTCCATCAAGGGAATGCAGACGTACGAGGGCACGCCCCCCGATATCATTGAGCTGGTTACCGAGGGCCGCCTGGTCCGGGACGGCGGCGGCTATACTCTCTCCTACCAGGAGAGCGAGCTCACCGGCCTGGAGGGCACCCTGACCACCATTCAGGTGGACAGGGAACAGGTTACCCTGATGCGGGTGGGGGAGTTCAACTCCCAGCTGGTGTTCCAGGAGGGGCGCCGGCATCTGTCCATGTATAATACACCATATGGCGCGATGACCATCGGGGTGAATACCCGCCATCTGCTGGCCGACCTGAACGACCAGGGGGGCGACATCGAGGTGGACTACTCCGTGGAGGTGGACCACGCCCTGGCCGGCCGCAATATTTTCCGTATCAGCGTGAAAGAGGCGGAGGGCGGCTTGGGCAGCCTGAAGCAGTAGAGGCGGATATGGTCCGCCCTCATTTCCCAGCGCGTCAATCGCGGACGGACGATATCCGCCCCTACACACATATAGAACGAGGTGCGAACAGATGACAAACATGATCCAGGCAGCCAGGGAGCAGGTGGCCGCCCTGACTCAGGCGGCCTATGAGAGGGCCGCCGCCGGGGGCGTTCTGCCCGCCGGAGCAGAGGTAAAGGCCACCGTTGAGATTCCCAAGGATAGCGCCCACGGGGACTACGCCTCCTCCTTTGCCATGGCGGGGGCCAAGGCGCTGCATATGGCCCCCCGGGCCATTGCACAGGCCATTGTAGACCACCTGGAGCTGGAGGGCAGCTATTTTAACCGGGTGGAGATTGCCGGCCCCGGCTTTCTCAATTTCACCCTGGGCCCCACGTGGTACGGCCAGGTGCTGTCCGCCGTGGAGGTGGAGGGGGCGTCCTATGGCTCCGGCGATGGGGGTGCGGGTAAAAAGGTAATGGTGGAGTTTGTCTCCGCCAACCCCACCGGGCCCATGCACATGGGCAACGCCCGTGGGGGCGTGCTGGGCGACACCTTGGCCAACGTCCTCAAGCGGGACGGCTGGGACGTGTGGAAGGAGTTCTACGTCAACGACGCGGGCAACCAGATCAACAAGTTCGCCCGGTCCATCTATGCCCGGTGTATGCAGCTTACCCTGGGGGAGGAGAACTACCCCTTCCCCGAGGACGGCTACCACGGCGAAGACATCTGGGAGCTGGCGCAGGGCTTTCTGAGACAGAAGGGGATTGCCTTCCCCGGGGAGATCTCTGAGGCGGACTGGCTGAACGATCTGGCCCAATACGGCCTGGAGAGAAACATTCCCAGGATGGAGGCCGACCTGAAAAAATACGGTATTGAGTATGACCAGTGGTTTCTGGAGTCCTCCCTCCACAGCAGCGGCTATGTGGCGCAGACGGTGGCGCTGCTCACCGAAAAGGGCTGGACCTACGAGAAGGACGGGGCCCTGTGGCTGAACACCACCCAACTGCTGAAAAAGAAGTACCTGGCCGAGGGCAGAAGTCAGGAGCAGGTGGATAAGCTGGACCTGAAGGACGACGTCCTGCGCCGGGCTAACGGCTTTTACACCTATTTCGCCGCCGACATCGCCTACCACCGCAACAAGCTGGAGGAGAGGAAATTTGACCTGGTCATCAACATCTGGGGGGCGGACCACCACGGCCACGTGGCCCGGCTCCAGGCCGCCTTGGACGGGCTGGGCCTGGACGGCTCCCACCGGCTGGTGATTGTTCTCATGCAGCTGGTCAACCTGCTCCAGGACGGCAAGCCGGTGCGCATGTCCAAGCGGACGGGGAAGGCCATCGCCCTCCACGATTTGCTGGATGAAATATCCGTGGACGCTGCCCGGTACTATTTCAATAACCGGGCCGCTTCCAGCCCCCTGGACTTCGACCTGGACCTGGCCGTCCGCCAGGACAGCGAAAACCCGGTTTACTATGTCCAGTACGCCCACGCCCGCATCTGTTCGCTGCTCTCCCGTCTGGCTGAGGAGGAGGGGGCCGCCGTCCCCGCCGCCGAGGATGTGGATGCCGCCGCATTTACAACAGCAGAGGAGATGGCCCTGATCAAGTCGCTGGCCCAGTACCCCGAGGAGCTCCATCTGGCCGCCCGGGACTTCGACCCCAGTCGCATCAACCGCTACCTCACCGCCCTGGCCGGAGACTTTCACCGCTTCTACAACGCCTGCCGGCTGAAGGGGGAGGAGAGGTCTGTCCTGTCCGCCCGGCTGAAGCTGGCCGACACGGTGCGCGCCGTCCTGGCCAACGGCCTGGGCCTGCTGGGCGTCACCGCGCCGGAGAAGATGTAATATGCAGGGGGCGGGCTCTGTCCCGCCCCCGCCGTTTTGGGAATAAAATCAGAAAGCGGGGCGGCACAGAGACCGCCCCTACAGGATGTGACCAGTATGAAGCCTGAACAGCTGGAAGACCTTCTCCGCACCCGTACCCCCGGACTGATGGACTCCAAACTCTCCTACGCGGTGCTGGTGCCGCTGGTGGAGATGAACGGGGGACTCCATCTGCTCTACGAGGTCCGGGCGTCCACGCTGCGCCGCCAGCCGGGGGAGGTCTGCTTCCCCGGGGGCCGGATGGAGAGAGGGGAGAGCCCGGAGGAGTGCGCCCTGCGGGAGACGTGGGAGGAGCTGGGAATCCCTGCGGAGCGCGTCCGACTGCTGGGGCGGCTGGACTTCATTGCCCACCGAGCCAACTTTATCATGTGGCCCGTTTTGGGCCTGGTGGACGGTGCCGGCCTGGAGGAGATGACTCCCAGCCCCGCCGAGGTGGAGGAGGTGTTCCTGGTCCCTCTTTCCCATCTGCTGAAGACAGAGCCTATCGAGTATGAGTACGAGCTGATTCCTGCCCCGGCGGAGAACTTCCCCTATGAGGTGATCGGCATCCCCAGGGACTACCGGTGGCAGCACGGGATGGAGAATGTCCCCGTCTACCCTTGGCAGGGGAGGGCAATCTGGGGTCTCACCGGGCGGATTACAAGGAATTTCACATCAATCTGCCGGGAAGGCCAAGACGACATTTAAACAGATCAGCGCCCTGCGGGATTGCACCGCAGGGCGCTGTATGTTATTCCGATCACTCCAACAGCTGATGCACATCCTCGGTCCACCGTTTGCTGTGACTCTGGACAGCCTGGGCAGACTGGTGAAGGATGGACTGCCGCAGGTCGCCGGCGGCGGCGGTGTCCCGCACCAGCCCCTCCGACGAATCCACGTACCGGTGGACACTGTACAGTGCGCTGAAGCTGCTCTCCAGCTGGTTGTACAGTGCGCCGTAGGCCGCCTGAATGCGGGAGACCCAAAGCCGGTCGGCCTCGATGGTCTTCAGCGCCGCCCGGGCGGCCTCCCGGGTGGACACACTCATGCTGTCCAGCTGCAAAGACCGGACCGAGAGGCTGAACTGGGGCAGGGTCACGGCGTCCTCTCCCATCTGAAGGGAGAGACTTTTCTCTCCCCCCTCCCCGGAGGAGGTGACCATTCCGCCCACGATGGTCACCGTGCCCGCAAATCCGTGGCGGCCTGCGCCGATTCCGGCCCCGCCCCGGATGAGGATATGGCCCCGTCGGCTCTCGGCGCTGTCCCAGCCGATGCCCGCGCTGCCCTCCCCGCCGGAGGCGGTGAGAAGCCCGTCAGGCTTTCCGCCACCCTCCGGGTCCACGCAGTCGATGATCAGACAGGTGCCGTCCCCCAGGGAGATGCCGGCACAGCCTGGGCCGCTCTCAAAGAGGTTGCTGGTGCCGCGGCGGAGGACCAGTGTCACATCATTCTCCTGACCCAGGCTGAAGGCGCATCCGTCGGACACCCGACAGGTTACGCCGTCCAGGGTGAGGGTCATGGCGCCGATCCCGTCGGACAGGGCAATCCTGCCGCTGAAGGGGAGGCGATTGGCGTCAGTTCCGGAGCCGCCGGAGACAGCGGTTACCTGAGAGGAGAGGATGCGGAGGGTACAGCTCCCCTCCTCGTAGATCCAGTCCAGGCCGGCCTCGCCGCCGGTGACGGAGAAAGGGTTGGGAAACATGGAGATCTCTTGAAAGACCTCGGCCTGCCGGTTCCAGCGGAGGTAGGCGTACCGGGTCAGAGGGCGCCCGGAGGCGTCTTTGCCCTTAAAGACAAGCGTGTGGGCGGGGAAGCCATGGGAGGAGTCCAGCCAGAGGCGCAGAGGAGCGCCGTTGAACAGGGCGGTTTTGGCCTGTCTGCCGTCCACTGACATGGAGGTGATGGTACTCCAGCCGGGGAGCAGCGTCTTCCATACAATGTCAAAGGGGGCCATGGGTTTTCCGCCGGGACTGGTGACGCTGACGGTCCGCGCCGCCAGAGAGATCGGGCCGTCGGCCAGAACGGCGGGGGGATACGCCTCATCCTCCACTGCTGCCGCCGCCCCGCCGGTCAGGTGCAGAACGCTGGAGGGGCGGGCCTCAAGGCGGACAATTTTCAGCAGTCCCTCTCCGTCCAGGGTAAGACGGGTTCCTTCCTGAAGCAGAAGCAGGTCTGTCTCGCAGGCGCCGGCAATCAGCACGCGGGCGGAGGCGCTGCCGACGGTGAGGCCGGACAGCCGCACATTCTCCAGCGTCACCTGCCCGGAACCGGTGATCAGCAGGGGCGTCTGGCCCGCCTGATCTGTTCCCCGCAGCACCACGTCCGCCGCCCCGGCGACGGTGAGCCGGCCTGCGGCGCTGTCGAAGGACACCTGGGAGAGGTCCTGTCCGATCACCTCGACGCCCCCAAAGGAGAGGGACGTCCCGGTGGCCTGGGGCGCTTCGGAGGTCTGCAACGCTTCGGTGGCCTGCGCTGTCCCGGCGAAATGGCGCGCTTCCCCCGAGACGCCGGGCTGCGAGGCGGTGAGCAGCTCCATCATAGACTCCAGAGCCCTCCCTTCCAGTCCGGCCAGGATAGACAGCAGGGGGGAGTCGGGAAGAATGGGAGAGGACCCGTCGGTCAGGAGCAAATTTACCAGGAATTCCTCCATGCCCGGGGCGGTGCCGGCGGTAAACTGGGCCTGAAAGTCGGCCAAGCTGGTGAATGTTCCGTCGGTGAGCAGTTCCACGGCCTGGTCGGGGGAGAAGCCCTGGGCCACCTTCTCCAGCAACAGCCGAAGTCCCTGTGTCGGGTCGTTGGGGTCGGCAGCGCCGGCGGAAGGGGTAGCGGCGATGACCGCCCCCAGGTACAGGGCGGCCAGCCGGCCTGCGGCGGTGCCGGCCTCCAGGGGACGGCCGGCGAGGGCGGCCAGAATATCTGCCCCGGTGGCTGTCTGGTCCAGCCCCAGATCGGCCAACAGCTGCCGGGCGTCGGCGGTGTCCTGAGAGATAGCACTGAGAAGCCATTCGGGAAGGGCGCGCAGCGCCTCCTGCCCAGCAGCGGTCTGGTCTGTCAGCGTATAAGTCAGGATCTCCGGATCGCCGTCGAGAAACAGGGGCACATCTCCCGAGAGGGCGCTGTCCAATATGCGGTCGATTTCCCCCCGCAGCTGTTCCAGCTGCGCCTGGAGGGCGGTTCGGTCCGGACTGCCGTCGCCGGCGGACTCCCGGGCCAGCGCCCCAAGACGGTCCAGACTGTCCCGGACCTCGGCCAGCACGGCTTGGCCGGTCTGGAGGGTGCGGCGGCTCTCACGGGAGTGGTTTTCCGCCTGACTGACCCGACTCATCAGCTGCTGCATGGTCTCTGAGACGGTACATCCCGCCGTCCCGGCGGTTTTTTGCCCGGCGGGCGCGGCCGCCGCCTTCTCCGCCTTGGCCGTACTCTGATACCGGGGTGCGGCGAACATCCGGTTCCTGCGGATTCTCAGCTCACTCATAGCATATGCCTCCTCTCGCTGCCTCATGTCTGATGCCATATATATTAGATATCGGCAAAAGACCGGGAAAGATAAGAAAGTCAGGCGGGCCCGATCCCGGCCGGAAAAGAAAAAGTGGCTGAAAGGTCTTGCGCCAGCCGGAAAAGGGTGGTACATTTATGGGGAGAGAGGCCAAACGCTGAAGGAGGCATGAGAGACGATGAAAGACCTGATCGTTTCCCCCGGGATGAAGGGGTGCTATGTCAACCGGGAGCTGTCCTGGCTCCAGTTTAACAGTCGGGTGCTGGAGGAGGCGGAGGACACCGCCAACCCCCTGTGCGAGAGGCTGAATTTTGTCTCTATCTTCCAAAGTAATCTGGACGAGTTTTACATGGTCCGGGTGGGGATGCTGATGGACACCCTCCATCTCACCGCCACCGACGACAAAACGGGCATGACCTCTGCCGAGCAGACCGCTGCCGTGCTGGAGCAGACCCGTCAGCTGCTGTCGGAGAAGGACCGGATCTGCAAATCCCTGATGGTTGAGCTGAAGGACCAGGGGGTGGAGCTGTGCAGCTTCGACCGCCTTTCGGACAAGCAGCAGTCCTTTTTGGAGAAGTACTTTACCACCAATGTGCTGCCCCTTCTCTCGCCCCAGATCATTGGGCGCAAGCAGCCGTTCCCCTTTTTGCGCAACAAGGCCATCTACGCCGTGGCCATTCTGAAAACCAAGAGCGGCGGCGAGCGCATGGGTATCGTCCCTTGCGGAGAGGGCGTGCTGCGCCGGCTGGTCTCCCTGCCTGGCGACGGGAGACACTTTGTTCTGGTGGAGGACCTGATCGCCAGCTTCCTACCCAAGATATTCACTCACTACAAGGTGGACGGCACCGTTCTGATCCGTCTGGTACGCAGCGCCGATATTCATATGGATGAGGCGTCGTCCGAGATGAGCGATATGCTGGCGGAGGAATATCGCAAGAGTATGGAGAAGCTCATCCGCCGGCGCAAGCGACTTCAGCCGGTGAAGCTGGAGTACCAGGGCAAGCTGTCTGACACCGTTCGGGATGCCCTGTGTTCCTGCCTGGGGCTGTCCAGGCGGCATCTGTTTGCCAGCAGGGCTGCGCTGGACCTGTCCTTCATGGGGGCGCTGCGGGATATCCTTCGGGACAGGATGGAGCTGTTCTACCCCCGGCGGGTGCCCCAGAACTCCCCCAATGTGGACGCGCTGCGCCCTGTGGCGGAGCAGGTCAGAGAGAGAGACCTGATGCTCACCTATCCCTATGAGAGCGTGCGCCCCCTCCTGCGTCTGCTCCAGGAGGCGGGGCAGGATCCGGATGTGGTGTCCATTAAGATGACCCTCTACCGGGTGGCCCACAACAGCAAAATTGTGGAGGCCCTGGTGGACGCCGCCGAGAACGGCAAAGAGGTGGTGGCCCTGGTGGAGCTCCGGGCCCGGTTTGACGAGGAGAACAACATCGGCTGGTCCCGGGTGCTGGAGCAGGCCGGCTGCCGGGTGATCTACGGCCTGGACGGGCTGAAGGTCCACTCCAAGCTGCTGCTGATCACCCGGATGCGCAACGACCAGGTGGAGTATATCACGCAGGTGGGCACCGGCAACTACAACGAGGACACCGTCCGCCTCTACACCGACTACGCCCTGATCACCGCCGACCCGGAGCTGGGCGGAGAGGCCGCCCGGGTGTTTAACGCCCTGTCTATGGGCGAGGTGGTGGAGGACAGCCGCCACTTGATGGTGGCCCCGGCCTGTCTGAGAGACAAGGTGGTCGCCTTGATTGACCGGGAGATTGAGCTGGCCCGCGGAGGGGAGGAGGCCTATCTGGGCTTTAAGCTCAACGGCCTGACCGACAAGCTGATTATTGACAAATTCATTGAGGCCTCTCAGGCGGGGGTAAAAATCGACCTGGTGGTCCGTGGCGTCTGCTGTCTGGTGGGGGGCGTGCCCGGACTGACGGAGCATATCACCATGCACAGCATTGTGGGGCGCTATCTGGAGCACGCCCGCATCTATATTTTCGGCCTGGGAGAGAGAAAGCGGGTGTATATCTCCTCCGCCGACTTTATGACCCGCAATACCACCCGCCGGGTGGAGGTGGCTGCGCCCGTCCAAAACCCCGCGCTGCGATCCCACCTGGAGAAGATGTTTGCAGACCAGCTCCAGGATACCGCCAAGGGTCGCATCCAGCGGCCGGACGGGGTGTATGTCCGGAGGTCGGGGGAGACCTTCAACGCCCAGGAGTACTTCTGTGATCAGGCCTACGCCGGGGAATGGGCGCTGGAGACGCCTGAGAGTGAACCTCCCAAACCCGCCCCCAAGCCACAGACGGTGAAGGCGGCTCCCGTTGCGCCCAAGGCTGTCAAAAAGCCAGCTGTCACTGTGAAAAAGACCCGTCGGGGGCTGCTGAGACGCATGATCGGCCGGGACTAAACCCGTTTACCAAGCCGGAGTCGGCTTTCATATATCTTTTTCTGAAAGGAAGCGGTATTTCATGAAACGGATCGGACTTCTCACCAGCGGCGGCGACTGCCAGGCCCTCAACGCGACTATGCGGGGTGTGGCCAAGGGCCTCTACAACATCTACGGCAACGAGGTGGAGATCATCGGCTTCATCGACGGCTACAAGGGCCTGATCTACGAGGACTATAAGAAACTCTCCCCCATCGACTTTACTGGCCTGCTCACCCGGGGCGGCACCATCTTGGGTTCCAGCCGCCAGCCCTTCAAGCTGATGCGGGTGCCCGACGAGAACGGCCTGGACAAGGTGGAGGCCATGAAATACACCTACCGCCGCCTGCGGCTGGACTGCCTGGTGGTGCTGGGCGGCAACGGCAGCCAGAAAACCGCCAACCTCCTCAGCGAGGAGGGGCTGAACGTCATCGGTCTGCCCAAGACCATCGACAACGACCTGTGGGGCACCGACACCACCTTCGGCTTCCAGTCGGCCATCTCCCTGGCCACCGAGGTTATCGACTGCATCCACACCACCGCCGCCTCCCACAACCGGGTGTTTATGGTGGAGATCATGGGCCACAAGGCGGGCTGGCTCACCCTGAACGCTGGCATCGCCGGCGGCGCCGACATTATCCTGATCCCGGAGATCCCCTACAAAATCGACAGCGTCATTGCCAAAATCAACCAGCGGGCTGCCTCGGGCAACGGCTTTACCATCCTGGCTGTGGCCGAGGGCGCCATCTCCCAGAAGGAGGCGGCCATGTCCAAGAAGGAGTATAAGCAGCACATGGCCGAACTGCTGGAGAAGTACCCCTCCGTCTCCTATGCCATTGCCGACAAAATCCTCAAGAAGACGGGCAAGGAGGTCCGGGTCACCGTGCCCGGCCACATGCAGCGCGGCGGCACCCCCTGCGCCTACGACCGGGTTCTCTCCACCCGCCTGGGCACCACCGCCGCCCTGATGATCTCCAAGGAGGAGTACGGCAGCATGGTGGCCATCCAGAACCACGTGATCACCTCCGTCCCTCTGAAGGAGGTGGCCGGCAAGCTGAAGACCATCGATCCCAAGTCGGACATTATCACCGAGGCCCGGCTGCTGGGCGTCAGCTTCGGCGATGACTGAGAGGTATAAAGGAAAAAATGGACCGGACAGGCCTGTCCGGTCCATTTTTGTCCTCAATGAGAAAGCGGCCCCAGCTTTTCCGGCGGTACGCCCAGAAGCAGCAGCGCCCCGGCGGCGGCCAGGGCGGGCAGTTCCCCCTCTCCCTGCGCCAGCGCCAGGGGAAACTCCTGCCTCTCTACCACCTGGCCGTCCACTGTCACCAGCTCCCGCTGGAGGGCGGCCCACAGGGTGTTCCCCTCCCGGCTGGAGATGGTCAGGCTGTCTCTGGGGGACGGCCCGTAGCTCACCGCGCTGGCCGCGCGCAGAGGAACAGCAATATCCCCGGGCACCAGCGCCGTCCGGCACTGATGGGGCAGGCGCAGCCCCCTCTCCGCCGCTCTCGGGGACACCACAAGCAGGGCCGGGTGGCGCTCGCTCACCCGCCTCTCATGTCCGGAGTAGGCGGGCAGAGAGCGCAAAATGGCGCCCTCAATGCCCTCTCCGTCCTCAATGACTTGAAAAAGCTCCATATTTCTCTCCCCTTTCCCGTCAGTTTGCGCTTTTTTACGGGTTTTATACGGTATGCTTTTGTAGGGGGCGGCCTCCGCGCCGCCCCGCAAAAATGCCTCTGCCAGAACAGGGCGGGACAGAGACTGCCCCCTACTTGACTTTTCCCCCGCCTCTCTGGTAATATTAAATTGATATATTGGGATTGTGTACCCAAAAGAAAATGTGAGGTATCATAATGGCACAGAAGAAAAGCTATGGCAACGACTCCATCTCTGCGCTAAAGGGGGCTGACCGGGTGCGCAAGCGCCCGGGGGTAATCTTCGGCTCCGACTCTCTGGAGGGCTGTGAGCACGCCGTTTTTGAAATTATGTCCAACGCCATCGACGAGGCCCGGGAGGGACACGGCGCTCTCATCACGGTTACCCGCTTTGAGGACGGCTCCATCCAAGTGGAGGACCAGGGCCGGGGCTGTCCGGTGGACTGGAACGAGAAGGAGGAAAAGTTTAACTGGGAGCTGGTCTTCTGCGAACTGTACGCCGGCGGAAAGTACGACAACGCCGGCGGGGACAACTACGAGTACTCCTTGGGGCTCAACGGCCTGGGTTCCTGCGCCACCCAGTACGCCAGCGAGTACATGGATGTCACTGTGTGGCGGGAGGGGAAGAAGTACTCCCTTCACTTCGAAAAGGGGGAAAATATCGGCGGGCTGAAAAGCGAACCCACCGACCGGGGCAAGAAGACGGGCACCACCATCCGCTGGAGGCCCGACCTGGAGGTGTTCACCGACATCAACATCCCCGTGGACTACTACCTGGACGTGATGAAGCGCCAGGCGGTGGTCAACGCCGGAGTGACCTTCCGCTTCAAAAATCAAGTAGGAGGCAAATTCGAGACCACCGACTTCAACTATGAAAACGGCATTGTGGACTACGTGGCCGAGCTGGCCGGGGAGGACGCCCTCACCGCCCCCGTCTTCTGGCAGTCTGAGCGCCGTGGCCGGGACCGGGCCGACAAGCCGGAGTACAAGGTGAAGCTGTCCGTTTCCTTCTGTTTCTCCAACAAGGTGCAGGTGGTGGAGCACTATCACAACTCCTCCTGGCTGGAGCACGGCGGCTCCCCGGAGAAGGCCATGCGCTCCGCCTTCGTCTCCGCCATCGACGGCTGGCTGAAGGGGCAGAACAAATACACCAAAAACGAGAGCAAAATCACCTTCCCCGATATCCAGGATGCCCTGGTGCTGGTGAGCAATAACTTCTCCACCCAGACCTCCTACGAAAACCAGACCAAAAAGGCCATCAACAACA
>CATONV010000062.1 GCA_951801655.1 uncultured Oscillospiraceae bacterium | reverse complement strand
GGCACAGGCAGCCGGCAAAGCCGTTGATAATCCCGCCGAAAATGCAGATCAGCAGGGTATCCTCGGTGATGGTCATGGCGGGCAGCAGGTCGGTAAAAATGCTGGTAAGCACAATGGTCAGGCAGGAGTACAGGGTAAACCGCTTGCCCACCAACTTAAAGCTGATCAGGGCGGGAATGGCGTTCAGCGTCAGGTTGATGGGGGCAAAGGGCAGCTCCACCCCGGCAAATTCCAGCGCGCACCGCTGAATCAGTCGGGTAATGCCGGTAAAGCCGCCGGGAAACAGGTCGCCCGCCGCCACAAAGCTCTTCAGGTTGATGGCCACGATCAGAGAGGACAGGGTAATCACCAGCACCCGGGTGACAAACTCTCTCATCCGGGTCTGTTGGTTGGCAGTCGTCATAAGCCCCTCCTGTTATCTGGCCTCGGCCAGAATATCCGCGTTTTTCATAAAATACTCCACACCGGAATAGATGGTGGTAAGCACGATCACTGCAGTGCAGATCTCACTGACGATAGCGGGCAGGGGCAGCAGCATAAGGATGATACACACCATGGTGGCGGCGGTTTTCACCTTGCCCGACCAGCCGGCGGCAATCACCCGCCCCTTATCGGCGGCCACCATCCGCAGTCCGGACACGGCAAACTCCCGAATGATCACAATCAGCAGTGCCCAGGCGGGCATCTGGCCTACCTCTACAAACCACAGCATGGCGGCGGTGACCAGACACTTGTCGGCCAGGGGGTCCATAAATTTGCCGAAGTCGGTGATCTGGCTGTAATGCCGGGCGATGTAACCGTCCAGAGTATCGGTGATGCTGGCAGCGGCGAAGATAGCCAGGGCCCAGTAATTGGCATAAGGCACGTTTAAGTAGAGAACCAGCAGAAAGGCGGGAATCATCACCACCCGCAGAATGGTCAGCTTATTGGCGGTATTCATTGGCATTGGTTATCGTCTCCTTATTGATCCGTAGGGGCCGCCGCCTTCGGCGGCCCGTGTATCAGGCCTGTTGCAGACCGCCCAGGGGGCGGCCCCTACAGTTCGATTTCCCCGGTCAGATCCCCGTCGGAGACACCGGTAATGCGTACGTTGACAAACTCCCCCGCCGGCACCAGCCCGGCGGCGGTAAAGAGAACCCGGCCGTCGATCTCCACCGAGTCGGCATAGGTGCGGCCGGTGTAACAGCCCTCGGCGGCGTCGAAGCCCTCGCACAAAACCTCCATCACCGTGCCCAGCCTATCCTCGTTGTACTTGTCCATGATCCTGGATTGCAGGTCCACCACCAGCTCCACCCGCCGGGCGGCGGTATCCGGGTCCACCTGTCCCTCCATGGCGGCAGCCAGAGTGCCCTCCTCCGGAGAGAACTGGAACACCCCCACCCGCTGAAGCTTCTGCTCCTGAAGAAAGGCGCACAGCTCCTCAAACTCCGCCTCTCCCTCGCCGGGCAGCCCGCAGATCAGTGAGGTACGGATCACCACATCGGGCATGGCCGAGCGCAGCCTGGCAAAGAGTCTTTCCAGTTCCGCTTTGGTATTGCGCCGGCGCATCCTCTTTAACATTTCGTCGTTGCAGTGCTGAATGGGGATATCCAGGTAGTGGAGCACCTTGGGCTGGGAGGCAATCACTTGGATCAGCTCATCGGTGACGGCCTCCGGGTAGAGATAGTGCAGGCGGATCCAGTGGAACTCAAGTTTACATAACTCCTCCACCAGCCGGGCCAGGGAGGTCTTTTCCGGCAGGTCCAGGCCGTAGCGGGTGATATCCTGGGCGATGACGATGATCTCTCTCACCCCGGAATCGGCCAGCTTGCGGGCCTCGTCCAGCAGCGCCTCCATAGACCGGCTGCGGTATCTGCCCCTCAGCTTGGGAATAATGCAGAAGGCGCAGCCGTTGGAGCACCCCTCGGCAATCTTCAGGTAGGCGGTGTAGGGCGGGGTGGTCACCAGCCTCTCTCCGTCCTCATAGGTACGGTGGATGTCGGCAAAATATTCCGGCCTCTCCCCCGCCATCAGCCCTTCCACGGCAGCAACCACGTCGGTGTAGCTCCCTGTGCCCAGCATACCGTCCACCTCGGGCAGCTCCGCCCGGATGTCCTCGGGATATCGCTGGCTGAGACAGCCTGCTACCAACAGCTTTTTCAGTTTGCCGGCCTGCTTTAGCTCTCCCAGCTGGATGATGTTGTCAATGGCCTCGCTCTTGGCTGACTCGATGAAGCCGCAGGTATTCAGCACGGCCACATCCGCCCCCTCCGCTTCCCCGGTGACGGTGTGCCCTGCCGCCCGGGTCAGTGCCATCATCTGCTCGGTGTTCACCAGATTCTTGGCGCAGCCCAGGGAGATAAACGCAATTTTATAAGGCATGGTATCTCTCCAGTTTTATAGATAGTTTAAAGAAAGCAGCCCCCGTCCCCCGCAGGGTAAAGCGCCTCTTGTAAGGAAGGTTGAGGTGCTCAATTGGAAGTTTCTCCTCTCCACGTGGGGTCGTCGGTGATGCCCAGGAGGTAATCAGCGGAAACCTGATAAAATTCACACAGCTGATAAAAGCGGTCCAGATTTGTGCCACTTTTTCCATTTTCGATGTCGCTGACTTGCGTCCTGGTGACACCCAACAAATCAGCAACTGCTTTTTGACTAAAATCCTTTTGTTCCCGCAGTTCAAGTAGACGAGCTCCAAACAATTTCTTATCAAACATAGAAAACCTCTTGACAACGTAGATTTATTCTGATATTATAGAACGTAGATAATATCTACGTTTGGAGGGCCCTCAAATGACAGACTTCCTAACCGACCTGCTTGACTGGACGACTGAAGAAATACGGCCTCCTTTGGGAGACCCTGAATATAAGCGGGCAGTCAAAGTATACGTGGACCTGGAGGAAGAAGTCAAGGAAAAAATCGGCCTGGACCTGTTGTCACAGTACCAACGTGCGCACAGCGATGCATTCGACTGGGAAAAGAGCGCGATTTTTACCTGCGGACTGCGTTTCGGGGCGCGGTTCATGCTGGAGGTCCTGGGTCAGTCGTAGACCTCCATCCCGTACCGCCGCAAAGCGTCGCGGATCTCGGGCCAGCGGAAGCCCCGGCGGGCCAGGGCGTCGGAGGCACGTTTCACGTCCTTGGGGTCGTGGCTGCCCTTCAGCTTTTTCTCCAGAAACGCGTCGATGGCGCAGGCGTTGTCCTCCTCCTCAATCTGCTCCAGGGCCTCGTCCCACAGCTCCCGGGGGACTCCCCGGCGGTAGAGTTCATCCCGCAGCTTGCGCTCCCCAAAGCCCTTAGCGGCGAAATGCCGCACAATGCGCCCAGCGTACTCCGCCTCGTTCAGGTAGCCCAGCTCTTCCATCCGGTCACAGACGGCCTCGGCCTCCTCGTGGGAGGCCTCCCACTCCGCCAGCTTTCGCCCCAGCTCCTTCCGGGACTGGGGTTTTCGCATGAGCAGCTCAATGGCCTTAGCCTTCAAACCATTCCGGCGGATGGAATCCCGGAGTCGGTCCGCCTCCTCCTCCGACAGCTCCCGTCCGGCGTAGAGGGCAAAGTCAACCACCTCTCCCTCGCCCAGACGGAGGATGGAGCCGTCCTCCAGCACCGCCAGCCAGCGGCCCTCCACATGCTTGGAGGGCTTTAATTCTTCGATTACCATGATTTGTACTCCGGTTCTAAAAATCTCTGTAGGTGCCGCCGCCCTCGGCGGCCCGTCCGATATGGAACCATGGGCCGCCCAAGGGGGCGGCCCCTACAATATTACCCCTCTTCCGCCGGAGCGCCGTCGTCAAAGTCGTCAGCGGAGACGTCCACCGCCCGACCGGCCGCCTTGGCCGCCGCCTGAGACTGCTTGCTCATCAGCTTAAAGGCGTTGGCACGGACCTGGGCCTCCACGTCGGCGGCCACGTCGGGGTTGTCCTTCAAATACTGCTTGGCGGCGTCCCGGCCCTGACCGATACGGGTCTCTCCCATGGAAAACCAGGAGCCGGATTTTTGGATAATATCCAGCTTGACGGCCAGATCTACCATCTCGCCCCACTTGGAAATGCCCTCGCCGTAGAGGATCTCAAATTCCGCCTCCCGGAAGGGGGGAGCCACTTTATTTTTGACAATCTTGGCCCGGGTGCGGTTGCCGATAATCTCCGTACCCACCTTGATCGCCTCAATCTTGCGCACATCGATGCGGACGGAGGAATAGAACTTCAGGGCCCGACCGCCGGTGGTGACCTCCGGATTGCCGTACATCACGCCCACCTTTTCCCGCAGCTGGTTGATGAAGATGACAATGCAGTTGGTCTTGGCGATGGAGCCGGCCAGCTTGCGCAGGGCCTGGCTCATCAGCCGGGCCAGCAGACCCACGTGGCTGTCGCCCATGTCGCCCTCGATCTCCGCCCGGGGGGTAAGTGCGGCCACCGAGTCCACCACCACCACATCGATGGCCCCGGAGCGCACCAGGGCCTCGCAGATCTCCAGCCCCTGCTCGCCGGTGTCAGGCTGGGAAATGAGCATGGAGTCGATATCCACCCCCAGGGCCCGGGCGTAACTGGGGTCCAGGGCGTGCTCCGCGTCGATGAAGGCCACCTCGCCCCCTCGCTTCTGGGCCTCAGCCACGATGTGGAGGGCCAGCGTGGTTTTGCCGGAGGACTCAGGACCGTACACCTCTATGATCCGGCCCTTGGGTACGCCGCCGATGCCCAGGGCGATGTCCAGGGACAGGGAGCCGGTGGGGATGGAGTCCACCACCACACCGGTATTTTCTCCCAGACGCATGACGGTGCCCTTGCCATAGGTCTTGTCCAGCTGGGCAAGGCAGGTCTCCAGCGCCTTCTTCTTATCTGCGGCCGGGGCGGCCGACTCAATCATGGGTTTTTTCTGTGCCATGTCAATCATCCTTTCCCACCGGCGCATTCCAGGCCTCCGGCTTTTCTGTCCCATAAATTACTCTTCTATCCGTCCCATAAAACGGACTTTTTAAATCATACTCCCCCGTCCCGCCCGCAGGCGGCAAAGCCTCCCCCTCCTGCCAGCTTTTCATCCATGGGAATAAACTCCCTGTGTTCCATGCACCTGCTCATTGCGCATGCCCCCAGTTTTAATTATTGATGGTCCCTTCCACTACCCGCAGGATATTCTGGGTATCGGGGAGAACCTTCACATCCTCGTAGCCGTTCTTCTCCAAAATGTTCTCCACCGCCTCGGCCTGGCCCAAGCCGACCTCAAAAATCAGCGTCCCGCCCAGGCGTAGGGCGGACTTCCATTTGGAGGCGATGACATGGTAGAAATCCAGACCATCCGCCCCTCCGTCCAGGGCCATATGGGGCTCGTAGTCCTTCACCGACACATCCAGGGCCATGATATCTCCGGAGGGAATGTAGGGAGGGTTGCACACAATGGCGTCAAAGTCCCACAGGGCGGAATTGGGGGCCTCCAGGGCGTCTATCGACAGACAGGTAACCCGGGCGTTGAGCTCGTTGCGGCGGACATTCTGCTTGCACACCCGCAGCGCCCCTTCGGACAGCTCGCCCAGAACCACTCTGCACTCCGGGGCGTTGGCCGCGATGGCCAGCCCTACGCAGCCGCTGCCGGCGCACAGATCCAGCACTCGGGCACCCTCGCCGGACTCCCGCGCCTTAAGGATGCCCCGTTCAGCCAGCAGTTCGGTATCCAGCCTGGGGATGAGGACATCCCGCGAGATATCCAGGGACAGGCCGTAAAACTCCCACTCCCCGATGATATAGGCCACCGGCTCTCCGGCCAGGCGGCGCTGGACCAGCTCCTCCACCCGCTGTTCCATCGCTCCGCCCACATACAGCGACATATCCCGGTAGAACTGCTCCCGGCTCTTGTCGGCGGCAAAGCAGATAATCTCCCGGGCCTCCAGCTGGGCCGACTCCACCCCCGCTTTCTTCAGCCGGGCACGGGTGTCCAGGAATAGATTGTTATAGGTGGTGGCCATGAAATCACCCCTTCAATTTATTTACCACGCGTCCTCGCCCTGCTTCTCCGGCAGCACCAGCTCCAGGGCCCGTATGCCCACCTCAATCATGGAGTCGTCTGGCTCGAAGGTGGTAAAATTTTGCAGCCACAGGCCCGGCGCGACGAAAAACCGGGTCACAGGTCCGTCGTGACGGCCGGCCCAGCGGTTGATCTCGTAGCTGATGCCCACAATCAGGGGCAGCATGGCCAGGTGAGTCAGAAAGCGCAGGAACACATTGTACACCGGCCAGATGGCGAAGACCACAGTAGACACCACAATCGAGATGGCGATAACCATAAACAGAAAGCTTGTCCCGCAGCGGGGATGGTGCCGGGGCTGGACCCGCACGTTCTCCACGGTCAGAGGCAGGCCGGCCTCGTAGCAAAAGATGGTCTTGTGCTCCGCCCCGTGGTAGGAAAAGACCCGTTTCATCTCCCCCATATGGGAGCACAGGGCCAGATAGGCCACAAAAATGAGAATTTTCAGCAGGCTTTCCGCCAAATTACGGGCCAGCATATTTCCCGGGAAGGCCACGCTGACCAGGCCGCCCAGCAGAGTGGGCAGGAGGAAAAACAGCCCGATGGACATGCCCACGCCCAGGATCACCGCCAGGGTGGTGATCAGGGCAGTAAACTTCTCGCTGCCCAGCTTGTCGTTCAGCCAGGCCTCAAATTGAGAGGGATTTTCCTCTTCCTCCCCATCTTCGGGGAAAAACTCGGCGGAAAACATCAGCGCGGTCACTCCGTTGTACATGGAGTCAGCGAAGTTGACCACTCCCCGGATCAACGGCCAACCCAGGGCAGGATAGCGGTCCTTAATGAAACGCAGCTCCTTCTCCTGTACCTCCAGCTCACCGTCCGGCTTGCGCACCACCACGGCCTGTTTTTTCGGGCCGCGCATCATAATGCCCTCAATGAGGGCCTGTCCGCCGCACATGGTTTTAAACTTGGAACACTGCTGACTTTGCTTGGACATTTGGGTTCTCCTTTGGTTTCTGTCAAAAATACATTCTGTCTGGCGGGACAGCTTCGTCCCGCATCTCCTGTAAACGGTGCGCCGGGTCATCGCGCCCTACACATTCTACCAGACCCGGCCCTAATTTTCAATGGGCAGGCGGATCGTCACCTGAAAACCGCCGCCTTCGGCGTTGCTCACATCCATGCGGCCCTCATGGCGGGTGACGATCTCCTCGCACACGGCCAGACCGATTCCAGATCCTCTGGCCTTGGAGCTGCCCTTGTAAAATTTGTTCTTCAGGAAGGGGAGCTCCTCCTCCGGCACGCCCGGGCCGTAGTCTCGGATCCGGATGACCGCCTCCTCCCCCTCCTGGCTAACGGACACATCAATTCGTTTTCCGACTCCGCCGTGCTTGGCGGCGTTGTCCAGCAGATTGCAGAACACCTGACGCAGCCTCTCTGGGTCGCCGGAGATGGGGAGAACCTCCTCCGGACAGTCGAAGTACTCCAGAACAATGCCCTCCTTCCGGAAGAACTCGGTGTAGGTATAAACTGCGTCCTCCAGCTCCGCCTTCAGGTCCAGGGGCTCCACCGACAGGGTAAACCGGCCGTCCTCCATGCGGGAAAACTCCAGCAGCTCCTCCACCATGTTGCCCAGCCGTTTGGACTCGGACACAATAATGGACATCCCCTTGCGGATATCGTCGGCGGAACGGGCCTCTCCGTTCTGTATGGTCTCCGCCCAGCCGGTAATGGCGGTGAGGGGCGTGCGCAACTCATGGGAGACAGAGGAGATAAACTCGCTCTGTGTCTTCTCCGCCTGGCGTATTTTCCGGGACATATCGTTAATGGCATCGGTGAGCTCGCCGATCTCGTCGTCATATTTTTTCTCAATCTGCACCCCGTAGCTGCCGTCCGCGATGACCCGCGCAATCTCTGTAATGCCAGCCAGGGGCTCCACGATGGAGCGGACAAAATAGAGGTTTGAGAAGTAGACCATGGCAAAGATGCCCAGGGCGATCACCGCGATTACCGCCATGGTAAAGATAAACTGCCGGTCAATTTCCGACAGAGAGGTGACGTAGCGGATGACACCCACCACCTCCCCCTGGTAGATTACCGGGCTGGAGGCAGCCAGGATCCTCTCTCTTGTGGCCGGGTCCCGCCCCTTCCAGGACTTGGTGCTCAGCTCGCTCATGGCCTGCTGAATATCCGGCGTCCCCGGTGTGCTGCCGGCGGTTAGATCGTTGCCCGACAGAATCACCGCCCCGGTGGGATCCAAAAACTGCAGCTCCAGACTGCTTTTGTCCTCGTAGCTGTTCACGGTCTGCTGAGCGGCCGCCCGGTAGTCAGAGCGGGTGTACATCCGAAACCCGTTGGCGGAGGAGGTGGCCTTGCGCATCAGATCGTCCGCCGTCCCGCTGTAGTAGTAGCTCCACAGCATGGCGGCAAAGGCCCCCACCGCCAGCGTCAGGATCAGCAGCACAATGGCCACGCTGTTGAGCAGCCACCGCCGGCGAATGCCCCGGATTTTAACCTGATCCTGTACCTTTGTCGTTTTGGCCACTGTGCTCACCTGCCTTTCCTGCTTGCCCGTACAGAGGACCTTTCGTCCCGCCCACAGGCGGCCCGGCTCCTTTTGAAAGGAGCTGTCAGCGAAGCTGACTGAGGATTGCGTTTTTCAAAGCAAAACACACGAAGTAAATCAGGTTTATGCAAACCTCGATTGCCCCGCACATTTCGCCTGCGGTCCTCAGCTCCCCCACTTATACCCGTAGCCCCACACGGTGTTGACAAAGGTGGGCTTCTGGGCGTTGTCCTCAATCTTGATGCGCAGCCTGCGGATATTCACGTCCACAATTTTCAGCTCGCCAAAGTAGTCCTTACCCCATACGGTATCCAGAATCTCCTCCCGGGACAGGGCCTTACCTGGGTTCTCCATAAATAGCTTGACGATGGAGTACTCCACCTGGGTAAGCTTGACCCGCTGGCCGTTTTTCTCCAACGTGCGGTTGCGGGTATTGAGCAGAAAGGGCGGATCGCTGATCTCGTCAGGAGATACCGCGACCTCGTCCCCGCCGGTGCGGCGGAAGAGGGCGTCCACTCGAGCGGTGAGCTCCGCCGGGGAGAAGGGCTTTGTCACATAGTCATCCGCCCCGGTCATCAGGCCGGTTACTTTGTCCATCTCCTGTGTCCGGGCTGTGAGCATAATAATGCCAATTTTGTTGTCCATGGCCCGCAGGCGGCGGCATACCTCAAAGCCGTCGATGCCGGGCAGCATAATATCCAGCAGGGCCACCTTGATGTCCGGGTTGTCCCGGACGGCCTCCAGGGCCTCCTCGCCGGTGCCTGCCTCCACCGTCTGATATCCCGCACGCTTCAGGTTGATAACCACAAAGCTGCGGATATTTTCCTCATCCTCCAGGACCAGTACCTTGCGCATGGACGTTTTCCTCCCCTTTTTCCGCCTACTCGTTATACCAGCTTCTTTTAATGGTGTCAAAGCGTTCCAGAATATCCATCTCATCCAGCCCGGAATTCCAGCCGTCCTCATGGAAACGGGCGGCGTAGGTGATGTTCTCCTCCTCCCGGAGGACCGTCCAGCCCTCCTCCTCCAGATCGGCGCTGCGGCTGCTGGACATGCGGTAGATGGACAGGAAGGGAACCGGTTCCCTCTCCTCTCCCAGCCAGTGGGAGAAAACCACCTCACGCCGTCCTGTGACCTGGTCGTTGCGGGAGATGGTAATCTGATCCCGCCAGCTCTCTGGAATAGTGAGATACCAGCCGTCGCTTACGTTGTGGTAGGTGGTGAGTACATGGTTGCGGTTGCCTCTCTCGTCGTACTGGGCCCAGTCGATCAGCCAAAAGTTGCTGGAGGTACTCTCTCCATAGCTGGGCAGCTGATAGGGCGAGGGCAGCTCGGCCACCATATCCCGGTTGATATCGGTGGGGTTGATTTCCGTGTAGCCCTGGATGACCTCTCTGCTCACTCCCTCGCTCCCCATGGCCACATTGGCGAGCCGGCCCTTCAGCCAGGACACCACATCGATGACTCGTCCGCCCTCGGGCAGAGTACTGGTGACATAGAGGGCGGGCTGATTGTTGCTCCCGGCCAGGTAGTTGGTGCGGATACGGTTCACTGCGTTAATGCCCGCAGACAGCTCCGCAATGCCCAAAGAGGCCATGGAGCCGTCCTCCCAGCCGTAGACCTCCACCTGACTGCTGGGGGCGCCGGCGTCAATCCGGGTCACCAGCACCTCAATGCGGGAATCCCTGTCCAGGTCCAGCAGCCGGCAGCCGCTGGAACCGTCGCTGGCCACGCTGCACCGGGTGAGCAGCCTCTCGGTACCCATCAGGTCGGCCCGAGTCATGGCCCGAACCGCGGCCAGGGCCTCCTCCATATCCTCCCCGGGCAGGTCCACGTCGTCCAGGGTGTACACCCCCAGCTGGTAGGCGCCGTTGCTGATCTGCCAGTTGACAGCCAGCTCCTTGCGTCCCTCGCCGTTGATTTGGGCGTAGTCAATGGCGTAGACGGCGGTTCCTTCCCCTTCCACTACGCCGGTGACCACATATTCCTCATCAATCTGGGTAAAGATGTAGATTTTAATAGGCTTCTCAATGCCCGGTACCCGGAAAAAGGTGACCGCGCTCTCCCGCAGGCCGTCTCCGTCCAGGTCCTGGAGTTGAATATTGGCGGTGTTGTCTCCCGCCATGATGGTCACATCCTCCACCCGGGTGCCAAACTCGGCCTCCAGCCCGGTGCGCACTGCCCGGATGGCGGCGTTGAGCTGCTCATAGCCCGGCGATTTCTCCGGCTGACGGTACAGATCGTCCGGCGAACGGAACAGACAGCCACTGAGCAGCGTCAGCATCATCAGCGCAATTCCCAGCATAACCGCCCTTTTTTTCACAGCCGTCCATCCCCCTTCCAAGAAAGCGCCCACACCATACGGGTGGTATCTATCATCATATCACAAATTACAAAAAAAGCCATAGGTTTTTGTAATTTTTCCGGAGAACAAAAAATCCCGCCCGATTCGGGCGGGATAGGCGGGCAAAGCGTTCTCCTGGCCCCTCTCAGTCAGGCTTCGCCTGACTGAGAGGGGAGGTGGACCGAAGGGCCGGAGGGGTCTCAGTTTGCCTGGGACAGAGTAACGATGGCCTTGAACAAGTCGCCGTCCACGGCCAGCTCGAAGGAGCCCCCCTGGAGTTCGGTCAAACTCCGGGCGATGGACAGCCCCAGGCCGGAGCCCTCGGTGGAGCGGGACTCCTCTCCTCGGACGAACCTCTCCATCAGTCTCTCGGCGGGGACGTTTAAGGGTTCCCGGGAGATATTTTTCACCGACAGGGACACCTGTCCCTTCCCCCGTTCCAAATCCAGATACACCCGGGTGCCCTCCATGGCGTACTTGGCGCAGTTGGACAGCAGATTGTCAAGAACGCGCCACAGGTGGCGGCCGTCGGCATACACCCAGGTCTCCCCCTCGGGCAGCGTGGTCACCAGAGTGAGTCTGTGGTCGGCGAGTCTCTCCTCCCACTCCCCCAGGGCCTGGTCGATGAGCTGGCCCATGCCGATCTTCTCCCGGGTCACCGACAGCACCCCCGTGGACGCCTTGGAGGCCTCCACCAGGTCCTCGGTGAGCTTTTTCAGCCGCTGGGACTTCCGATCCAGCACCTCGATATACTCCGAAGCCTTGGGGTCGGTCTGATCGGTGGACTTGAGCAGATTTACATAATTAATAATGGATGTCAGCGGCGTTTTCAAATCGTGGGAGACGTTGGTGATAAGCTCGGCCTTGAATCTCTCGCTCTTCATCTTCTCGTCCACCGCCGCCGACAGCCCGGCGGAGATGTTGTTCAGGTCCTCCGCTTGAAGGCGCAGGTCGTAGGGCATGCGCTTGGTGTCAATCTGATACTCCAGATCGCCCTTGGCGATGGTCTTGGTGCCCTGGCGCAGGCGGTAGTAGCCATAAGCCCACCAGGCCAGGAAGAGCAGCACTGCGGTCTGTATACATATATAGAACAGCGTCATCCCTCCGTCATAATACCCCACCACCAGAAGGAAGAAGCTGACGGCGGCATAGCCCACAAAGGCCGCCACAATCTTCCAGGTGAAGGGCAGGAATCGAACAAAGTCATGGATGGTCCTCACCATCCATGTGACCACCCTGCACAGCAGGGTGGTTTTTGCCAGGCAGCGGGCCTTCACCCGGACGGCCAGAGTGCGCAGCAGCAGGGCGGCGCACCCCACCCCGGCGGTGAAGAGGACGGCTGCTCCCATGAGGCCAAGCTTATAAAAGGGACCAACGTCTCCATTCATGAGGTCGCTGACATTGTTAGTGCTCCAGTACAGCTGCTCCGCCGCCCAGACAGTGCCGAAGACCAGCCACACGATCCCGGTGATCATGACAACCGTGTACACGTCGAAGAAAATACTCTCCTGCCAGGTGGTGACGATCCCCTCTGTCCCCGCCTTGTGCCCGGCGGTCCAGAGAATCCAGATCAGGGCCAGCAAGGACAGTACTCCCAGGTTCAGAAAGCCGGTGAGATACTGGTCAAAGAAAGCCCGTTCATTTATCCAGGTCACCCAGATACGGTAGAACTCGTCATCAATAGAGCCGGTCTCAATATCCTCGGGCACGCCGTACTCCAGCACCAGCTTCAGCGGTGCAGCTTCGGTCTCCGGATTTAATCCCGCAGTGGACGAATCAGAATATTCTTCGCCCGTTTCCGGGTTATAGTGGTATTCATTCCCATAGACGCCCCCGTCCAAAAGCTCAAAGGAGAAGTAATGCACCTCCTTCACCGCCCGGATCATGGCCTCGTCGTCGTTGAGGTTGGTGCCCAGAAGGGTCTGTCCGTCGTCTGTGAGAACCCGGAAGCGGAACCAGGTGTTTTGCCGGGAAAACCTCTCCTCTACCCGGGCCCTCTCCTCCCGCAGGGCCTCCGCGTCGGCGTAGGCCAGCGGGCTGGCAGTCCCCTCGGCAATCTGCTTCTCCAGCTTCTTCAGTGTCTGGGACAGCTCAATCCCCGCCACCAGCTCCCCACGGCGTCCTTCAATGGCGTTGTAGAAGCGGAGGCTGTCCTGCCAGCTGTCACTGGCCACCGCCTGGAAGCTGAGCACCGCCTGCACCCCGAACACCCCCGCGCCGAAGACGGCACACAGCAGCAGGACCCAGGCGCATACCTTGGCGATGGCATTGCCTTGCAGCTTTTTCATGATCATCCTCCCTTCTCGATCTTGTAACCCAGCCCCCATACCACCTTCAGATACCGGGGCTCGGCGGGATTGATTTCAATTTTTTCCCGCAGGTGCCTGATGTGGACGGCCACCGTGTTCTCCGAGCCGTAGGCCGGGTCGTTCCACACCTGCTCGTAAATCTGGGCGGAGGAGAACACCTGTCCCGGGTGGGACAGCAGCAGCTTGAGGATGTTGTACTCGATGGGGGTGAGGCTGA
>CATONV010000061.1 GCA_951801655.1 uncultured Oscillospiraceae bacterium | reverse complement strand
CAAGTACACCGGCAACGACGCCGGCAAGGCCCTGGTGGCCGCCGGCCCCAAGGTGGACTGATCCATCCCTCATACGCAAAAACAGGACGCCTTACGCGTCCTGTTTTTCTTGTTTCCTCACAGGCAGGGTAAACACCGGACACCCCTCTGCCGCCGGGGAGGCGGCGCACTGGGGCAGAGACACCTCCACCCCCTCCTCCGTCAGGCACCACCCACGGAAGAGGCGGGCTCTTTTCGCCTTCTGGGGCCAGTCGCCGTCCAGAAAGCAGTCCCCTGCCCGGCGTCTCTCCTCCCCCCGTTGGCATACGGACTGCCACAGCCGTTTCTTCCACCCCTTCTCTCCGGAAAACAGGGAGCGCAGAGACTTGGGCGTCCCCTCCCTCAGCCCCCACACGTCCCCCCAGCGCACCCGCGCGGGGCGGCCGCCCCCACGGACCTCACAGCCGTGAAAACGCAGGCTGAGGACGTCGTCCTGAAGGAGGACAGTCTCTCCCCGCAGCTCCCCCGTCCAGGGGGTGAAGGGCCGGGCCCCCTCCCGGCGGGCAGCCAGTTCCAGACAGGCCAGCCAGTAGACCTCCCTCTCCCACCTCCGCCGCCAGCTTTCGGCCAGGCGGGCGTAGTATTTGCTGATCCATTTCCCGCCCAGGCCGGCCCCCTCCACCCGGGGCCAGGCCAGGGTATACTCCAGCACCGGTTCCCCCTCCAGGGTCAGGGCGCGCTTTTCCTCATTCCAGACAATTTGGATTTCCTCCCTCATAGAACTCCCCTCCTCTTCACGTTTCCCCATCCTATGTCCGGCAGGAGACACATGTGAGAAAGCTGGACCCGGCGTATCGTTTTGCTTTTCTTTGTTTTTTTAAGTTTACTTTTTTACGTCAGAGTGTTAAAATAGATAAAAATACAGAGAGGCAGGTCGGTCAGCATGTCAAAATTTTTGGACAAACAGAGCAGCGACGCCCTGTATCGGGCCATCGTCAGCATCAGGAACGAGGAGGAATGCCGCAGCTTTCTGGAGGACCTTTGTACCGTCTCCGAGCTGAAGGCCATGCAGCAGCGCATGGATGTGGCCCTGCTGCTGGACGAGGGGCTGATCTACAGCGAGATTCTGGAAAAAACCGGGGCCTCCAGCGCCACCATCAGCCGAGTAAACCGTTGTCTCCACTACGGGGCGGGGGGCTATAAGACCATCGTCCCCCGTTTGAAGGCGGAGCAGGCATGAGCAGCTACGACTTTCTGGCCGGCTGCTACGACCGCCTTACCTACGATGTGGACTACGCCGCCTGGGCCGACTACATCGAGAAGCACTTCTCCAAGCGGCCTCTGCCTGGAAACACGGTGCTGGACCTGGCCTGCGGCACCGGCTCCCTCACCCGGGAGCTGGCCCTGCGGGGGTACGAGATGATCGGCGTGGACCAGTCCCCGGAGATGCTGGCCGAGGCGGCGGAAAAAAATCGAGGGGTCTCCCCAGTGGAGCCCATCTTTCTGTGCCAGCCTATGGAAAAGCTGGACCTGTATGGCACCATCGACGCCTGCGTGTGTTGTCTGGACAGCGTCAACTATGTCACCGATCCCTTAAAACTTCTCCGCGCTTTTCAGCGGGTCCACCTGTTCCTCATGCCGGGGGGACTGTTTCTCTTCGACATCAATTCCCCGGAGAAGCTGGAGGGGCTGGACGGCCAGGTGTTCCTGGACGAGACCGAGGACACCTACTGTGTGTGGCGCTCGGAGTTTTCAAGGAGAAGCCGCATCTGCACCTACTTTATGGACATCTTCCGTCTGGACCCGGCCACCGGCCGCTGGGACCGAGGAGAGGAGCTCCACCGGGAGAGGGCCTATACGCCAGAGGTGTTGACCGCTATGCTGGAAACGGCAGGTTTTCATCACATCAGGCACTGGGGCGAATTAAAAATGCGTTCACCTAAGCCGGGGGAACAGCGAATCTTCTTTACCGCAAGAAAGGATATCAACACATGACCAACGAAATTGTAAGAGCAATTACAGGCGACGGCCTTGTCAAGGCCGTCGCCATTACCGGCCGGGACGTGGTAGAACGTGCCCGGAACATCCACAGTCTCCTCCCCATGGGTACCGCCGCCCTGGGCCGCGCCCTTTTGGGCGCTTCCATGATGGGTGACATGCTCAAGGAGGAAAAGGGCTCTCTCACCCTCCAGATCAAGGGAGGCGGCCCTCTGGGTACCATTCTGGCCGTCTCCGACTGCCAGGGCAATGTCCGGGGCTATGTTCAGCATCCCCAGGTGGAGCTGATGGAAAAGCATCCCGGCAAGCTGGACGTGGGGGCCGCCGTGGGACTGGACGGCACACTCACCGTCATCAAGGATCTTGGCCTGAAGGAACCCTACGTGGGGTCTATCGGCCTGTTCTCCGGAGAGATTGCCGACGATTTGGCCATGTACTTCGTGGAGAGCGAGCAGATTCCCACTGCCTGTTCTCTGGGGGTGTTGGTGGGTCTGGACCAGTCTGTCACCGCTGCGGGAGGATACATCATCCAGCTGCTGCCCGGGGCCAGCGAGGACATGATCACCAAAATTGAGGCGGGCGTTCACAGTCTGGGTCCGGTCAGCGGCGCCCTGGCGGACGGTCTGGACGGCGAGGGGCTGCTTGGCGCCGTTTTGAAGGATTTTGATCTGGAAATTCTGGAAAAGCACCCGGTAGAATACCGGTGCTACTGCTCCCGGGACCGGGTCAGCCGGGCTCTGATCAGCATGGGACGAACGGAGCTGTCCCGTCTCATCCAGGAACAGGGGCAGGCGGAACTGACCTGCCAGTTCTGCGACGCGGTATACCGCTTCTCACGAGAGGAGCTGGAGCAGCTGCTGGACAACATGTGAGTGCCGGCGCCTCCTGCCCCTGTGCTTAAAAAACGCCATGTGCCGGGTTCAGCCGTGCCTCTCCGCAGTGCCGGTCATATGCAAGCTTCACTCCCCGATATTCTCCATCTCCCCCAGCTTCACCACAGCCACGCCGTTGTACAGGATGACCGAGTCCTTCTCAGGCCAGCAGGGCATGCGTTCCGGCAGGTCAGAGCGGTACACCGAGTCCCACTGCTCCCGGGTAAAGGGTGGCATGCGCAAACCGATGCAGTATTCCAGCACGTCCCGGGCGGAGTAGTAGTGGAGCAGCACGGCGTCGTCCGTGCCGGTAATCGCCTCCGGCTCGGAGAAGGCCGGGATGGTCCTGCCCACCGCGTTGTAGGGGAGGACGCCGATGAGGGCCACCGGGGTATTTTCATTGTAGCCATCCAGGGCCTCTACCCGGGCCGCAATGCGGTTAGCCAGGGCGATGGAGTTGTCATAGCGTACCTGAAGGCGGAGGTAAGCGATATTGCTGGTACAAAAGCCGCACCACACCAGCAGGGCGCACAGGGCCAGTCCGGTCCCCAGCACGCCCGGCCACCCGGGTCTGCCGGCAGCGGCCAGGGACTGGGCCAGCAGCTCGGCCAGCTTGACCGCCAGGAGAAAGACCAGCACAAAGGCATAGAGCATCAGGTGGTGTACCTCCGCCCCCGCAGCCAGTACGGTGATCAGATTCAGCGCCATGGGGATCAGGGCCAGTCCCGCCGCCGTCAGCATCAGCCGCACAGGCTCAGGCCGGCGGAGCGCCAGCCACAGAGAGGCTGCCAGCAGAAACAGCAGGTCCGCCCGCTGGACCAGGATATAAAATCTGCCCAGATGGTCGGGGGCAAAAAAGTAGGTAAAAAAGTCTCCGTAGGCCCTTGGGATCTGCTCCAGGAGACTCAGGACAGTATCCGCACCCATCCGGTTCATCCCCTGATAGTCCACCAGCTGGGTGTGGGTGACCAGCAGGAGAAGCTCCAAAACGATATAATACAGCGCCAGGGCCCCGGCGCAGACGCCCACATACATAAGCCCCTTTCCAACCACGCCTCTCAATGCCTCCCCCTCCAGCAGCATGAGAATGCAGTCAAAGAGGAAAAGCCCCACGGCGTAGCACAAAAATGCCTGATAGGTGCCGCAGGCCACCGCCATCAAGAGGACCGCGGGGGCCCATCCCCAGGGGTAATGTTTGGCGCACCAGACGGCCAAGGTGTTGAGCAGCAGGGCCAGGCAGTAGGCGTCGGCGGTAAAGAGGTAGGAGAAGATCCCCGCCAGAGAGGGAAAGGTGACCAGCAGGGCGGCGGCTATGGCGATGCTGGCCGGGTGGGTCAGCCCCAAAATTCGGACTGTGAGTCCGGCCGTAAGGGCCAGGGCCAGAATGGAGATCAGCCCGATAACCACCGGCAGCTGAAATGCGGTGCTGAAGGCGGACAGCAGTTTCGCCGACCACCGGCCGCTGCTGAGAACATCGTTGTCGAAGACGATGGCGTGAACACTGTCGTGGTTGAGCAGGTGGTTGGTAAACAAATACAGGTGGGTCAGAAAGCCAGTCAGGCAGGCGGTGAGAAAAGCCAGCCGAAATGCCCGGGACAGCCGGGGCGTCCGGAGTGTCGGCCATTGAACGGTATCTTTCTCCATAGCGACAGGGCTCCTTTTCCTATGATGTTTGATTTCCATTATGACAAGATTTCAGCCAAAGTCAAGTGAGAAAACCACTTGCAAATATTCCCTTCTTCCGGTATGATGGAGTTGCGTCTCAAAACAAGGAAGGAGAGAGCCTTATGAGAGAACTGACGCCCCAGCTGATCCATTCCCTGAAACACTATTCCCGGGAAGATTTTACCAAGGACCTGATCTCCGGCATCATCGTAGCCATCATCGCCCTTCCCTTGTCCATCGCCCTGGCCCTGGCCTCGGGAGTATCCCCGGAACAGGGACTGTACACCGCCATTGTGGCCGGCTTCCTCATCTCCGCCCTGGGCGGGAGCAAGGTACAGATCGCCGGTCCTACCGCCGCCTTCGCCACCATCGTGGCGGGCGTCGTGGCCCGAAACGGCATGGACGGCCTGGCCATAGCCACCATCCTGGCGGGAATCATGCTGATCCTGATGGGCGTGCTGCGCATGGGCAGCATGATCAAGTTCATCCCCTACACCATCACCACCGGCTTTACCGCCGGCATCGCCGTCACCATCCTGATCGGCCAGCTGAAGGACTTCTTCGGTCTCACCTTCACCCACTCCCCGGTGGAAACCATGGAGAAGGTGGAGGAGGTGGTCCGCACCTTTCACACCGCCAACTGGACTGCCGCAGGGGTAGGCTGTCTGGCCCTGGCCGTTCTGATCCTCTGGCCCAGATTTTTTAAGAAAATACCTGCCTCTCTGATTGCGGTTATTGTGACGGCGGGGGTGGTAAAGCTGTTCAGCCTGCCGGTCAACACCATCGGCGATCTGTACACCATCTCCAGCGATCTGCCCCGTCTCGCCCTGCCTGTCGTCTCCTATGAGACGGTGGCTGCGGTACTGCCTGACGCCTTTACCATCGCCGTGCTGGCCGCCATTGAGTCGCTGCTGTCCGCCGTGGTGGCCGACGAGATGATCGGTTCCCGCCACAACTCCAACATGGAGCTGGTGGCCCAGGGAGTAGGCAACACCGCCTCCGCTCTCTTCGGGGGCATCCCCGCCACCGGGGCCATCGCGCGCACTGCGGCCAACATCAAAAACGGGGGAAAATCTCCCATCGCCGGCATGGTCCACGCCCTGGTCCTGCTGCTGGTGCTGGTGCTGCTCATGCCCTACGCCGCGCTGATTCCCATGCCCTGCATCGCCGCCATTCTGTTTCAGGTGGCTTACAACATGAGCGGCTGGCGGACCGTGTCTCAGGTGGTCAGTCACTCCCCCAAGAGCGATGTAGCCGTGCTAATCACCACCTTCCTTCTCACCGTAATCTTCGACCTGGTGGTAGCCATCGCCGTGGGCCTGTCCCTTGCCTGTCTGCTGTTCATGAAGCGCATGGCCGATGTGGCCGTGGTCAAGGAGTGGGACTATGTGGAGGACACCGGCGACGACCAGGGTCGCCTGAAGCCCGTCCCGGCCCATGTGATGGTCTTCGAGATTACCGGCCCCATGTTCTTCGGCGCGGCGGACAAAATCCCCCACATCGAGCGCAACACTGGGCGAAATGTTCTCATTCTGCGGATGCGCTCCGTCCCCGCCATGGACATTACCGCTCTCAACGGACTGCGCCGGCTCTGGCACGAGTGCCGGGACAAGGAAATCCAGGTGTTGTTCTCCCACGTGAACGAACAGCCCATGTCAGTGTTTAAAAAATCCGGCATGTATGACCTGGCAGGGGCGGACAGCTTCGTCCCCAATATCGACGCCGCTCTCGACCGGGCAGCAGGTCTCCATACATAACCAAAACGGGCGTTGTCGCAACGACAGCGCCCGTTTTTCAACCATTAGCAAAATCTACACGGCTCCTCCACCGTAACGGTGTACTTCTCCAGCAGGGCCACCGGGTGGTAGGACAGCTTGCTGGTGCGAAGCCCCAAATCTCCCGTGTCGTCCTCCCGATTGATGAAGGCCACACTTTCCCCGGCAAACTGCTGGGCAAACTGGGCCACCAACATCTGGTAGCAGCCCTCATAGTCCCGGTCCGCCTTCTCAATGTGGGTAAACAGGGTGTCACCGATGATCTCTCCCAGGGAAAAGCCGACAATTTGTCCTTCTACCAGCAATATCCCTCCCAGCAGATCATAGATCTGGAAGTTGTCCAGCACCTCGTGGGTCTTGGCAATATCCTCGTGGAAGGTGACTGCGCCCTTGTCCCACCTGGCGGCGTAGCTGTCCAAAAAGGCTTTGACCGCCGGGATATCCTGGGGCGCAATAGGCCGGAAGGTCCAGTTTCCATAGGTTTTCAGAAATTTATTCACGTGGTTGCGCTGCCCGCTGAGTTTTTTGCCCCGAAAATACTTCAGATCCTCCGCCCGGTAGAGATAGTCGAAGTTGTCCCTCTCGCCCACGGCGGTGCTGGCCGGGAAAAAGGACTGGAGCTGTTCCAGCTCATCCTTGGGAACGGGGTAGAAGGCGATGGGCATATTCCGCCGACAGCAGTAGTCGGCAATCTGCCGAAAATGCTCTAACCGACCGCCCCCCAGGGGCAGTGTGAAGGTGGGGCCCAGACCTGGGTACTCCACCTTGAAGTAGAGGGAGCCGCCGTAAACGGCCCACTCGGTTTTGTAGATATCCCGCCAAATAAAAACGGTACCTGGGGTGGTGTCGCAGATACGGCTGCGGCTGTAGCCGAAGAATTGGCGTAGACGGGGCAGGTCCTCCAGTTGGAGGGGGTGAAAATCCAGCATACATTCAAATCCTTATCTTTTTTATACCATTATATCCGATAATCGCCCATAATACCAGCCTGTAACCCCCTCTTTTTTGCACAAAAAACCGCTGCCGGTTTTCCTTACCACCGTCAAAAGGTCTCCTGGCGACACAGGCAGGCGGTAGTCGGTGGAGTCCTCGCACTCCAGCCCTCCCGGCCCCTGACGCAGATAGTCGTTGAGAATATAAAGCTCCCGCCCCGTCTCCAGGTGGCGGCACAGGGACAGCTCCTCCCCTGCCTCCAGCAGAACCAGCGCGGACCTGCCCCAACGGATGTTCACCGAGTCCACACTCTCCTCCTGCCGGTCCAGGGCCTGGGCCGTGGGCAGGCCGTCCCAGGCGGTCCAGGTGAAGTCCTCTCTCTCCTCCGAGGGGAGTATCAGGGCGTTGAGTTGGCCGTCCACTTTCAGAACGCAGGCGCCGTCGATGGAGATAATTCTCCTCTCCCGGTCGAAGCGGGGGGCGGAGGAGGGGATGCGCCCGTCATACAGGGTGACCGGCCAGTGACCCACAATGACCCACTTGTCAAAGCTGTGGCCCTGACTTAAAAAATCGTCGTTCTTCATGCAGCCCCACCGTTCCAGCTCCTCCATCTTCTCCAGGGAGGGGACGCCTCCGTGGACAAAAACCAGGTGTTCCGTCTCCAGAATGGTGGGCATAGCCCGCAGCCAGGTCCACTCCTCCGGGAAGGCAGCCCGGAGATCAGCCCGCAGCCTGGGCAAATCCTCCCACTGTTCAAAGCCCCCCTCCCGGGCCAGCTGGCGGAGAGTGGACTCAGGATGCCTGGGGAGGTAGGAGGCAAAAAAGCGTTGATCCAGCTCATCGCTCTCAAAGAAACGGAGGACCAACCCGTCGCAGTTTCCGCAGACGGGGTATAGGGTGTGGGTCCGGGACAGGTCCATAAGCCGGCGCAGCAGGGGCAGGCTGTCCTGCCCCTTTTCCAGCATGTCTCCCAACAGAACCAGAATATCTTCTGGAGTCAGCCCGATTTTGTCCATCAGGGCCTGAAAAAACGGAAGGTTTCCGTGAATATCGCTGACGGCAATAATCCGCCGCCCCGGCGGAAATCTGGGGTGAACCACAATCGCCTTGTTCATGCTGCCACCTCCTCTCCGTGCCTTCTTCTCCAGGCCGTCCATATGGAGAACCTGCCGCGGCTCGCCTGCGGCAGGTTTTCGTCTCTATACCAAATTACACAGCAGGGCCGCCCCCACCACACCGGCGTCGTTGCCCAGCGAAGCCTTCTCAATACGGACACGATTCTCCTTGTCGAAACAGCCCCGCCAAACCAGCTCCCGCAGGGGATCCAGCAGCAGGTCATCCTCGGCATTGCTCACCCCGCCGCCCAGACAGATAATCTCGGGCTGAAGGATGTTGACCAGATTGATCATTCCGATGGACAGCCCCTGGAGGTAGTTAAACAGCACCCGCTTGGCGGCGCTGTCCCCCAGCCGCGCTCCCTGGAAGGCAGTGCGGCCCTGGACCTTGGCCGGGTCGTTGTCACACAGCTCCCACATCTTGCTCTCCCGGTCTCTCTCCATCTCCAGCTGAGTGAGCTGAATCAGGGCGGTCGCGGAACCGTACCTCTCCCAGCAGCCCCGGCCGCCGCAGCCGCACAGAATGCCGTTGGGCTGGATAATCATGTGTCCAATCTCCATCCCGGCGTTGGCAAAGCCGGTAAACAGCTTTCCGCCCACAACCAGACCGCCGCCGATGCCGGTGCCCAGCGTGACCACCACCGCCGGGTCACAGCCCTTGGCCGCGCCGGCCCAGTACTCGCCCACAGCGGCGCAGTTGGCGTCGTTGCCCAGGAATACAGGTACGTCCCACTCTTTCTGGAACATGTCCCGCAGGGGCACGTTTTTGTCCTGAAATGGCATGTTAGGGTTCTGGACGAAGAGTCCCGCCCCGTTGTCCACCGCGCCGGGCAGGCCCACGCCCACCGCCTCAATTTTGGCGGAGTCAATCTCTCCCACCTCGCATAGCCGTCTGGACATGCGCACCAGCTCAGCGCCGAACTGCTCCGCTGTTAAGCTTTTAGCCACCGGGGTACTCACCTTGTTGAGGATACGCCCGGTCTCGTCTACCAGGCCGGCCACCAGATTGGTACCGCCTACGTCAATACCAATGTAATACATTACTTGTCTCCTCCTTCTATCTGCGCCTGAAACAGTTTATCCATCCGGTCCGTCAACTCCTGGGCCGCGTTGTGGCCCATCTTCCGATTGCGGTTGTTCATGGCGGCCACCTCCACAATACTGGCCAGGTTTCGGCCCGGCTTCACCGGGATGGTGGCGGCGGGCACATTCACCCCCAGGATCTCCGTAAAGTGGGATTCCAGCCCGAAACGGTCGTACACCGCCTTGTCATCCCAGGGCTCCAGGTTGACCACCAGGTCGATCTCCTGATTCAGCTTGATGGCCCCCATGCCCAGCAGGCGGCTGATATCAATTACGCCAATGCCCCGCAGCTCCATATACCCCCGAATCAGCTCCGGGGCAGTGGCTATCAGGGTGTGGGCGCTGGTCTCCCGGATCTCCACCGCGTCGTCAGCCACCAAGCGGTGCCCCCGCTTCAGCAGCTCAATGGCCACCTCGCTCTTGCCCACTCCCGATTCACCCTGAATCAGAACGCCCTCGCCGTAGACTTCCAGCATTACGCCGGACTGGGTAATCTGGGGGGCCAGGTGGTTATACAGGCTGCTGATCAAGGCGCTCATAAACACAGAGGTCTGCCGGGTGGAGCGCAGCACAGTCCGGTCGTGCTTCTCCGCCATCTCCAGGCACTCCGGGTAGGGGTCCAGCCCCCGGGTCAGGATCAGCGCGGGCACCGGATAAGCCAGCAGCTTGTCGAAGCACTCCCGTCTGCGTTCCGGGGCCAGATCACCCAGATAGGCGTGCTCCGTCAGCCCGATCAGCAGCAGCCGCTCGGTATCGAAATGCTCAAAGAAGCCCGTCAGCGGCAGGCCGGGCCGGTTGATGTCCAAGGCTCGCAGGGGCACATTCTCATAGTCTGGGGCTGTGCGCAGCGCCTCCAGGTTAAACTCCCGGATAATCTCCCCCAGCTTCACACTTTTATTCTGATCTGGCATAAATCAGTCTCCTCTCTTTTCAGGCTGCCCGCCTCAAAACAGCACTTCCCGGCACGCAGGGGTGCTTTTGGCGATCAGTCTGCCGTTTTTATAGGAGAAGAGCACCTCTCTCTTCCCATTCAAAGCGTTGTAGAAGTTGTCCGCGTCCAGGATGATGAAGCTGGCGGGATTGCCCGCTTTAATGCCGTAGCGATCCCCCAGGTGGAGAGTTCTGGCGGCATTGGAGGACACCAGCTTGTAGGAGTCCATAATCTCCTGATAGCCCATCATCTGGCACACGTGGAGTCCCAGAAAGACCACATCCCGCATGTTGCCGGTGCCCAGGGGATACCAGGGATCGAAGAGATCGTCGTGTCCGAAAGAGACGTTGATTCCCGCAGCCAACAGCTCCTTCACCCGGGTAACGCCCCGGCGTTTGGGATAGGTGTCCATGCGGCCCTGGAGATGGGTGTTCACCAGGGGATTGGCCACAAAGTTGATCTCCGACAGGGTGAGCAGCCGCATCAGCTTGGTAACGTAGGCGTTGTTGTAGGAGTGCATGGCGGTGGTGTGGCTGGCGGTGACCCGATCCTTCAGACCGGACTCGTAGGCCCGGGCAGCCAGCACCTCCAGCCCCCGGCTCTGTTCGTCGTCGATCTCGTCGCAGTGTACGTCTACCAGCTTATCGTACTTCTCAGCCAGCTTCACGGCAAAATTGAGAGAGTCCACGGCGTATTCCCGGGTGAACTCAAAGTGAGGAATCGCGCCCACGGCGTCCGCCCCCATCTTCACCGCCGTCTCCATCAGCTGCCGGCCGTTGGGGAAGGAATCAATGCCCTCCTGAGGGAAGGCCACCACCTGAATCTCCATGGTATCCCGCAGCTCCTCCCGCAGCTCCAGCAGGGCTTCCATAGCGATCAGCGTCGGGTCGGTGATATCCACATGGGTGCGGACAAACTGGACGCCGTTCTGGGCCTGCATCCGCACCGCCCGGCGGACCCTCTCCTTCACATCCTGTTTGGTGAGAGTCTTTTTCCGCAGGGCCCAGCACTGAATGCCCTCAAACAGGGTGCCCGACTGGTTCCACACCGGTTCTCCCGCCGTCAGACAGGTGTCCAGATGGATGTGGGACTCAATAAATGGGGGCAGGGCCAGCTTCCCGGTGCAGTCCATCGTTTCCTCGCCGGGGCGCGGGGTCAGAGAGGGGGCGATCTCCTCAAATATTCCGTCGGTGACGCGAATGTCGGAGGTCTCGGCCGCGTTTTCGATGTATACGCCTTTGATGAGCATAGTTTCACTCCTTCTTTTGTATCAGACGGGCCGCCGAGGGCGGCCAGCCCCTACGGGTGCTGTGTAGGGGGCGCCGCCTTCGGTGCCCCGCTGTCTTATCTCTTGGAATACACCAGCCCGTCTGCCAGCAGGTAGCAGACGCAGGCGGCCAGCATGGCGTTGAGAGAGGCAATCCCCACGGGAATAAAGTTGCCCGCCAAGGCCCCCACCAGCACCCCGGCGATGGAGCCCAAGTGGACGGTGAGGATTGGGTTGTCTCCGCTGCGGTAGTCCTCTCGGTGGAGAAAGTAGTCCAGCATGACGATGATACCCACAGGGGGCAGCGTGGCGTTGAGGAAGTTGAGCCAGCCCACAAAGTTGTTGTACAGCCAGATGGCCGCCACCGTGCCCACCACGCCGGACACCAGGGTCATGGGCTTCTGCCGCAGGCCGGTGATGTTGGTCAGACCCAGTCCGCCGGTGTACAGGGCGTTGTTGTTGGTGGTCCAGATATTGGCCCCCAGTACAAGGAGGGCGGGGATGGCCAGTCCCTGGGCGATCATCACATAGAAGATATCGTCCTTGCCGGTGAAAGCACCCCCCACCGCGCCAAAGGCGAACATGAGGGAATTTCCAAGGAAGAAGGCGATCACGGTTGTGGACACAGCTACCGCGTTGTTCTTGGCAAAGCGGACAAAGTTAGGGGTGGCGGTGCCGCCGCTGACGAAGGAGCCGATCACCAGGCCCACCCCGGCCATCACCGACAGGCTGCCCGAGGACTTGGCAAAAATGGCGGTAAGCCCGCCCCCCTCCATGGCGGACAGGGACATGGAGTAGATCCCCAGCGCGGCGATAAGGGGAACGGAGATGGCGCTGACAATGGTGAGGGCTTTTATGCCGAAGTAGGCGGAGGCAGTCATGCACAGGCCGGCCGCAGCCACCAAAATAACGGGGCTGACCCCCAGCAGCTCTGCCGCCGGGATAGCGAACATGGCCACGCCCACGCCAAACCAACCGATCTGAGTAAAGGCGATAAGCACCGAAGCCAGCTTGGAGCCCTGGGTGCCGAAGGACCGCTGAGCCAGCAGATCCAGGGTAAGGCCGGTGTCGCAGCCGATGTAGGCCAGCCCTCCGGTATAGGCTCCCAGGATGATGCCTCCGATGATCACCGCCCAGATGAAGCCGCCCAGGTCCAGGCCGTTGCCCAGCTTGGCCCCCACACTCATACTGGCAGAGAAAAAGGTGAAGCCCATCATCACCACAAACATACTCCAAAAGCCCTTCCGCGCCTGGGCAGGAACTGCCTCCAGAGAATAGTCGTCGTCCGCACCCCGGCGCGGGCTGGTTCGCTGTGTCATACAAGCCGCCTCCTTTGTTTTTTAATCTCTCGGCCGGCGGTAGAATTTGCCTACCACCCTCTCGGTGCGCAGGACATTGACAAATGCCTTGGGGTCCGACTGGCGAATTTTTTGGGCCAGGGCGCGCACCTCGCTGTCGTTCACCACCGAGTAGATCATCACGCAGGGATCTCCGTTGTACAGGCCCACCCCCTCGATCAGGGTGGCGGTGTGGTGGGTGTCTTGAATCTGGGCGCACACTCCGCCGGCACTCTCCCGTCCGGTAATAATCAGCAGTGTGGCCCGGCGTCCGTCCGGATCCAGCATCTTGATCACCTGGGTGGTGGCATACTGGAACAGCATGGAGTACAGCGCCTTGTCCCAGCCGAACAGGGCCCCGGCAATGAACAGCAAAACCACGTTGCCGCACAGGATGTAATTCCAGGCGTCCACATTCTTCCTCTCCGACAACGATATGGCGATAAAGTCGGTCCCGCCGCTGGTCACCCGCACCCACAGGCACAGGCAGCCGGCAAAGCCGTTGATAATCCCGCCGAAAATGCAGATCAGCAG
>CATONV010000060.1 GCA_951801655.1 uncultured Oscillospiraceae bacterium | reverse complement strand
TCGGCCAGCTCCTTGTCCACCGCGTTGAGGCGGGCCAGGGCCTTGTTGTGAAGGTTGACATTGGAACAGGCCTCGTCGATCAGGTCGATGGCCTTGTCGGGGAGGTAGCGGTCGGTAATATATCTCTCGCTCATGGTGACGGCCAGCCGGCACATCGCCGGGGAGACCTCCACCTGGTGGAAGGACTCATAGTAGGGGGCGATGCCTTCGATCACCTTTATGCTGTCCTCAATGGAGGGCTCCTCCACAATGACAGGCTGGAAGCGGCGCTCCAGGGCGGTGTCCTTTTCAATGTGCTTGCGGTACTCGTTGAGGGTGGTAGCGCCAATTACCTGCAGCTCTCCCCGGCCCAGGGCGGGCTTGAGGATGTTGGCCGCATTCATGGACCCCTCGGCGTCGCCGGCGCCCACAATGGTGTGTACCTCGTCAATGACCAGGATAATATTGCCCAGCTTACGAATCTCCTCGATGAGGCCCTTCATACGGCTTTCGAACTGGCCCCGGAACTGGGTGCCCGCCACCAGAGCGGTGAGGTCCAGCAGATAGACCTCCTTGTCCAGCAGCTTGTAGGGCACGTCTTTGGCGGCGATGCGCTGGGCCAGGCCCTCGGCGATGGCGGTTTTACCCACGCCGGGCTCGCCGATGAGACAGGGGTTGTTTTTCTGCCGGCGGTTCAGAATCTGCACCACTCTCTCCAGCTCCCGATCCCGGCCGATAAGCCGATCCAGCTTGCCCTCCTGGGCCCGCTTGGTCAGACAGATGCAGTAGCTGTCCAGAAATTTCCGCTTGGCGGGCTTGGCCGGTCCCTTCTCCCCCCGGGGCGGCGGGGCGGCGCTCCCTTCGCTGGAGGAACCGCCGGAAGAGGATCCGAAGAGCTGACTGAGAAAGGGGAAGGTGGCGGTGCGGCCGTCGTCCTCCTCATCGTCCTCGTCCTTGGCCGGGGACATCATGCCCTCGATCCCCTCGGCCCCGCCAAAGGCGGACATCATTTCAGTGGTGAGGTTATCCAGGTCCTCGTCGCTGATGCCCATCTTCTTCATCATGTCGTCAATGGGCTTAATCCCCAGCTCCCTGGCGCACTTAAGGCACAGCCCCTCGTTTTTCGAAGTGCCACCCTCTAATTTTGTAATAAAGATGACCGCCACATTTTTGCCGCAGCGGCTGCACATGGTAGGCTGCATGGTCAATACTCTCCTTTCGGGCAAAGTTCAACATTGAGGAGATACTACACCCCAATTATGAACTGGCTATGAACACTTACCCTGAGAAATACAGGGTTTAAAGGAAAAATTCAAAGGGACTGGCGAAGAATTTCAGCAAAACAGTTCTCTCTACCACTTGCTGGGGGAGATAACTGTCCTTCAGCAGCCAGCAGGCGACGAACAGCACCAGAGACCCCTTGATCAGCCCGGCCAGGCCGCCGCCCCATCGGTTGACGCTGCTGAGGACAGGCAGCTTGGCCACCAGATCCAGGGCGTGGCTGAGGAAGAACCAGGCGACAAGTATGGCGAAGAAGGCGACGGCAAAAATAACGATCCGGGCAATCTGAACCGCCGCGAAGTAGGCCAGGGCCTGAACGGCGTGGGTGACAATCTCTGCGGTCCCGTCGTCCACCGCCTTCTGGAAGGTCTCCGCGCAGCCTCTGAAAAATTTTGATTCCTGAAGCGGTTCCAGCACCTCCTCCAGGGGGAGACGGGACAGCCAGTCATCCTCCCCGGCGGGGGCGTCCGCCTCCGGCGCGCGCTGCCAGTAGCTGGACACCTGGTCGTGGATTTTCTGGGTCACCGCGGGCTCTATTGCCTTGGCCACCGGCTCGGCCAGAGCGTCTGCCAGGAAAGAGGCCCCGATCAGGGCTACAAACACGGCCAGCAGGGAGGCCAAGGTGAGAACAAGCCCCCTCTTGCAGCCCAGCCAGACGAAAAACAACAGAATGGCGGCGGCGATGATGTCGTAGAAAATATAATTCATGAAAACCTCCGTTGGCGATGTAGGGCGTGACTGACGGGCACGCCGCGGTTCCCGGGGACCATACGGCGGATATCATCCGCCTGCTTTTATCTGGGGATTACCCGTCCGTTTTTCCGATGTCTGCCGTGCGTGCGGCCGAAGGCCGCCCCTACTGCGGAATATACAGCCAGGCCTGCTGGTCATTGGCCAGCACGGCGGAGCTGTTGACGGCTATGGACACCTTCCGCGCTCCCTGATTGTTTTCCAGTTCAGCGAACTGTTCCATGCTGCCGTTGTAGAGAGACAGCCTGCTGCCGGTAAGCAGGGCGGAGAAGCTGCCGGCGGCGGCGTAATCCAACACCTGCCCGGTGAGGGGGATGGATGCGACCACCTGTGCGGAACTGTTGACACGCAGGGCCTGGGTGGCCCCGCCCGAGCGATAGCGCCCCACCAGCAGCAGGGCGAAGCCGTCTCCCCCCAGGGAGCAGCCCTTCAAGTAGTTGGGGGTAATATAATAGGTTTGGACACTTTCCCTTTCCTTATCCAGGGTGACGGTGAGCAGTCGGTCCTCTCCCACCAGCCAAACTACGCCTTCGTCAAAGTCCATATCCAGCACGGTGAGGCTTCCCAGGTCCACCTGGGCAAAGGGCTCCGTCTGGTCTACCCGATAGAGAAGCAGGCGGCTGAAAAAGCTGCCGTTTGTCTGTCCGATGGTGACCACTGCCACTGTTCTGCCGTCCGGGGAGACGGCGGCGTCCACCGCGAAGGTGGAGGACAGGCTGATCTGAATGACCGGTTCGCCTCTCCTGTCGTAAACGGTGACCGCACCCTTGTAGCCGCTCTGCTGGGCGGTGACAGCCAGCCATCCCGCCTCATTGGGCCGGGCGGACAGCAGATCAGCCCCGCCCTCCAGCGAAAGTTTAAAGTATTTCTCTCCGTCTCGGAAAGCAAACAGGGACTGGTTGCCCGCGTCGTACACCACGGCGGTGGTGTGGGAGGCGGTGACCACCGGGTTTTCCATGGAGAGGACCTCCTCGGCCAGCTGTTCCCCGTCCAGACCGTAGTAGTGGGCGCCGGCGGCGGAGGCGGTTACGACGCCGCTGTTCAGATAGGCCACGGAGAGTTTGTCACCCCCGGCGTGGGAAAAGGGGGCGGTCTCGCCTGTGGTCCCGGTCTCCATACTCCGGTAGGCCATCCAGCGTTTAAAGGTATCCACGTTGATGGTATCCCGGTAGATTACCAGCACCATTGCCCCCAGAACCAGCGCCGATGTTGTCAGCAGAGCCAGCAGGCGAAGAACGGGATTCGATTGTTTCAGCCGCTTCGGCGTGGGCGTGTTTTTCTTCTCGTCCATACTTACTTATAAAATGTCCTCTTCATACCACAATTTCGTCATGTACAGCCCCCCCGGGGGGACGGTGGGCCCGGCCAGGGTCCGGTTGCCCGACTCCAAAATGGCGGGAATATCCTCCGGGGCCAGCTTGCCCTCGGCGGCGTAGACCACGGTGCCCACCATGGCCCGTACCATGTTATACAAAAAGCCGTTGGCGCACACCCGGCATTCTATCAGGTCACCCCGGCGCTCTATGTCAAAATAATATACCGTGCGCACAGTGGTTTTGGTCTCGGTGCCTACCGAGCGTACCGCCCGGAAGTCGTGGGTGCCCACAAACTGCCCTGCCGCCCGGGCCATGATTGCTTCGTCCAGGCGTTTGGGGTAGAACCAGGCCCGATTTACATAAAACGGGTTGCCCAGCCGGGAGTTGTAAATACGGTAGGTGTACTCCTTTTTCAGACAGGAGCCGATGGCGTTGAAGGAATCAGGCACCGGGGTGGCCTTTACCACCACAATGTCGTCGGGGAGACGGGTGTTCACCGCCAGGGGCAGCTTGTCCAGGGGGATGCGGGAGGCGGTGTGGAAATTGGCCACGTAGACCTCCGCGTGGACACCAGCGTCGGTGCGCCCCGCCCCGGTACACTTTACCGGGTGGCCCACCGTGGCCGCCAGCGCCTTCTCCAGGGTCTCCGCCACGGAGACGGCGTTCTTCTGCACCTGCCACCCGTGGTAGGCCGTACCGTTGTACATCAACTTTAATGCAATATTGCGTTCCATTGTAAAAAACCTTTCATCTCGCCTGCAGGCGACTAAGCCTCCTTTTGAAAGGAGGTGCCCCAGTGCGCACACTGGGGCGGAGGATTGTATTTCGCGAAGCGAAATGTGCGAAGCAAACGAGGTTTTCGCAAATCTTGTTTACTTCGTATGTTTTGCTTCGCAAAACGCAATCCTCAGTCAGCCTTCGGCTGACAGCCCCTTTCAAAAGGGGCCTTTGGGACTCTCACCTGTTGACTTCCCGTTTGTCTGTCAGTCCCAGGAGGTAATCGGTGCTGACGTCGAAGAATTTGGCGATTTGAATGAGTCCAGGGACCTCGGGATAGTGTCTTCCGTATTCATAGCCCTGATAGCTGCGCAGTTTTACGCCGCAAATTTCGGCCATTTCCCGCTGTTTCAGGCCGCGTTCTTTTCGGAGACCTTTCATTCGTTCAGAAAAAATCTGCATATTTCCTCCTGAGCTATTGACACGCAACTCAAAGCGGTATAAAATAAAGACGCAACTAAAAGATACAAAAAGGAGATGCTGCCATGAATGACAATTTAAATATGCTCTTCATCGACAACCCGGGAATTGAGGAAGCGATCAAGGAATTTTGTTTCCAAAATCCGGAATATCTCAAGTTAAAGCAGGAGTTTTACGAGACAGCCCAGCAGATAGCCGGGATGATCGGCTGGGAACTGTACGACCGGTTTGAGAGGCAGTTTTCTCTCTACATAGCCAGTTCCAATGACATCTATTATCTCTTCGGATTGGGATTACGTCAAGAGGTTTTGTCCGCTTTACAGCCCGAAATGCCCTAAAACTCCCACGCCGACGGTGATAGCCAGGAACAGCAGCAAGGTCAAATAGTCGGCGGTTTTATACTTCAGCTGCCGCAGGCGGGTTCTCCCCTCGCCGCCGTGGTAGCAGCGGCACTCCATGGCGGTGGCCAGCTCGTCGGCCCGGCGGAAGGCGGAGATGAACAGGGGCACCAGCAGGGGCAGCAGCGCCTTGGCCCGCTGGATCAGGTTTCCGCTCTCAAAGTCGGCCCCACGGGCCCGCTGGGCGGACATGATCTTGTCCGTCTCCTCGATAAGGGTGGGAATAAAGCGCAGGGCGATGGACATCATCATGGCCAGCTCATGGACGGGTACCCGGATTTTTTTCAGGGGATTCATAAGGGACTCCAGCCCGTCGGTCAGCAGAATGGGCGAGGTGGTGTAGGTGAGAAGGAAGGTGCCGGAAATGAGCATCATGATCCGGACGACCATAAAGAAAGCCCGATACACCCCCTCCAGGGTGACGGTAAAAATCCAAAAATGGATCAATACAGTATTGCCCGGCGTGTAGAACAGGTTGAGCAGGGCGGTAAAGACCACGATGAACAGCACCGGCTTCAGCCCCCGGAGAATCGATTTGAGGGGCACCTTGGACACGGCGATGGAGATACCCAGCACCGCCAGCATAATGGCGTAGGTAACGAACCAACTGGCCAGAAACAGGGCCACAATATACAGCACCACACAAATCAGCTTGGTGCGCGGGTCCAGGCGGTGGACCGGGGAGTTTCCCGGGAAGTATTGGCCCAGGGTGATATCCTTCAGCGCCATTCAGCCCATCCCTCCCTTCAGCTTTTCCAAAACAGCGGCCTTGGCCTGGTCCAGCGTGTAGACCGAGGAGTCGATGTCTACGCCCATGGTGCGCAGCCGATGGAACACCCGTGTGAGCTGAGGCACGCCCAGGCCCATTTTCTCCAGCTCGTCCCCGTGCTGGAAGACCTCGCGGGGTGTGCCCTGGAAGGGGATCCTGCCGTCGTTGACGGCCACCAGCCGATCCACCGACCGGGCCACCTCCTCCATGGAGTGGGACACAAGGATGATGGTGGCGTTGTGGGCATGGTGATACTCCCGAATGTTGCCCAGAATGGACTCCACCCCCTCCGGGTCCAGCCCGGCGGTGGGCTCGTCCAGGATGAGAACTTTGGGCTCCATGGCGATCACTCCGGCGATGGCTACCCGCCGCTTCTGTCCCCCGGACAGCTCAAAGGGGGATTTTTCCAGCTGGTCGTCCCGCAGGCCCACGAAGTAGGCCGACGAGCGCACCCGGCGGTCGATCTCCTTGCTGTCCAGCCCCATGTTCTTGGGGCCAAAGGAGATGTCCTTGTACACCGTCTCCTCAAAGAGCTGGTACTCCGGGTACTGGAACACCAGCCCCACCTGGAAGCGAGTCTTTTTGGTGATTTTGGGGTCAGACCAGATATCCGTGTCCTGGAACAGCACCTGGCCCGAGGTGGGCTTGAGCAGGGCGTTCAGATGCTGGATCAGGGTCGATTTGCCTGACCCGGTGTGGCCGATGATGCCCAGGTACTCCCCGGGGTAGGCGCAGAAATCCACGCTGTCCAGCGCCGTGTGCTCAAAGGGCGTTCCGGCGGAGTAGGTGTGGGTGAGACGTTTTGTTTCGATTATGGGCTGCATAGAGATACATCCTTATTTATAGTGGTACACGCCCGGAGGGTCGCGTCCGCAGGGGCGGCCTGTGGCCGCCCGAAGCATCAAACGGGAATTGGGACGGGCGGATGATATCCGCCCCTACACAGCTTGCAGAAGCTGATACAGCGCCTGGGCGCACTCCTCGTCGGAGAGGGCGTCCAGGGGGACGTCGTATCCCTCCTGCCGCAGCTCCCACAGCAGGGCTACCGTCTGGGGGACGGTGAGGCCCACCTGGCGCAGTTCCTCCACCCGGGAGAAGACTGCCTTGGGGGCGCCGTCGGCGACGACACTGCCCTTGGCCATGACAATGAGGCGGTCGGCCTGGGCGGCCTCGTCCATGTGGTGGGTGATGAGAACCACTGTCACCTTCCTCTCTCGGTTCAGCGTTTTGATGGTGCGCAGCACATCCTTGCGGCCAATGGGGTCCAGCATGGCGGTGGGCTCGTCCAGCACAATGCACCGGGGCCGCATGGCGATGACGCCCGCGATGGCCACCCGCTGCTTCTGTCCGCCGGACAGAAGATGGGGGGCGTGCTCCCGATAGGCGTACATGCCCACGGCCTTCAGCGCGTCGTCCACCCGCTGGCGTATCTCGGCGGGTGGGACGCCCAGATTCTCCGGGGCGAAGGCCACGTCCTCCTCCACCACGTTGGCCACAATCTGGTTGTCCGGATTTTGAAAGACCATGCCCACCGTTCGGCGGATGTCCAACAGCCGGTCCTCGTCGCCGGTATCGATGCCATCCACCCAGACGGTTCCCCCGGAGGGGAGGAGGATGGCGTTCATATGCTTGGCCAGGGTGGATTTGCCGCAGCCGTTGTGTCCCAGCACGGCCACAAAGGAGCCTTCCTCAATGTCCAGGCTTACCCCGTCCAGCACCACCGGGGTAACCCCCTCGGCGGCGGGGTAGGCAAAACGCAGCGCATCGGTCCGGATAATGACGGACATGGCAGTCCCTCCGATCACCTGAAAGTAATGGTGTATTATACCATTCCCGGGCCGTTCCCGTCAATGTCAATAGAGACAAAAAAGCAGATCACGCGACGGCAATGAAAAAACACCTTCGGGCAGCCCGAAGGTGTTTTTGGAATCAGTCAGCCGGTTCAGCGCAGGACAAAGCCGCCCTTTCCGCTGTGCTTCACCTGATACATAGCCTCGTCGGCGGCCTGGCTGAGGGCCTCATAAGTCCGGCCTAGGGCTGGGGCGCTGGCGGCCCCCACGCTGACGGTAACCGAGGCCGCGATGCCGTCCACCCGCAGCGCCCGCACCCGTTCCAGCAGCTCCTGTCCCTTCTGCTCCGCAGTAAACCTGCTGTCCGAACCGGACAGGAACGCCACAAATTCGTCTCCGCCTACCCGGGCCACAATGTCGTCAGTACGGAAGGTCTCCCGCAGCACCCCGCCGATGGCCATCAGAAGCCGGTCGCCGGCGGCATGGCCGTAGGTGTCGTTCACTGACTTGAAATCGTCCAGGTCCAGCATGAACAGCACGCCCCGGGAGATCTGCTCCAGACGGGCATTGATCAGCTTCACGCCCGCCCGGTTGTACACCCCGGTCAGGGGGTCCCGCTGAGCCTGGTTGCGCAGCTCCTGCTCCCGGTCGATCTGGGCGCTGATATCCGTCAGCGTACCGATGAGCTTTATCGCCTTCCCTTCCGCATTGAACACCGCCTTATACTGGCTGCGATACCAGCTGTAGTTTCCGTCCCGCTTTTTCATGCGGATCCGGTCGTGCTCCACCTGGTCGGGAACCATGTGCTCGGCGCCCCACAGGGCCCGCCGCACATTTTCGATGTCCCCCGGGTGAAACACGGGGAAGGTGTTCTTCATATCGGTGACGTCCTCCAGGCGCGCTGTGTCCAGATCCAGGGTATCCAGGGCGTTGGAGGTAAATTCCATACTGTCCTCTCGGCAGTCATACTCAAAGATCAGGGTGTCTTTAAACTCGGACAAAGTGCTGTAGCGCAGTTTTTCAGCAGCCAGTCTGGCCCGCTGCCGCCAGATCAGGGCAGACAGCACTGCGCACACCGCGATGCTTACCAGCATAATGGCCGTTTGTACCATGGTGTCCTGCGAGACTCTCAGGTCGGGACTGCTGGAAAACTGCACCACCCGCCAGCCGTTGTAATTGATGGGCGCCCAGGCCGCGTAGCCCCGACCGGCCCCGGCGGTATAGCGGAAGGAGCCGCTCTCGTTGTCCAGGTAGGCTGCGGCAAATCTCTCTCCGTCCTTGGCGCTCAAGCCGTCGTTCATGCCCAGTTCCACCAGGCTAAGGCCCATAGTCTGGGGCGTGCTGCCGCAGACCACCCGGCCGTTCTCTCCGGCGATCACCCGGTTAATGTTGTGAAACAGCGCGGAATCATGGCCCTGCTGGGACAAAAGACCGGCATTCACCTTGGTCTGCACCGTGCCCGCGACTTCTCCGTTCCACTTCACCGCCCGGGCCACCAGAAAGTAGAATTCCTCCCCGCGAGAGACGCTGCCGCTTACCACGCTCTCGCCCTCCTGGAGCTGCCGAAACACCCGGTGTTCCTCGCTCCCCGGCTCCGCATCGGACAGTTCCTCCATGGTCAGGTAATGAATCTCCAGCTTTCGATCGCCCAGGTTCACCGCCTTCAGCAGCGGATCCGTCCAGCTCTTGTCGGGCAGTCTGCCGTCCTCTTCCAGCAGAAGGACTGCGTCCTCCAGCAGCATCTGCGTGTCATCGATGAGCTGCTGCGCACTTTCTCCGTTGGCCTGTGTATGGGATGCCAGACTCTCCAGCAGCATCTCGTCCAATCGCATCTCCAGAGTGCGGCAGCGGACAATCAGGCTTCCAACCGCCATAATCAGCAGAAATACACCGCACCCTGTCATCAGCAGCGCCAGGTGCGTGATATGTTTCTTTTTCTGTGCAGACATGCGAGTCCCCCTCTCTCAAGTCCTTGCAGGCACATTTTTTCCATTCTACCATTGCAGCCTATCTCTTGTAAATATGCTAATGGAAAAAACCTGAAAAATTACTGCTCTCTCACCAGTGCCTCTCCGGCCAGGAAGATGTTCCCCGCCCCCACGGTAAGGATCAAATCACCGGGCTGGGCCATGTCCGCCAGACAGGCCGTGACTGCCTCCAGGCTTTGACAGCAGACTGCTCCGGGTATGTGCTGTGCCAGCTTGTCCGAGTTCATTCCCAGGGTATCGGTCTCCCGGGCGGCGTAAATTTCTGCCAGAACCACCGTGTCAGCCAGCTTCAGCGCCTCTACAAAGCCGTCAAAGAGGGCCGCCGTGCGGGAGTAGGTATGGGGCTGGAAGGCGCAGACCACCCGCTTGTAGCCCAGGGTCCTGGCCATGGTGAGCAGGGCCCGCAGCTCGTCCGGGTGGTGGGCGTAGTCGTCATAGACGTCGGCCCCGTGGAAAACGCCCTTTTTCTCAAAGCGCCGCCCCGCGCCGGTAAAGGCATCCAGGCCTTCCTCCACGGCGGACCCGGGCACCCCCAGTACCCAGGCGGCACTGGCAGCGGCCAGGACATTAGACACATTGTGTACTCCCCCCACCCGGAGAGAGACATGGGCGTATGACTCCCCGCCCACCACAATGTCAAAGGCGGGCAGCCCCCTGTTCCAGGTGAGATTGGCGGCGGTACAATCCGCCCCCTCCTCCAGACCGAAGGTGAAGACGTCCAGTCCGTCAACCGCGCTGCGGGCCCCGGCGTTGTCCCGGTTGACAATTACATTGCCGCCGGGAGGCACCAGCTGGGCAAACCGGCGGAAGGAGGCCTTGATATCCTCCAGATCCTTGAAAAAGTCCAGGTGATCGGCCTCCACGTTAAGGATCACCGCCACCGTGGGAGAAAAGGATAAAAAGGAGTTGCAGTACTCGCAGGACTCGGCGATAATGGTATCCCCGTGGCCCACCCGGTGACCCGCCCCCAGAATGGGCAGGGTCCCCCCGAGCATCACCGAGGGGTCCCGGCCGGCGGCCAGGAAGATGTGGGTACACATGGAGGTTGTGGTGGTCTTGCCGTGGGTGCCCGCCACGCACAGGGCGTTTTTGTAGTGGCGCATAATGGCCCCCCAGGCCTGGGCTCTCTCAAAGACGGGAATGCCCGCAGCCAGGGCGGCGGCAATCTCCGGGTTGTCGTTGTGGACGGCGGCGGTGCGGATGACGCATCCGGACCCCTCTACACTCTCAGGCCGATGGCCGATGGTTACCGGAATGCCCAGGGAGAGAAGATGTTCCACGGTCCCGCTCCGCTGCATGTCAGAGCCGGTCACGGCCACCCCCTTGCCCTGGAGTACCTCGGCCAGGGGGGCCATGGACACGCCTCCCACCCCCACCAGATGGACGCGAACCCCGGGTTTGATATAGTCCTCAATATTCCGCTTCATTGGACAGCACCTCTTTTACATGGTTTCTCTCTTTATTCTATCCATTTTATAAAAAATGGGTGCAAATTTTGCTGATATGCTGGGGGAGAATTTGCCCCGCCCAGACGGTGGCTGCGGCAGGCCGAGGCCCTACGAGCCCACGGCCAGGCCGTACAGCTGATTCCGGGACAGTCCCAACTCCTTCGCTGCCTGTTTTACCGCGTCCCGGAGGGACAGTCCCTCCTCCCACAGCTTGTTTACCAGGCGCAGGCCGTCTTCCAAGGTGGCCTCCCCCTCCTGCGCCGTCTCTGCTCCCCGGACCACCAGCACAAACTCCCCCTTTGGGGCGTTCTCCTGATACCAGGCGGCGGCCTGGCCCAGGGTGGTGCGGCGGACCTCCTCGTGGAGCTTGGTCAGCTCCCGGCAGACGGTGAGGGGCCGGTCGGCCCCAAAGGTCTCCTCCAGGTCATGCAGGGTGGCGGTCAGCTTGTGGGGGGCTTCGTAGAAGATCATGGTCCTCTCCTCACCACGGAGGGCGTTCAGATGGGCCCGGCGGTTCTTTTTGTTCATGGCCAGAAAGCCCTCGAAGGTGAAGCGTCCCGTTGGCTGGCCGGAGACGGCCAGGGCGGTGACCAGGGCGCAGGGGCCGGGTATGGCGCAGACGGGAATCCCCGCCTCCCCGCAGCGAGACACCAGTTCCTCGCCAGGGTCGGAGACGGCGGGGGTGCCCGCGTCGGTGACCAGGGCGCAGTCCTCCCCGGCCAACAGGCGGTCCATCACCGCCTGTCCCCCCGTCTCGGTATTGTGGCGGTGGTAGGTGACCATGGGCTTTTTCAGCCCCAGGTGGTTGAGCAGCTTCACTGTCACCCTGGTGTCCTCGGCGGCGATAAAATCCACCTCGGCCAGAGTGTCCGCCATCCGCCGGGAGATGTCCGTCAGATTGCCGATGGGGGTGGGAACGAGATACAAGGTCCCGGCCAACGCGCCTCACCTCTCTCCAAAAATTTTTTGCCTGGTTATTATACCACATTTCTGCAAAATATGGTATCCTTTTCTTGCCTATTTCTTACCGAAGCACGGCGGGCATTCTGAAGTGACGGTACGGTGATAACAGATGAAAAAAACCGAACAATTAGGGCCCTTTCTTCTGTCCTGGCGGGACGGTGTCTTCCCCCTGGGGGGCGACGCCCTGGCTTTAGGGGAGTTTGCCGGCGTCAAGCCCGGCTGGCGGGTGTGCGACTTGGGGACGGGCAGCGGGGCTCTCCTGCTGCTGCTGGCCCGGCGGGCGGAAAACCTCTCTCTCACCGGAATTGATATCGACCCTCTGTCTGCCCGCATTGCCCGGGAAAACCTGGCGGCCAACGGTCTGCCCGGGGAAATCCTCACCGGCGACCTGCGTACCGTCTCCCTCCCCGCCGGGAACTTCGACCTGGTCATCTCCAACCCGCCCTACTTCCCCGTGGGAAGCGGGAAAAGCGGCGGCCCCGCCCGCAGCGAGGAATTCTGTACCCTGGAGCAGCTGTGCGCCGCCGCAGGGCGACTGGTGAAAAACGGGGGACGCTTTGCCCTGTGTCACCGCCCGGAGAGGCTGACGGACATGCTGTGCGCCCTCCGGGCCCACGATTTGGAGCCCAAGCGCCTCAAGCTGGTCTCCCACGGACCGGGACACCCGCCTTCCCTTTTGCTGGCGGAGGCGGTAAAGCAGGGGAGGCCGGGGGTGTCTATTGAAACCGCCGTCAACATGTGATATAATGGCGATGTCAGTGCAGGATAATTTGGACGAATTGACAGGAAAGGATGTGTCTCCATGAAAATACGCCCCAACACCCTATGGCGGGTGCCGGTTTTTTGTCTCGTGGCAAGCTGGCTCAGCTTCCATCTCACCATCCGCATGGGCTGGTTCTACATCGTAAAGACCACCGGACCGGACGGTGCGACAAATGTCTCCTCCGACCCGGTCCGCAGCATTCTCTTTGACGCGGCTTTGTTTCTCCTTGTACTGTTCATCGGGGGACTGTGGTTTTCCCTCTCTATGACAAGGGCGGAGATCGCCGCCTCCGCCTCTATCATCGTCGCCTTTTACCTGATTGTTACCGTTCTGGAACTCATCCTCTATCCAAACTTTCCCGTTGCTCTCGGATTAATATTGGCAAAGTCCTTCGAGTGGACCGGCAAGATCTCTTCTAACCTGTATCAAGTCACCCATCAGCTTGAGATTTCCACCATAATATCCTGCTTCGCCCCCTTCCTCTTCGTTCTCTTCGGGAGAAAATCGGTCCGGCAGGGGAATCTGGCATGAACATCGAATGATAGGGGCGCATATGATGTACTCGCGGGCGGATGATATCCGCCCCTACAGACAAAAAGAGGGCCGAAAGGCCCTCTTTAACGCTGATATTCAAACTCCAAATCGTACAGGGACACGATATCCCCGTCCTTAATGCCCATGGCCTCCAGCTTGTCAAACAGCCCGGACTGGCGAAGCTTTTGGTCGAACCAGTTCCGGGATTCGTAGTCGCCGAAGTTGACGTTGGCGATGAGCCGCTGAAGCCAGGGGGCGTCGATAACCCAGGTGCCGTCGAACTCCTGGATGCTGACCTCTCCGTCGGCGTCCACCTCTGGGGGGCGCTCCACATAGGTGGGCTCGTACACCGCCACGGGGGGCAGTTCCTGAAGCAGCTGAGCGGTGCGCAGCACCAGCTCCCGGGTGCCCTGGTGGGCGGCGGCGGAAATCTCTACCAGCTCCAGCCCAAGGCCCTCCACATGGGAGCGAAGCTGTTCCAGCAGGGCGGGGTCGGTCATAATATCCGTCTTGTTGGCGGCTACGATCATCTTCCGTCCGGCCAGCTCAGGGGAGTACCGGTGCAGCTCCTCGTTGATAGCCTGGAAGTCGGCCACCGGGTCCCGGCCCTCGGAACCGGACACGTCCACCACATGGATGAGCAGCCGGCAGCGGTCGATGTGCCGCAGGAAATCGTGACCCAGGCCGGCCCCCTCCGCCGCCCCCTCGATGATGCCGGGGATGTCCGCCATGACGAAGGACACCCCCTCCTCCAC
>CATONV010000059.1 GCA_951801655.1 uncultured Oscillospiraceae bacterium | reverse complement strand
TACTCAATCGTATACCCAATTCTTCCCGTATCTGTGTGCTGCCCTTTCGCATTTCTAGATAATCTTCCACTGCCTGTATTTTTTCCTCCGCTCCTATTTTCCCTTTTAGTCTCATGTTAATTGCTCCCTCTATTTCGACAGTTTTATTTTTTCGCTGTCTACTTTAGAGGGAGCATATCAGAACCACCAGCCGCCGAAGATAGATGCACCTCAAATCCTCACCCGCAGGCCGTTCAGGTCGTCGGCCCGGATGCCCACCAGATACCAGTCGGAGGCGTACTCTATGCGGGTGGGCTTCCACCTGCCGCCCACCATCTCGTCGTCGCAAAGTCCGCTCAACTCCGTTTCCGCCTTGCGGCGAAAACTGCGTTCGCTCCCTTGCTCCTCCTCTCCCCACAAAATCTTCGGTTTTGCGGGGACCCCCATTAGCACTGTCCACAGTGCAGGCCGCCGTAATAGTCGGCCAGGTCGAAGCGGATGTCGTAGCGGTCTGTCCGCTCGTCGAAGATCAATGCGCCCTGTTTCATAGTCGGGGCCTCCTTTGTCAGATTTTGCCCTCCGCCATATCATGGGCGACGAGGGCGGTGTAGTAGCTTCCCATAGTGCTGGGGGCGTTGAACAGCACCGCCAGCAGGTATTTCTTGATGTTGCGGATTTTCGTGGTGTTCTCCCGCATACAGTCCATGACAAATTCAATATGGCCGCTGTTGAGTTTCAGCAGCTTGGCCTTTACCAGCTCGGCGGGGTAGTCGTCACCGGCCACCCGGATTGTCTTTCGGGCCGTGCAGACAGTTTCCACCAGCAATTCCACGATGCCGTCCAATTCCTCCCGGTCGATTTGGGAGTGGTGCAGAAGATGGTCGTACTCGATATTCTCCTTGATGATGTCCCGATAAATCTCAACGGCGCTCTGTGTGGCCGCTTCCGTTCCGTTCCTTTCCGGCGGCGAAGCCGCAACAGCGAGGCCCCCGCGCAAGCCCAGCGAAGCGGGTTGCGTGGGGAGAGGAGGCGCAGCGCAACGAGTGAGCTTTGCCGCTTGCGGCGAAGCGAGGGATGTGGAGCTTGCGCTGACGAGGGGAGGGGGTGAAAGGGAGGGAATGGACTGGGTAATTGATAGGTCTGTAATTCTTGGGTCTTTACTTTGTATATCTTTATTTAATTGTGTTGGATTTTCCAACGTAGGTAAATCCAATGCAGGCGGCGTCTGCGGCTGTTCATAGATCACATAGTCCGCGCCCCGCAGCCGTCCCCGTTCGTCACGCTCCCGCGAACGGACGATGTACCCCGCCTGCTCCAACTCCCGGATAGCCTGCCGGATGGCGTCGATCTTTTCCCGGTTGATAAGGGCCAGGCCCTTTAACGTATAGTCCCAATCTTCCGGGAGTGACAACATTTGCGACAGCAGGCCCTTGGCTTTCAGGGTCAGGTCTTTGTTCCGCAGGTGATGGTTCGACATCACCGTGTACCCTTTGTTCCTCTCCACGCGGAATACTGGCATGGTTCTCCGCTCCTTTCGGTGTCTGGACATGAAAAAACGCCGCAGACTTTGGAAACCTACGGCGCAGAAAATCCCCCCACTTAAAAACGCTATATCAAGGCTTGTCCAACCTTGCTACGGCGTTTTTGGTGTAATTATAGGGGCTGTTTAATTGTCTTTAAGATGTGTGAATTTCGCATGATTTCAGGGACTACCCTTGTTGTGCATATATTGACGGCTCTACTGGCCCCACCGGCTCCGCTGGTGCGGCAGGAGCCACAGGAGCCACGGAGACAATCATTTATGCGCAACACTTCAGACAGCTTTTCCGCCGGTTTCGCAGAGCTCCTTTTGGTTATTCTCTATGTACTCTGCAATACGGCGGTACTGGTCTGCATAATTAAATTCGATCTCGATACTCTTATCGTCATGGACATAGATTGCGTTGACAAGCTCCACCAGCAGGCCACGGGATAAGCTGTCAATATTGCGGTGTTTCAGGAAGGCGGTCAAGTAGGGGTTTTCGGTATCAATACCCTGGGCCAATATCTCGCACTCGCCCTGGATATGCGCAATCGTCTCCTGGAGCTGCTGGGACTGTTCTTCAAACCGGACCTTCATACGGCGGTATTGGTCACGGGTGATATCGCCGCTTTTCCAGTCCATGTAGAGGTCGTCCAGGACCTTTGTTACCTTCTCCAGTTCTCTGGTCCTCTGTTCCAACAGGGCGTTCAAGCGAAGGGATTCCGTGTGTACCACGGGGGCACGGTTGATTTCGTCGATCATCTCGGCAAGAGAATCCACAAGTTCAATTTGTTTTTGAACAGCTGCCAAGACAGTTTTTTCCAATATGTCCAGCCTAATGCTGTGCTTGGCGCATTTATCCCTGGACTTATCCTGATAGGTCCTGCATTGGTAATATACAAGGTTTCTGGATGTATGGCGCACCATGCTCTTGCCGCAGTCGGCGCAGCGGATAAAGCCAGAGAATAAGTATACCTCCAAACCATCTTCAAAAAAGCCAGGGATTTCATCATTTAGAATTTGGTCTTGATTGACTACGGATTCAGAGACGATGTTCCCGTCCTCACGGGACAGGCGGATATATTTCCCAATCTTCCAGACGATTTGCGTTTTGACGATTCTGCTCTTGTCCGATTTTCTGATTCTCGCCATTACGGGGAGTCTCCTTTTTCTCCCCCTTCTATAACAATAATATTATAGCATAAATGGGAAGAATCATCAACTTTTTAGTCCCATAAAGTAGGACTTTATCTTCTTGTCAAGTGTTTCTTCACAGGATTTGAAGGAAATTCGTACTGGTGTGTTCCCAACCCGGAAACAGTATGGATTGCCTACCTGATCCAGGTAGCTTTCCAGCCGCTGGCTGGCAGTTTCGCCGCTTACTTTTACTGTGAGAATATCTTGCAGAACGTCAGGGACCACATCTTTGATTTTGATGCGCGACATATCTTCCAGAAGGTTCTTGTCAATCATAGAAAGCACCTCCTTCTGATTTCTATGCGCAAAAGCCGGACTGTATCACTGGATCAGCCCGATTGCGGCAAAATCAAACTCTTTCTGGAGATGACTGCTTTTCCATATTTGCGTCTCACGGTGGGATTTATTTTTCGACAAGTTTCGAACTAAAAATACAATTAAGAGTAGTAGCAGCAAGCCGCCCCACCATTTATACAATATACGCATGCATTTTACTCACAGCAAGCAACTTGCAGATCATGAATTACAAACTGCTTCAAGCTTTGACAAAAGACGTTTTGTTTGAACTTCACACAAAATTCCGCGGAACATCAGGTCAGCAACCATAGCTACCCACACGCCGGCCAGATCCATATGGGCATAAAACAGCAGAACAGGCGTTAAGATAACCCGCACGCCCCACATACCACTCAGCACCACCAGGAAAGGCAGACGGGTGTTGCCGACTCCCCGCATTACGCCGGACAATACAATGGAGAGACCAAACAATGGTTCGGAGACAGCTACAATCCGCAGCATATCAGCTGCCAGTTCTATGACATCAGAATCCGGAGAAAAGATACTGGCAAGAGGTGTGGCGCATATAAACAGAATCATTCCCGCCGCTCCCCCTGACAGCAGGCCAATCCAACCGGAGATTTTACCAAATTGTCGGGCCAGAGGGTATTCCCCGGCCCCATAGGCCTGCCCTACCAGAGTAGTGGCGGCAAAAGATACCCCTGTAGCGGGCAGATAGCTGATGGCCTCCGCCGTCACCGCCACATGGTTGGCGGCCAGCGCCGCATTCCCCAGGGAGGCCACCATCCTGGTAATCAGCAGCTGGCCGCTGCAAATGGCGCCCCGCTCCAGTGTTGCCGGGATTCCCAAATGGACAGTCTGTCGAATAATAGCAAAATCCGGGCGATAAGAGGCCTTCAGTTCCAGATTCACTGGGCCTGAGCGGCGGAACAGCAGCAAAATGCAGCAGAATCCCATCAGGCTGGCAGAAAAAGCGGTTGCCCCTGCCGCTCCTGCTGCGCCCCACCCGGCACCCCAGATACAAAGGGTACGCTCCCCAATTTGGACCGTGCGGCTGGGAAAAATCAGGAAGAAGTTCAGAATAACATTGAGTACATTGGCACCTGCGTTCAGATGCAAGGGGGTTTTGGTATCTCCCGCGCACCGGAGTACTGCGGAGAAAACCGCCAAGGCTGTCTGGAGTGGAATGCCCAGGGCATAGAAAAACAGATATTTTTGGGCATCGCCTAAGATAACCGAATCCGCGCCCAGCCACTTTGGAACCCAGGGTGCCAGTATAAGAGTGACCAGCATAATAATGGTCCCTGATATCAACGAGCCCAGCAGAGCCTGCCGGGTAATGCTCCGGGCCAGCTGTTCCTGTCGAGCTCCCAGGCTGTGGGCGATTTGAACGGAGTATCCCACCCCCACTGCGGTCAAAAGTCCTATAATAAAGAAGACCGGCGTGGAATTGATGGCTACGGCAGCGGTGGCGTCGGTGCTCAAGGCTCCGATCATGGCCGTATCCACATAGTTGGTCATGGTCAGCAGCAGCTGCTCCGCGATGGCGGGCCAGGCCAGCACCAGCAGCAGCCGTATGTTGGATTTTAGAGTTTCAGAGGGGCGCCCCATAAGTATCACCTGCATTATTTGGGACGCCCCAGGCTTTTATCTGCTCCCGGGGCGCCCCATGTGAAGAAAGGTTGGCAGTAAAGTTATAGCTTTCCATCCCGCATAAAGTGGGCATTGGTTCCGTCGATCTCAAAGAACTCCTTTGCGGCCCGCTGCCCTATGTCGTCTGGATACTTGGGAATGGCGGACAGATATTCCTGCTGGTCCACCTTTGTAAATACGCCATCACGCATGATAATCTCGCCGTCCACTGCTACCAGCACGACCTCGGGACCTCTGGCACTGTAGACCAGATTAGGGATCATGTTACGCATGGGATAGGTATAGACCGGCAGCATGGAGGGACAATTCAGGTCGATCGCGATAAAGTCCGCCTGCTTGCCCGGCTCCAGAGAGCCCACGCTGTCCCCCAAACCGATAGCCTGGGCTCCCTCAATGGTGGCCATTCGCAGGGCCCGCCAGGCGGGCATGACTTCTGGATTGCCATACTTGATTTTGTTGAACAGCGCCACATTTTTCATCTCGTTGATGATATTGTGGCAGTTGTTGCCCGGGGCCTGGTCGGAGCCCAGCGCCACAGAGCCGCCCGCCTCTTGGAAGGCCACGCTGGGACAAACGATGCCGTCAATGATACCGATGGAGCCGGGGTTGACGATCATGGAGGCGCCCTTGCGAGCGATGTGGGCGGCTTCCTCGTCGGTGCAGTCGGTGAGATGGACGGCAATCAGGGAGGAGTCCAGATAACCCAGCTCATCCAAAAACGCGGTGGGCCGCTTTCCGTAGCGCTTTTCGATCTGATAGGTCTCCCGTTCCCCCTGCTGAACGTGCATGTGGATCTTGGTCTTGCGCTCCTTGACGATTTTCTGAATCTTCAGGAGCATTTCGGGACTGACAAAATCCGCCCCCTGGGGTCCGAACAGAATTTTGATCCGGCCACTCGCCTGGTTGTGCCACTTGTCGTAGAGCTGGATGTTGCGCTGGAGGCTCTCCTCACCCATCTCGTCGTCAAACTCATAGAGCTCGCCCGGCTGGTAGACCCGCCGTTTGGCGGCCCGGATGGTCTGGGCAATATTGCCCCTGGCCCCTATTTTTTCGATGAAGCTGCACACGTTGTCCATCTTTGACTCATAGTCGCCCAGGGTCGTGGTGCCTGCACGGATGGCCTCCAAGATGGCCACCCGGCTGCCCGCGTCCCGCTCCTCGTCAGTGACGGCATTGTCAAAGGGCTGCAGGCCGAACATCATCCAGTTGTTGGTGTCCTGAGCCAGACCGCGCATGATGTTGCAGGCGGTGTGCATATGGCCGTCGATAAAACCGGGCAGAACCATGTGGTGGGGCAGGTCAATAATTTCCTGGTGGGCGTACTCCTTCAGCATATGCTCCACAGGGCCGACCTCTAGGATCTTGCCGCAGTTGATCGCCATGGCAGAGGCAGCGCGATAACCAACCCCTTCCCCCTCCATGGTATAAAAATGGGGGGCAGTAACAAGCTTGTCAATTTTTTTCATATCAATCTCCCGTCTGTGCATAACAAGTCCATGATATCAGACCGCTTTCACGGTCCGGGCACTGTCCACCTTTGTCATAATAAACATAGCTGCATAGAGGACTACAGCGGTCACGGCGATGGAAAGCATATACTGGCCGGTCAGCCCGCCGAACAGGAACCCTATAAAAGCGGAAGCGCCTACCGTCAGGCCGTAAGGAAGCTGCGTCATAACGTGGACGATGTGGTTGCAGGAGCCGCCAGTAGAGGAGAGAACGGTGGTATCAGAAATGGGGGAGCACTGGTCGCCGAACATGCCGCCGGCGATGACGGAGCCCACCACATAGGCCATGGGCAGCTTGAAGGCAACGGCCATGGGGAAAGCGATAGGCATCATGATGGACCACACGCCCCAGGAGGAACCGGTAGCGAAGGAGATGAAGGCGCCGAACAGGAACACCAGGGCGGGAACCAGACCGGGAGTAAGGTACTGCTGCACAATTCCCACCATGAAGTCGCCTGTGCCCATGGATTTGACGATGGTACCCAGAGACCAGGCGGCAATCAAAATGAAGGGGACGTTGATCAGCTCAATCATACCGTCAATGAAGGTATCAAAGGCTTTGAGGGGCTTAAACAATCCGGTGGCAATACCCATGATGCCGGCGCCGATACCGCCGCCCAGGAAGGCCATGCAGATTGCCAGTGTGATGTTGGCGGAGCGGAAACAGCCCACCAGGCCGTTGCCGGCCAGATCGCCGCTCCAGAAGATGGTGGCGAACAGAGAGATAAACAGGGCGGCCATAGGGACGATAAAGTTCCAGATGGACAGCTGATAGCCCTCGGGCAACACATTCTTCACCTCGGGGACCAGGGGGTCCACACCGTCACCTAGCAGCTTGCCGGTTTTCAGGGCCCGCTCCTCCTCGGTGCGCATGGGACCGAAGTTCAGGCCGAAAACAGCGACTACAATAACGGTAACCATGGCAAAGAGGCTGTACAAATTGAAGGGCAGCATATTCAGCCAGATACCCCACTCGCTGGCCTCTACCCCGGCAGCCAGAAGCTCCGCAGCAATCAGGCCGGTGATAAAAGGACCGTAGCTGCTGATGGGGGAGAAGCAGGCCAGGTTGCAGCCCATGGAGTCCAGAATGTAGGACAGCTTAGCCCGGGACACCCGCACGGTGTCGGTAACAGGGCGCATAATGGTGCCCAGCATCAGGCAGGGCTCGGTGTAGCAGAAGATAAACGCGCTCAGGCAGGTGACGATCTGCCCCTTCTTGGCCGTGTTGATTACCTTGGTCACCCGGTTGGCAAATGCCTCGGCCGCCCCGGTATTGCGCAGCATGGCAATCAGTCCGCCGGACAGGGTGACCAGCACCAGAAGGGAGGCGTTTCCGCTGATAGAAGGCATAACATAATCAGAGATAATTTTCACAAAGCCCACCAGCGGATTCCATCCGTTAATGATGGTGGAGCCCACCCAGGTGGCAATCAGCAGGGAGAGGATGGTCTGTTTGGTGATCAGGGCAAGGACGATGGCCAAAATAGGCGGTATCAAACATAATACTCCAAATGTGGTTTCCATACAATAGTTCCTCCTTTACTTGATACACTTTTTGTAAGACTCTGATGTTTGGCAGCGCGGACAAGCCCCTGGTTTTTCCCTCCTCTGCTGCATCAATTTGATCCACACCACTGAAAGAGTCAATACGAACTGCGTCAGCCTCTGTTTTCGTAGCAGGAGCCGTACATCTTTGCGGGGATAAATTGCCCTTGGCCGTACTCTCCCACAAACCGGGCGTCCCGGACCACCACCCGGCCCCGGAGCAGTACTGTCTCCACCCGGCCCAGCTGTTCCCGACCCTCGTAGATGTTATAGTCCACCCCGTTGGGATTGTCCTCCAGACGAATCACTCCCCGGTAATCCGGGTCCAGGATGACCAGGTCGGCGTCACAGCCCACGGCGATGTGGCCCTTCCGGGGGTAGATACCGTTGATCTTAGCAGGCTGGGTGGCCGTGATCTCCACAAACTTCTGCCGGGAGATGCGGCCCTTGGCCACACCCTCTGTCCAAATCATATGCATCCGGTCCGCCGCGCCGGGGGCGCCGTTGGGGATCTGAGTAAAATCGTTCCGCCCCACCTGCTTCAGATTGGCCACATCGATCCCGCAGTGGTCAGAGACCACAGCGTTGAGTAATCCGCTGTTCAGTGCCGCCCAAAGCGCGTCGCAGTCCTCCTGGTCCCGCAGGGCAGGGGAACAGACAAACTTTGCCGCTTCATCGAAGTCTGGGTTGTCCAGCACCTCCTTGGTGGTGGTCAGATAGTGGGTACAGGTCTCCCCGTATACCCGCTGCCCCGTCCCCTTGGCCTGGAGCAGTGCCTCCAGAGCCGGGCGGCAGGTCATGTGAGCGATGTACAGAGGGGTATCCGTCTGCCCCGCCAGGTAGATGGCTCGGCGTACCGCCTCCGCCTCAGTGAAGGGCGGACGGGAGACATAGTGATAGTGAGGGGTGGTTTGCCCGTTTTTCACGCACTGTCGACGCAGGAAATCCAGAATCTCACCATTTTCCGCATGGACGAACACGGTGACCCCCGCCTTGCGGCTGCACTCCAGAATACGGAAGAAGGTCCCATCATCTACATGGAGAGGAGAGCCGTTGTAGGCCATAAAAATCTTGATGCTGGAAATCCCCTTCTCGGGAAATTGGGCGATCTCGTCAAACATGCTGTCCATGATCTCCGTTACCATGCCGTGCAGGGCAAAGTCCACACAGGCTTTGTCCTTGGCCCGAACGTTGATGCGGTAGTCGATGGAGTCCAGCAATCCTGTCTTGGGGTCCTGGGGGGCATAGTCCACAACGGTGGTGGTTCCGCCCACCACAACGGCGTCGGTGGTCTCATATCCTGCGGTATCCTGGTCCCCCACGTTGCACAGAGCGGAGAAGTGGGTGTGCTGGTCCACGCCGCCGGGCAGCACATACTTGCCCGCAGCATCAATTACCTGATCGGCAAGGAGGTCTAGGTGCTGCCCTACAGCCCGAATAGTCTCTCCCTCCACCAGAACATCACCCTGAAATTCTTCGCTGGCAGTCACAATGGTCCCGCCCTTAATTAAAATACGCACAGTTTAGTCCTCCTCAAAAATTAAATCAGTCTCAGAAAAGAGAGGATATCCCAAAAACTGTTTTTTCTCCGGCCAGCCCCAGGTAGACGCCTTGCTGGTTCCCAGGCCCATATCCACCAAGGCTTCGGCCAACTTGACCGCGGGGGTGACTCCCTCCAGTACCGGTACGCCCAGCCGTCGCTCCAGGTCCTGGGCAAAGTCTACAAAGCCGGCACAGCCCAGCAGAATGCACTCCGCTCCGTCCTCTCGGACGGCCTTCTCCCCCTCCAGGGCCAGGGCCTCCATCCCTCGCTCCGGGTCCCGGCCAAAATCCAGCACGCTCAGTCCGGTGGAGCGGATGGAGCGGCAGAACTTCTCCGCACCGTAGGCGGACACCACGTCCTCGGTGACCTTGCGGGCCCGGTCCAGCACAGAGACAATAGAGAAATAGGGCGCTAAAAACTTGGCTGTGGTGATGGCGCTCTCGCAGATACCCAGCACCGGTTTGCGGGTGGCCTCCCGAGCCGCCTGGAGCCCCGGGTCGCCGAAGCAGGCGATGACAAAGGCGTCTGCCCCCTCCTCCCGATCTCCTTTGATGACCTCCTTGAGCACACCTGGAACTGCCAAATACTCGTCTACATAGCACTCAATGCTCTCCGGTCCCCACTGGGGGCTGACGGAGTAGACTTGGGTGCCCGGTCGGGCGGCCCGGGTCGCGGCCTCCTGGATGCTCTGGGTCATGGATAGAGTAGTGTTGGGGTTGATCAGCTTGATTTTCATAGTCTGCATCCCCTCCTAATTCATTTGATCCGTCTTTTGGATCAGTTCCATGAGTACGCGGTTCCCACGTTCCAAATCTTCGGGAGCGCTGTACTCGTCAATCCGGTGGCTGATGCCGTCCTTGCTGGGGATGAACACCAGAAGGGACGGAGCCAGTAGGGCCATATTGATCAGGTCATGTCCCGCACCGCTGAACATATCCCTCCGGGTATAGCCCAGGCTGTCGCAGCAGTCCCGGGCCAGTTGCAGTAGGGCGGGGTCGCACAGGGTAGGGGGCTGACGGATCATCTCCTCCATAGTCAGCCCCTCTGGGCCGAAACAATCCAGCAAAAGGACCGCGATCTGCTCCATCTCCTCCATAGAGCGGTTTCTCAGTTCAATAACAAACTCTGTTTCGCCTGGGATCACGTTCACCGCGCCGGGAGATACCTTCAATGTCCCCACAGTACAGACCATTTCAGGGTAAGAGGTACGCACCTGTTCCATCAGCCATGCAATGAGCCGGCTGGTTTTTTCCAGAGCATCGTCCCGCAAAGACATAGGCGTACTGCCCGCGTGGTTGGCCGCTCCCCGCATTACTGCCTGGTAGCGCAGGATGCCTACGATTCCGCCTGCCACACCAATTTGCTTTTGCTCCGCCTCTAAAATACCGCCTTGCTCAATGTGCAGTTCCAGATAACAAAGATAATCCTCCGGATTTTGCTGACAGGCGGCAACATCCGCCAAACTCAGGCCGTATTGGGGCAGCTTGGCCTCTATTGCTGAATCTATGGAAGTGCCCGCAAAGGCTTTGCTCCCAAAGGTCCCTCCAATCACGTTGCCTTCCTCCTCTGTGAAGGCCACAATCTCCAGAGGATGCCGATTGACCCAGCCCGCCTCCCTGAGCCGCCGAACACAGTCGATGGCGGCCAACACTCCGTAGGCGCCGTCGTAAATCCCGCCGCCGGGGACGGTATCAATATGGGAGCCGATACACAGTCGGCTTCCCTTGCCGGGCAACAGGCCCCGCAGGTTGCCCACCGAATCAATGCTGGTCTCCAGACCGACCTGTTCCATCAGAGAGCGGACATATTTCCGGCCTTGGTCATATTCCGGGGAGTATGGCAGACGAGTGGTCCCTACCCCCTCCTGGAAGCCGATCTGCCCCAACTCATGGAGCCACTGCTCTAACCGCTTACCCATGGCAGCGCCCCATAAAAGCCGCAATCCGGTCAAAACCCTGCTCCAGACTCTCCATCGACGCGGCATAAGACAGACGTATGTACCCCTCGCCAAACTCACCAAAAGCGGTTCCAGGCACCAGGACCACCTGCTCCTCCTCCAGCAGTCGCATGGCAAAGGTCTCACTGTCCAGTCCGGATTGGCGAATATCCAAGAAAGCGTAGAAGGTCCCCTGGGGCTTGGAGCAGGACAGGCCGGGAATGGACGCAATCTGATCCATCACATAGTCCCGGCGGATGCGGTACTGTTCCCGCATATGCGCCAGATGTGTCTGGGGCCCGTTTAGCGCCTCAATCGCGGCCCACTGACAGGGTGTGGAGGCACAGGCGCTGGTATTCTCCTGGAGCTTGGTCATCTGACTGATGACCTCAGCGGGCCCAGCGGCAAAGCCTACCCGCCAGCCGGTCATGGCGTAGGTTTTAGACAGGCTGTCGATGACCAGGGTACGCTCCACCATGTCAGGTAGGGAGGCCAGACTGGTATACTCCGCGCCGTCAAAGAGAATGTGCTTGTAGACCTCGTCGGCCAGCACGGCCAGGTCAAATTCCTTAGCTACCTGAGCCAGTGCATCCAGAGCTTCCCGGCTGGCCACTGCACCGGTGGGGTTACAGGGAGAGTTCAGGATAATGGCCCGGGTACGGTCTGTCACGGCAGAGCGGATGGCCTCCACGTCCAGGTCAAAGCCTCGATTGGGGTCAGTCTGGACCGAAACCGCTGTGCCGCCGCACATCTGAATCTGCTGTATGTAGTTGGTCCAGCAGGGCTCACTGACGATCACCTCGTCTCCGGGGTTTAGAATCGTTTTCAGGGCCAAGTAGAGAGACCCCATTGCCCCGGGGGTCACTACAATTTGGGAAACAGGATCGTACTCCAACCCCTCAGTCCGTTTCAGGTAGCTGGAGATAGCCTCCCGTAAAGTCAGCAGTCCCGCGTTGGCGGAGTATTTGGTTTGTCCCTCACGAATGGCCCGGCATCCGGCTTCCACTACATTTTCTGAGGCGGTGAAATCCGGCTCGCCCAAGGTAAAACTGAGTACCTGGTCATACTCTAACGCCTTGTTGAACATCTTACGAATTTTGGAGGGTTGAATCAACTTCGTGCTTTCTGAAATTTGAATCATGGTAAAGACTCCTTTCTGGATTTCGCCTGATTTTTACGCTCACGCAATTTTAAAATGGTCATTAAAACCCCAAACACCAAGGACAGCATAGCGGCAAAGACAATCCGGTAGTCTACCGGTAACAAAAAGCCTGCGGTGTTGATGGGAATCCAAAACAAAGGGATAGTCTTAAACAGTGTAAAATCTACCAGTTCTCCCCAGTCCACCGAGTTTACCGCTTCCCGGACAGTTACCTGCCTGTTCTGAAGAAAACGCAGGTCGGCATAGTTGCCGCAGACCCGCATCAGTGCGGAGTGGAGCGGGGCAAAAAACAGGTTGTTAGTGCAGCTGGTAAAGAACGCGGCGGCCAGAGCGCTGCCATGAAAAGGCAGAAGGCCCACCTCCATAGCCCGGACAGTTCCTTCGCTGAACACCCGGAACGCCAGGGTGACCCACAGCCCTCCAAATCCCCAACTTGCCGCCTTAAACCAAGTAGCACGGTTTACCGCCCATACTCCTTCCAGTATCCGGGTAGAGAGCAGTTCCCCTGCAGTGGCGTATATTGCAAATTGCACAAAACCGGCTGCATAAGGAAATGTCCGGTTAAAATAAGAAAATCCTCCTGTTATAGTTAAAAAAGCGGATATTATTCCAAGAAAAGCATATAATATCATCCAAAATTTTTCATTCTGCTTCATAGAAGTGTTCCCTCCGTATGTGGCTATTATAACAAAACAGGACCCGCGCTGATATTCAGCTCGGGTCCTATTTTGCTTCAACCTTCCGCTATAAAAAAGCTTCTCCCGGAGAATTATATACTTCTTTTGTATCTGAAAATAATATTTTTGTATAATGGACAAGAAACAAAAAACAGGACTTAAACTTTTGTTTTTACTGCAATTCGTCAAAATTGACTTTGCTGGTGGAAATGGGCAAACATTGAAGCATCTGCACCCGATTACGAACATGCATCTTGGCATAAATACTCTGGAAGTGCTTTTTCACCGTGTGGATGCTGATACTCAGCTGTTTAGAGATGTCGTCGTTGGACCAACCCTGTACGGCCAGATCCAGCATTTCGCCTTCCCGAGAAGTTAATCCATATTGGCGGCACAATTTTTCCTGGTAGCCTTTCGCAAAGAAATAGCGGGAATCTCCCTTTTTTGCCTCGTAAGCCAGACGGTACGCAAAGTGCATACGCAGCTGCTCCAGGACAAAGAGGTCCCTGGGGGTAAACGGCGTCCCGCCTTCTCTGCGGTAAAGCCGCAAAAATCCCATAGGTTCCTCGCGGAATGCTATGCATAGCCCCGCAGAACAGCTCAAACGGTTAGGTTCCCAAAAGGTGCGGTATATTTCACTGTCCCGGAGGCGGCTGCCCGGTTGTGAGATATCTTCCGCAAAGGTGCTGCGGTTCGTACTGTAAATCATCCAGCGGAATGCGTCGTCCTTCCGCGTTTGATCCTTCCACATTTGTATAGACTGGAGAGAGAGATTGTACCCCTCGGTATCCGAAAACTTGAAGTCTCCGTCCTCTGTTACAGACAAACGCGAAAAAACAGCTGCATCGTAAGAAATCAAAAAGGGAAGCCAGCGGTTGAGAATGGCTTTCTGCATCTCCTCAACGGTGTAGATAAAGCTGATATTGTAGGCCACTTCATTGAGTAAAATCCACTCATTTTCCTCTAAAAATGCCATTGCGCACCTCCTCACCAAAAAACAGATGATGAAGCAGTATATCATATGAATAGGTATTTATCAAGTCGCTACGCAGCAAAGCAAAAGATTCGCGTCCCACCGTGAGATTTCATTTTTTATGAGCTATAGTATTGCGGTCTGCCTATGGTGGCAAAACCGGCTTTCCCGGTAATGACTACGTTATTGTAGCTGCCAGAACAGTGGATAATCTGGATATTGCCGCCTTCATCCCAGCTGCCTACGATGCCAACGTGGGTATCACCAGGATAGAAAACCAGGTCGCCGGGCTGGGCCTCAGCCCAAGTGATAGAGGTGCAGTAGGTATGCTGTGCATGAGCGCCCCCGCCATGGCCCAGGATGTAACTGCCGCCTGAGATATTGTAAAATACCCAAGCGGCAAACCCGGAGCAATCCAGGCCGAAGGGCCGGTAGGTGCCAGTAGTTGAGTT
>CATONV010000058.1 GCA_951801655.1 uncultured Oscillospiraceae bacterium | reverse complement strand
TGCCGCCTAGAATAAAAACGAACCGCAGTACAATCGAACACAGGGGCGCTGGGAGAACAGTTCCCGGCTGAGATGCAGAGACCAACACAGCGGTCTCCGGTCCCTTGAACCTGATCCGGGTAATGCCGGCGTAGGAAGTGGAAGAGAGATTTTGCCGTCGTCTCCTCTAAGACCGCACTACACCCGTCCGGATGTAATGCGGTATCTTCACTTATTGGAGGAAACGACTATGGAAAACGCCAAAAGCCTGACTACCCGCCGTCTGGTGGAGAGTGCGGTGATGATCGCCATCGGCACCGTGCTGTCTATGTTCGAGTTCAAGGGCCCCTGGGCCTTGGGGGGCGGGATCACCTTCTGCTCTATGCTGCCGCTGGTACTGGTCTCCTGGCGGTACAGCTGCCGCTGGGGGCTGTTCACCGCCTTTGTACACAGCCTGCTGCAAATGCTTCTGGGCATCTCCAACGTGCAGTACGCCACGAACGTGTGGACCGCCATTCTGATCATTCTGTTTGACTATGTGATCGCCTACTCGGTGATCGGATTGGCGGCTATGTTCAAAAATCGGATGAAAAATCAGCAGGCCGCCCTGGTGCTGGGCATTGTGGTCACGTTCCTGATTCGGCTGGCCTGCCACTACATCTCCGGCGTGATTGTGTGGGAGGTGCTTTGGCCCAATGAGCTGGGCTGGGCCGCGCCCATCTGGTCCATCTCCTACAATGCCAGCTACATGGTCCCGGAAATCATCATTACCAGCATTGTGGCGGTGCTGAGCTACCGTCCGCTTCAGAAATACTATCAGGGCGAGGACCTGAAGTAAGCCCCGTTGGGGCGAAAGGAGGCCCCATGGGAAAATTTGACGGCATTTTACTGGCCAGCGACTTTGACGACACGCTGTACGACTGGACCTTTCACGTTCCAGAGCGCAACCTGGAGGCCATCCGGTATTTCATAGGGGAGGGCGGTTACTTCACCGTCTCCACCGGCCGAGCCCACCGCACCTTTTCTCCATACGCCCCTCTCGTCCCCATGAACGCCCCGGCGGTGCTGTCCAACGGAGCGGCTATCTACGACTTTCAGGCCGACCGGGCGCTGGAACAGACCCGCCTGCCCGACTCCGCCCCCCGGGATCTTGCCGCCATGATGGAGCAGTTTCCATCCCTGTCTTTGGAGGTCTACCACGGAGAGGATATCTATGTCTGTAACCCCAACGCCATCACCTTTGCCCACCTGAAAAAGGTAAACTGCGATTACACCGAATGCCCCATCGCAGACATGCCCACCCCCTGGGTGAAGGGCATCTTCCACCAGGAGAGGGAGGTCCTTCTTCTGGTTCAGGCCCGGATGGAGGCCAACTTCCCCGGCCAGTATGAGGCCATCTTCTCCAATCCCCGCTACCTGGAGCTCACCCGCAGGGGCAGCAACAAGGGGGGCATGGTGGCCCGGGTGGCCCGGCTGCTGGGCGTGACCCCCGACCACATCTACTGCGTGGGAGACAATCAGAATGATATCCCCATGCTGGAGCTGTCTGCCATCCCCTTTGCCCCCGCCAACTGCTCTCAGGAGGTGAAGGACTGGGGCGCCCGCATCCTCTGCCACTGCAACGACGGCGTCATCGGCGACATCGTGGACATATTGGACCAGCTTTACTGAAAACAATCGTTTTTAGCACTCTCTATTTGAGAGTGCTAAAAATTTACGATTTGTTCATGAAATCTCCTTTGGCCCGGCCTATACTACAAGCATACCGCAGGCTGTTCCTGAAAGGAGTGTTTATAATGAATATGAATCAGTTTACCCAAAAATCCCTGGCCGCCATTCAGGGGGCGCAGGATCTGGCTCAGACCCACGGCAACCAGCAGATTGAACAGCCCCATCTGCTGCTGGCCCTGGTGGGGGACGCGGAGGGCTTTATCCCCCAGCTTCTCACCGCCATAGGTATGACCGTCCCCAGCTTTGAGGCGGCGGTGCGCGCCGAGGTGGAAAAGCTGCCCAAGGTGTCCGGCTCCGGTCGGGAGAACGGGAAAATATACGTCTCCCACGACGTGGACCGGACTCTCCAGGCCTCCGAACAGGAGGCCCAGGCTATGAAGGACGAGTACATTTCCGTGGAGCACATTCTTCTCGGTCTTCTGGCCCACCCCAGCAGCGCCCTGAAGGAGCTGTTCCGCACCTACCGCCTGGAAAAGGAGAAGGTCATGCAGGCCCTGGCCCAGGTGCGGGGCAGTCAGCGGGTCACCTCCGACAACCCGGAGGAGACCTACAACGCCCTGAAGAAGTACGGCGCCGACCTGGTGGAGAGGGCCCGGCAGAACAAGCTGGACCCGGTCATCGGTCGGGACGACGAGATCCGCAACGTCATCCGCATCCTGTCACGCAAAACCAAAAACAACCCTGTTCTCATCGGCGAGCCCGGCGTGGGCAAGACGGCCATCGCCGAGGGACTGGCCCAGCGGATTGTCAAGGGGGATGTGCCCGGTTCCCTGAAGGATAAGACCATCTTCGCCCTGGACATGGGCGCCCTCATCGCCGGGGCCAAGTACCGGGGAGAGTTTGAGGAACGGCTGAAGGCTGTTCTCAACGAGATAAAGAAATCGGAGGGGCGGATTATCCTCTTCATCGACGAGCTGCACACCATTGTGGGCGCCGGCAAGACCGAGGGCTCCATGGACGCGGGCAATCTGTTAAAACCCCTGCTGGCCCGGGGCGAGCTGCACTGCATCGGGGCCACCACCCTTAACGAGTATCGCCAGTATATCGAAAAGGACGCCGCCCTGGAGAGACGGTTCCAGCCCGTCATGGTAAACGAGCCCAGCGTAGAGGACGCCATCGCCATCCTCCGCGGCCTGAAGGAGAGGTACGAGGTGTACCACGGGGTGAAAATCACCGACGGGGCCATCATCGCCGCCGCCACCCTGTCCAACCGGTATATCTCCGACCGTTTCCTCCCCGACAAGGCCATCGACCTGGTGGACGAGGCCTGCGCCATGATCCGCACGGAGATGGACTCCATGCCCACCGAGCTGGACATCATACAGCGGAAAATCATCCAGCACGAGATCGAGGAGGCGGCGCTGAAGAAGGAGACCGACAAGCTGTCTCAGGAGCATTTGGCCGAAATCCAGAAAGAGCTGTCTGACATGCGGGAGGAATTTAGGGCCAAAAAAACCCAGTGGGACAACGAGAAAGGGGCCATCGGCAAGGTCCAAAAGCTGCGGGAGGAACTGGAGGCGGCCAACGCCCAGCTGGAGAAGGCCCAGCGGGAGTACGACCTGGAGAAGGCCGCCGAGCTGCAATATGGCCGCATTCCGGAGCTGCGCCGCTCTCTGGAGGCGGAGGAGTTCATCGCCAACGAGGGCAGGGCCCTCTCCCTCCTCCGGGACAAGGTGACCGAGGAGGAGATCGCCAGGATCATTGAGAGGTGGACGGGCATCCCCGTTTCCCGGCTGATGGAGGGGGAGAGGGAGAAGCTTCTCCACCTGGAGGACATCCTCCACAGGCGGGTTGTGGGCCAGGACGAGGCCGTGCGGCTGGTGAGCGAGGCCATTCTGAGAAGCCGCGCCGGCATTGCCGACCCCGATAAGCCCATCGGCTCCTTCCTGTTTCTGGGGCCCACCGGCGTGGGCAAGACAGAGCTGGCCAAGACTCTGGCCGAGGCCCTGTTCGACAGCGAGAAAAACCTGGTGCGCATCGACATGTCGGAATATATGGAAAAATTCTCCGTTTCCCGGCTGATTGGGGCCCCTCCGGGCTACGTGGGCTACGAGGAGGGCGGCCAGCTCACCGAGGCGGTGCGGCGCAAACCCTACTCGGTGGTCCTCTTCGACGAGGTGGAAAAGGCCCACCCGGATGTGTTCAACGTGCTGCTTCAGGTGCTGGACGACGGTCGCATCACCGACAGCCAGGGCCGGACAGTGGACTTTAAAAACACCATTCTGATCCTCACCTCCAACCTGGGCAGCCAGGCCCTGCTGGACGGGATCAATGAAAACGGGGAAATCGGTCAAACCGCCCGGGATCAGGTAAACCAGCTGCTGAAGCAGTCCTTCCGCCCGGAATTTCTCAACCGGCTGGACGAGATCGTCTTCTACAAGCCCCTCACCAGAGAGAACATCACCCACATTGTCGACCTGCTGGTAACCAGCCTGAACCGCCGCCTGGCAGACAAGCGCCTCACCGTGGAGCTGACTCCCGCCGCCAAGGAGGAGATCATTCAGGCGGCTTACGACCCCATCTATGGCGCCCGTCCCCTGCGCCGGTATCTCCAGCACACGGTGGAGACTCTGATCGGCCGGAAAATCATCGCCGACCAAGCGGAACCCGGCGCTACCCTCACGGTGGACGTGCGGAACGGCGAACTGACCGTCCTTTAAAAACAGCACTGCCCCCGGCGCACAGGCGCCGGGGGCTTTTTTCCTTACAGCGGGTGTTCCGTCACCCAGTCGATGAAGCTGCTGACCAGCTCCAGCTGCCTGCCGTCCAGTGTGCGCAGCTTTTCAGACACCGGCTTCCAGGCCTCGCCGGGCCAGCGACCGCTGCCCACCAGAAACTCGTCGGGGGTGGTATCCAGGGCGGCGGCCAGCTTCATGATCACCTCGGTGGAGGGGATGGAGATCGCCCGTTCAATGTTGGAAACATATTGCTCCGTAATTTCACACCTCTCAGCCAGAACTGCCTGCGTCAGTCTCAGCTTTTCCCGCCGCCTTTTAATACTTTTTCCGATTTTCGAATAATCTGCGTTCAAAGCCTCAGCCCCCCGCTGACTTACTATGGCTATATCATATCCGCAGTTCTCCCATCTATTGAATAGATAAAAAATTTAGATACAAACTTGACATATTGTTTATTAGAATTTATAGTAGGAATATCATTTATAAAGTGGGGGGAAAAGTCATGTACGAAAAAATGTATTACACCCTGCTCCACGCCATTACGGACGCCATGGAGCTGATGGAACACCAGGAATATCAGGCCGCGCTGCTTCTGCTGGAGAAAGCCAGCCGGGAAGCGGAGGAAATTTACATTTCCCAATAAAATTCCTGTAATTTTCACGAACCTCTTGCCAAGGGAGAAAAAATAGGGTAGAATAAGTCAGCTAACCACATTAAAGTTTTATAATGGAGGATGATTCCTATGCCTATGATTTCTGCCAGTGATTTCCGCAACGGCGTGACCTTCGAGATGGACGGCAAGGTCATGCAGGTGGTCGAATTCCAGCACGTCAAGCCCGGCAAGGGCGCGGCCTTTGTCCGCACCAAGATGAAGAACGTCATCACCGGCGGCGTGACCGAGACCTCCTTTAACCCCACCGCCAAGTTTGAGCAGGCCTTCGTGGAGCGCAAAGACATGGAGTACAGCTATAACGACGGCGACCTGTACTACTTCATGGACCCCGAGTCCTTCGACATGATCCCCATCGGCAAGGACCTTCTCGGCGACAGCTTCAAGTTTGTCAAGGAGAATATGACCTGTAAGATCATGTCCTACAAGGGCAGCGTGTTCGGTGTGGAGCCCCCCAACTTTGTGGAGCTGGAGGTCACCGAGACCGACCCCGGCTTTGCTGGCAACACTGCCACCAACAATGTTCTTAAGCCCGCCACCCTGGAGACCGGCGCGGAGATTAAGGTCCCCCTGTTCGTCAATCCCGGCGACAGGATCAAGATCGACACCCGTACCGGCGAGTATCTTGAGAGATGTAAGGGATAAATTCTGTCGGGCGACCTTGTCGGCCCGTCCGTTTATCTGCGGGCCGCCGAAGGCGGCGGCCCCTGCGAGGCATTGCCTCAGAAAGGGAACCAACTATGACTATTTCCGAAAAAGTCGCCTATCTGAAGGGCCTGGCCGAGGGGCTGGACCTGGACACCGTGAAATCCAAGGAGGGCAAGCTGATCTCTGTAATGATCGGCATCCTGGAGGAGCTGGCCATGTCCGTGGAGGACCTGGAGGAGAACGCCCTCAACCTGGGCGAGGAAATCGACGTACTCTCTGACGACCTGGCCGATGTGGAGTCTGAGATCTTTGACGACGACGACGAATACGACGACGACTGGTTTGAGGTACAGTGCCCCAACTGCGGCGCCGACATCGTCGTGGACGAGGACGCCCTCGCCGAGGGCGAGGTGGAGTGTTCCGCCTGCGGCACCCGCTACGCCATGGAGCTCACTGAGGACGATGAGGAGGAAGCCGAGACTGAACCCGAGGACTGATCTCCTCCCGCAGAAGCAGACCTGCAAGATTGAAGTTTGAGAAACGGTATAGCGTCAGCTATGCCGTTTCTTCCTTCTGTCCTGTTCCCGTCTCCAGGCCCTCCACTTGACCGCCCGCCCCCTTTTTACTATAATAGGACTACCAAACAACAAGGAGATGGGAGCGCCATGCCCACCACAATGACAGCCAGCGAGGTCCACAAGCAGTACACCGCCACCGCCGCCGCCTTCCGCAAGCTGATTCCGGACCCGGCCCTTCGGCTGGCCTTCAGCCGCCAGGTGGACGGCTACATCCGCCAGTATGCGCTGGGGGTGTGGCAGGCGGACAACGCCAGTTCCATCTCCCCCCGGCACGTGGAGTTTTATAACGCCATCTGGAGTCCCGGCAACCCGGTGCCCTCGGCGTTGTACTGGGAGGTGGCCTCCGGCGTGGCCAACTTCGACCTGTTCCAGCCCCCCGCCTTCTTCGAGGACCTGCGCCAGTACGATCGCCGGTCGGGCACCTCTCTGGCCCGGCGCTTCGCCGACCAGCTCACCCTGCTGCTGCTGCTCTTCGCCGCGGTGGACGGGGTGGTCAGCGAGAGCGAGGCGGGCTTTGTCAATGCCTGTAATGACGTTCTGCTGGAGCTGTGCGACAAGGACGGCCTGCCCTCCGACCGCCCCGCCATCCGGGCCGACCAGTTCGCCGCCCCCAGGCCCAGCCAGCCCGCCGCCCTGAAGACGGACAAATCGGAGGAAAAAGTCCCCGACAAGTCCGAGCCCACCCTGAAGCAGCTGCTGGCCGAGCTGGATGGGCTGTGCGGCCTGGACAAGGTGAAAAAGGATGTGAAGAGTCTCATCAACCTGGTGAAGGTGCGCAGACTGCGGGAGGAGGCCGGTCTGCCCGTCCCCCCCATGTCGCTGCACCTGGTGTTCATGGGCAACCCGGGCACGGGAAAGACCACCGTGGCCCGGCTACTGGCCAAAATTTACCACGCCGTAGGGGTGCTTTCCAAGGGCCAGCTGGTGGAGGTGGACCGATCCGGACTGGTGGCCGGCTTTGTGGGCCAAACGGCCCTGAAAACCCAGGAGGCCGTCCAGAAGGCCATCGGCGGAGTGCTGTTCATCGACGAGGCCTACGCCCTGGTCAACGCCGACAGCGCCAACGACTTCGGACATGAGGCCATTGAAGTCATCCTGAAAAACATGGAGGACCACCGGAAGGACCTGATTGTCATTGTGGCCGGCTACACCGACCGGATGGAGAGGTTTATCCACGCCAATCCGGGGCTGGAGTCCCGGTTCAACAAATACTTCTTCTTTGAGGACTACGACGGCAAGCAGCTTATGGAGATTTTCCGATCCATGTGCAAAAAGAACGGCTACACCCTCTCGGAGGAGGGGGAGCAGTTCATGGAGAAGGACCTGCAGGAGCTCTACGACAGCCGGGACGAGAACTTCGGCAACGCCCGGGACGTGCGCAACCTCTTTGAGCAGGCGGTGGCCCGCCAGGCCGACCGGGTGTCCCAGTTGGAAGCCCCCACCAAGGATCAGCTTATGGAGCTGCTGCCCGAGGATTTGGAGAACATGTAGGGGCGGATATCATCCGCCCACTTGCGACATTACGAAACAGGGACCAAACAATAACATTTTAGGAGGAAACCACCATGTTACTGAATTTCGACCAGATTGAGGAGAAGGTCATCCCCAAAATGCGAGGGGGCGAGGGGGAGATGATCACCCGGATGTTTGTCAACGAGGACACCAAGATCATGCGGGGCCGCCTCACCCCCGGCAGCACCATCGGTCTGCACACCCACGAGACGGACAGCGAGATGATTTTCATCCTCTCCGGCGCGGGCAAGGTGCTGTGCGACGGGGCATACGAGTCCCTGGCCGCCGGCTCCTGCCACTACTGCCCCAAGGGCCACGAGCACAGCCTGATTAATGACGGGACCGAGGACCTGGAGTTTCTGGCCATGATCCCCAATCACGGCGCATGAGGATCGCCTTCTACACCCTGGGCTGCAAGGTCAACCAGTACGAGACCCAGGCCCTGGAGCAGCTGTTTGTCCGGCGGGGACACACCCTGGTCCCCTTCGAGGGGGAGGCGGACGTGTACATCGTCAACTCCTGCACCGTGACGGCGGTGAGCGACAAGAAGTCCCGGCAGGTGGTCCGTCAGGCCCGGAAGCGGGCCCCGGACGCACTGGTAGCCCTGTGCGGCTGCTACCCCCAGACCCATCCGGAGGACATGGAAAAGCTGCCCGTGGACCTGGTGGCGGGCACCGGCGACCGCCTTCATTTTGTGGAGCTGGTGGAACGAGCGTGGGCGAAGCGTCAGGAGAAGATCACCGCCCTGGACGACGCCATGAAGCGCCGGGTCTTTGAGTCCCTCCCCGCCGGGGGGCTGGAGGGCCGCACCCGGGCCATGCTCAAGGTGGAGGACGGCTGTGTCAACTTCTGCTCCTACTGCATCATCCCCTACGCCCGAGGCCCCATCCTCTCCCTGCCCCTTCACGCCGCCGCCGCCCAGGCGGCCCGGCTGGCCGGTGAGGGCTACCGGGAACTGGTTCTCACCGGCATTGAAATCTCCTCCTGGGGGCGCGACCTCCGGGACGGCTCCTCCCTCATCGACCTGGTGGAAGCCGTCTGCGCCGCCGCGCCCGGCTGCCGGGTCCGGCTGGGCTCTCTGGAGCCCCGAACGATTACCGAGGACTTCTGCACCCGTACGGCAAAATTGGACAACCTGTGCCCCCACTTCCACCTGTCCATGCAGAGCGGCTGCGACGCCACGCTGGCCCGGATGAACCGGAAGTACGACACCGCCCGGTTTTATGAAAGCATAGAACTTTTGCGAACGCACTTCGACTGCCCTGCCGTCACCACCGACATGATCGTAGGCTTCCCCGGGGAGACCGAGGAGGAGTTTGCCCAATCCCTGGCCTTTATCCGGCGGTGTGCCTTTTCCGCCATGCACATCTTCCCCTACTCCCGCCGCCCCGGCACCCCGGCGGCGTCTATGGCCGGTCAGCTCCCCAACGCGGTCAAGGAAGACCGGGCCCGCCGGGCCGGGGAGGTCGCCGCCCGGCTGGAGGAGGACTATCTGTCCCGGTTTTTAGGGCAAACCGTGGAGGTTCTCTTTGAGGAGGAGAAGGATGGCCTGTGGCGGGGCCACACCACCCGCTACAGCGAGGTGCTGGCCCCCAGCGCGGAAGCCCTCCACAACCGGCTGCGGCAGGTGCGGGTCACCGGCGTTGGGGCCGGATACCTGGAAGGGGAAATATTAAATTTGGAAAAAGAGTAGCGCCCGCCGTTGAATGGTGGTATAATAATCCGGAAATTTTGAACCAATGAGAGGAGTCCTGCTCTATGAGCGAGGAACTGAACTACAGCGCCAATCCCGGCAAGAATCTGGTCCGCACCGTGGACGGCATCGACTATCTGCGCATCCCTGTGAAAACTCACCTGATTACCAAGGACGACGACATGGTGGATGTGGTCAACAAGTACCCCAAGGACAACATGCAGCCGGGGGACATTCTGTTCATCTCTGAAAAGGCGGTGGCCTGCACCCAGAGCCGGGCCATCCCCATGGAGGACATCAAGCCCCGAAAGCTGGCCGTCACGCTGAGCCGCTACGTCACCAAAACCCCCGCCGGTATCGGCCTGGGCATCCCGGAGACCATGGAGATGGCCCTTCAGGAGTGCGGCACTCTGCGGATTCTGTTTGCCGCCTTCTGCTCAGTGATTGGCAAGATTTTCGGGAAACGGGGCTGGTTTTACAATGTGGCCGGTCCCAAGGCCCGGGGCATCGACGGTCCCACCGAGGGCACCATTCCGCCCTACGACCACTACGTGGTCCTCACCCCCGCCGACCCCATGGGGACGGCCAGGCGCCTGGCGCAGGCCCTTGGATACCCCGTCGCCATTGTGGACATCAACGACCTGGGGGCCAACATTCTGGGCTTCTCTGAAAAACAGCCCACTATGGACTGGCTGGCCCGGGCACTGGGGGACAACCCCCTGGGTCAGGGGGAGGAGTGTACTCCCATGGGCATCCTGCGCAAGGCGTAAAAAAGAAAAACCCCCTTGTGAAAGGGGGCTGGCATTCGCGAAGCGAATGACCGAAGGATTCCGTTTTTCTGAGTCGCGGCGGTCATCGGAATCCCCCGCCGCTTCGCGGCCCTCCCCCCTTTTTACGGGGGGACTTTTTATGTCTCCTCAACCCTGGGATCAGGCAGGTCGACGTAGGTGGGGGAATGTCCGGTGGACTCCACGAATTTCAGCATGTCCTCCCGTCTGAGTCGGAGGGTGGAGGTGGAGATGCCCGGGTGACCGCTGATGAACTCGTCGGCCATCAGGTCCCGGTCGATGACCAGCTTGACACGGCGGTCTGTGTCGAAGAGAAGCTCCAGGGCGGACACGGAGCCGGGGACGGTCTGCAAATAGTCCCGCATGTGGCCGCCGTCGGCGAAGGACAGCCGGGTACAGCCCAGCTGGGCGGAGAGAAATTTGGTCTTGAAGGGCTTGTCCCCGGGCATCATCAGCAGATAGAAATCGGTCTGCTGCTTGTTGCACAAAAACAGGTTCTTGCAGATTTCAGCGCCCAGCACCTGTTCCACCTGGTGGCAGAACTCGATGGTGTCGGCGTGGTCGTGGTCCACCCGCACGTAGGGGATGGCCAGCTCCTCCAGTCGGTCGTAGATGGCCAGCTCCTGGGGGATGCGCTCGTTGGTGGGCCGGGCGGTGTATCGGGTCTGGTCGATATGCATGGTATCTCTCCTTTGCAGGGCGCGACAACTCGGCGCGCCGGATTCAAAATACAAGTCCTCGGGAAAGACGGCGGGCCGGGGTCATCCCGCCCTACATGTCAACGGCTTCACTTAAAGCCCCAGCAGCTTTTGGGCATAGCCGCCCAAGATGCCGTCCTTCTCCTCCCGGGTGAGGGGAAGGTCCTCAACGAGGGCAATCCCCTCCTTCTGGTCCCGCCAGGGGGTGTCGGTGCCGAAGAGGACCCGGCCGGGGAACTTGTGCACCATGCGGACAAACTGCTCGATCGCCATCAGGGGCAGGTCGGAGGGGCCGTAGTAGCCGTCCCCCAGGGGGGCGATGCGGCCCAGGGCGAAGGCGGTGTCCAGATAGACTCCGGTTTCGGGCAACAGGGCCTCCACCCGGTCCCACTCCCGCCAGCCCCCCATGTGGGCCAAAATCAGGGTGACAGGGCCCACCTGGTTCAGGGCGTTTCGTGTCATCTCCGGGGTGCAGTGGTCCCGGAGGGGAAAGCCGATGTCCCGACCGGCGTGGGTGAGGACCATCAGCCCCAGCTCGCCGCAGCGGTCCAGGATGCGCAGGTAGCGCACGTCGTCAAAGTCCACTCCCTGGTAGATGGGGTGGAGCTTAATCCCCTTCATACCCAGCCCGGCGACACGGGATAGCTCCTCTTTCCAGCCGTCGAAGTCGGGGTGCATACAGCCGAAGGACCACATTCCCGTCTCCGGACCCCGGTTGTTCAGACCGGCGGAGGCGTCGTTAACGTGGACCACCTGCCGGGCGCTGGTGGCCACGGGGAGAACCAGGCAGCCGTCTACCCCCGCCCTGTCCATGGAGGCGCGCAGCCCCGCCTCGGTACCGTCGGAGAAGGCCACGGTGTGGCACATGCCCTGTAGCTTTTCAATGGTGGGCTTGGCGATTTTGTCCGGGAAGGTGTGGGTGTGGATGTCGAAGATCATGGGGACAGGATTCCTTTCTGGAGAGATGTCGGGGCGGGTATTACCCGCCCGCGATACATGGCCCCGTAAAAACGGGCGGAGTCCATGATATCACAGACCCCGCCGTTTGAAAAGGGTTATTTTTACTGGGCGTCGCCCAGGGCCTGGCTCTTGCGGACGGTGACCTTCTCCTCGTAGCAGGAAAAGACGTCGTCTACCAGTGCCTTCTCCGGCTTGGCGGTGAACAGGGACACCACCGGCACAATGACCAGCCCGGCGATCATGCAGAAGGCGCCGCAGTTGATGGGGGAAACCAGGATGGCGGGGAAGCTTGCCTTCAGGGGGGAGATGTCGGCCAGCATGACCACGGTGGAGAAGAGGAAGCTGGTCCAGCAGGCGATTTTGGTGGCGCCCTTCCAGTACAGGCCGTAGAGGAAGGGGGCCAGGAAGGCGCCGGCCAGAGCGCCCCAGCTGACGCCCATGAGCTGGGCGATGAAGGTGACGCTGGACCTGTACTGAATGATGGCCAGCACCACCGAGATGGCAATGAATACCACAATGAGGCAGCGCATGATGAACACCTGCTGTTTCTCGTCCATCTTCTTGACTACGTGGTCCTTGAGCAGGTCCAGTGTGAGGGTGGAGCTGGAGGTGAGAACCAGAGAGCTGAGGGTGGACATGGAGGCGGACAGCACCAGGATCACCACCACGGCCAGCAGGATGTCGGGCAGACCGGAGAGCATGGCGGGAATCACCGCGTCGAAACCGCCCACAGGGGTCCCGTTCTCCGTGACGCCCACCACGTCGGAGAACAGCCGACCGAAGCCGCCCAGGAAGTAGCAGCCGCCCGCCACCACCATGGCAAAGAGGGTGGAGATCACCGTGCCGGTGTTGATAGACTTCTCGCTTTTGATGGCGTAAAACTTCTGCACCATCTGGGGCAGGCCCCAGGTGCCCAGGGAGGTAAGGATAACCACTCCCAGCAGATTCACCGGGTCGGGTCCGAAGAAGGAGGCGAACACCCCAGGGGCGCCGGCCACCGGGCCGCTGGCCGTCTCAGTGGGGACCTGGGCCAGCTTGTTCAGGGCTTCCATGAAGCCGCCCTGACTGTTCAGCACGGCCAGGATGACGGCGCAGATGCCGAAGAGCATGATAATCCCCTGAATAAAATCGTTGATGGCGGTGGCCATGTAACCTCCGGCAATGACATAGACGCCGGTGAGAATGGCCATGACCACAACGCACACCGCGTAGTCAATGTCAAAGGCCATGCCGAACAGACGGGAAAGGCCGTTGTACAGGCTGGCAGTGTAGGGGATGAGGAAGATGAAGATAATCACCGAGGCGGCAACTTTCAGAGACTGGGAACCAAATCGCTTGCCGAAAAACTCAGGCATGGTGGCGCTGTCCAGGTGCTGGGTCATGATCCGGGTGCGGCGGCCCAGCACCACCCAGGCCAGCAGAGACCCCAGCACGGCGTTGCCGATGCCCGCCCAGGTGGCGGCGATGCCATATTTCCAGCCAAACTGACCGGCGTAGCCCACGAAAACCACGGCGGAGAAGTAGGAGGTGCCGTAGGCGAAGGCGGTGAGCCAGGGGCCTACGGAGCGTCCGCCCAGCACAAAGCCGTTGACGTCGGTGGCGTTTTTGCGGCAGTACAGGCCGATGCCTACCATAACGCCGAAAAACACCAGGAGCATAATCAGTTTGATTGCCATAAAAAACAGTCCTCTCTTGCGCCATTGCTTTGACGCTTTATACCGTTGAAGTTTAACGCAATAAAGACAAATTGTCAAGAGGGAATTTCTGTTCTTTTATAATTTGGTCGAATTGGCGGTTTTCTTCCCTACTTCCCGGAATCAATATGGCAGAATTGACAGAGGAGACGCTGAAGCGTCTCCTCTACTCTTGTTCCAAAATGATTTCCTCCGCCTGAATCTGGGCATCCTCCAGCACACGGACGGCGGCGGGAATATCCAGGCGGCCCAGCGCCTCCAGCGCGTCTGTGATGGAATTAAACAGCAGGTAGTAAGGTTTTTGGTATTCGGTCATTTGTCTCCTCCTTTCATTATATATTTACATTTATATACTTATAATTATATACTAAAGTATTAGAATTGTCAATCAGTAAATACTCCCTTTATTATATATTGAAAAAGGGAGGTATTCCATGAAGGTTGTACGTTTTTGCTTGAAAGATTACTTGGACAGCCATCATATCAGCCGATATGAGTTGTCAAAACGGGCCGGAATCGGGTATCCCGTCATCGATAGCTATTATAAAAACAAGGTTTACCGCCTGGACGGCTACAACCTGGGCCGCATTATCGAGGCGCTGGACTGTCAGCTGACCGATATCCTCACTGTTGTGGACGAATAAAAACTGCCGTTTCCCCTCCGCCCCTCTCCTCCCGATTAACATAAAATCGTGAATTTTTTGTTATTTCGACTGATACCCGTTGACGGGAAGGAAAAATCCCTGTAGAATAGGAGTAGTCTTTACAAAGCTTGGAGGAAACAGCCATGGCAGACAGAACAACCCCCCCGCCCCGCGGCGACAGCGGCGAGCGCCGACCAGCGCCCCCCCGCCCCACCGGCGGTTACAGCGAACATCCCCAGTCTTCCCGCCCCGCCGGCTCCTACGGTGAGGGACCCCAGTCCCCCCGTTCCGCCGGCTCCTACGGCGAGAGACCCCAGTCCTCCCGTTCCGCCGGCTCCTACGGCGAGAGACCCCAGTCCTCCCGCCCCGCCGGCTCCTACGG
>CATONV010000057.1 GCA_951801655.1 uncultured Oscillospiraceae bacterium | reverse complement strand
GCGCCGAGGCCAACGAGGGCCAGATCAAGCTGGCCCGTAAGTACGCCGTGGACCACGGCCATCCTGAGCGTTACGTGGTCATCAGCATGCTGAAGAGCTTCCACGGCCGCACCCTGGCCACCGCCACCGCTACCGGCCAGGAGATCGTCCACAACCCCAAGTGGTACTCTCCCCTGCCCGAGGGCTTCCGCTACGCTGAGTTTAACAACCTGGAGTCCGTCAAGGAGCAGCTGGACGACAAAGTGTGCGCCATCCTCACCGAGCCCGTCCAGGGCGAGGGCGGTGTCCGTCCCGCCACTCAGGAGTTCCTCCAGGGCCTGCGTGACATCTGCGACGAGAGAGGCATCCTGCTCATGTTCGACGAGGTACAGGTAGGTTCCGGCCGCACCGGCAAACTCTTTGCCCACCAGAACTACGGCGTGGAGCCCGACACCTGCTCCATGGCCAAGGCGCTGGGTTCCGGTGTGCCCATCGGTGCAGTCTGCGCCCGGGGCGACGCCGCCCAGACCCTGATTCCCGGCACCCACGGTTCCACCTTCGCCGGCGGGCCTCTGGCCTGCGGCCTGGCTGCTGCCACCCTGGACACCATGCTCAACGAGGGCGTGATGGACAACGCCGTCAAGGTGGGCAAGCACTTCCGCGCCGAGCTGCAGAAGATGGTTGACAAGCACCCCGGCGTGGCTACGGAGGTCCGCGGCCTGGGCATGATCAACGGCGTGGAGCTCACCGACAACGAGCTGGGTCCCCAGATCGTGAACAAGTGCTTTGAGCAGGACGTGCTGATCAACTGCACCGCCGGCAACGTGTTGCGCTTCATTCCGCCTCTGGTCGCGTCCGAGGCCGAGTGCGACATCGTGGTCGCCGCCATCGACAAGGCCCTCACCGAACTGGGCAAGTAAGGTCATCTGTCCCCCTGGCGGACGGACACTCCGGGGTTTATCCGTCAGGGGCAGCTGAGAAAATCCTCTCCTGATATGCAGGATTTCCTGCAAAACATCATACCGCGGCGCATAGACAGTTGTGATAAAGCATAATTAAATCCCGATTACTCCTCTTAACTTTTGGCAGAAATCGCTGATAGCGTGGCCATAATGCGGTTTTTTATTCTATGGATTTGAAATCAGACAGAAAAAAGCTTGCGTTTTTTCCATCGATGTAGTATAATAAATCAACGGCCCGTGTGTGGGCCGTCCACCGTGTCCGGACGCGGCGGAAGAGGAGAGGGAGAAGAGGTGTTGCGATTGACTCTGCGCGGAATACCCACGGATTACCAGAAAACGTAACGTTATCCAAAACGAATGCATTTGTTTGTCTTGGAACCCTCCGGGTTCCCGGACAAGGGAGTGTATGCATTAAGAAAGGTTGGTAAAATCAGTGAGTGAAGAAAAGAAAACCGGTTCTGGCCGCATGCCAAAGCTGTGGGAGGCCTTTATTACCCTGGGCATTCTGATTTTTGTCCTGGCGGTCGGCATTATGTATTACGGGGTCGACCCCCACGTTCCTATGTTTGTGGGCGTGTGCGCTGCGGCCCTGATGGCCATGTACCTGGGTTACAAGTGGGAAGAGATCGAGAAATCCATGATGGACGGCATTTATAAGGCCCTCCAGTCCTGCTGTATCCTGATCATTGTCGGTATCCTCATCGGCGTGTGGATTAACGCCGGCGTGGTGCCCGCCATGGTCTACTATGGCCTGAAGATTCTGCATCCCTCCATCTTCTTTATCGCCGTCGTGCTGATCTGCTCCATCACCTCCCTGGCCACCGGTACCTCCTGGGGCACCATGGGCACCATGGGCGTGGCCTTCATGGGCATCGGCTTCGGCCTGGGCATGGACCCCGCCATGACCGCCGGCGCCATCCTGTCCGGCGCCTACTTCGGCGATAAGATGTCCCCCCTGTCCGACACCACCAACCTGGCCCCCGCTATGGCCGGCACCGACGTTATGAGCCACGTGAAGGCCATGTTGCTGCCCACCGCTGTCACCTACGGTATCACCCTGGTGGCCTTCGGTGTGCTGGGCGCCATGCAGTACCACGGCGGCGACGCCGACATGAGCCGCGTTGTGGAGTTCTCCAATGCGCTGAACTCTGCCAACGGCGGTGTGTTCAACATCAACCCCCTGCTGCTGGTGCCTCCTGTTGTCGTTATTGTGGCGGTGGCTATGAAGGTGCCCGCCATCCCTGGTATCACTCTGGGCATTTTTGTGGGAGCCATTCTGGGTATCATCTTCCAGGGCGGCAACTGCACTCCGGGCAGCCTGTTTGATTTCGGCATCAACGGCTACTACTTCAGCGACGAGGCCCTGGCTATGTTCGATGCCACCCTCTCTGAGGAGACCGCCTATACCATGACCCGTCTGCTGGAGAGCGGCGGTATTCTGGGCATGATGTTCTCCGTGTCCATGACCATCATTGCCATGATGTTCGGCGGCATTATGGAGTACACCCACCAGCTGGAGGTCGTTGTCAACCAGCTCAAGAAGCTGGCCAAGGGTCCTGCCGGTCTGGTCGCCCTCACCGAGGTCACCTGCGTTGTCTCCAACGCTACGATGCCCGAGCAGTACATCTCCATCGTGGTCCCCGGCCGTATGTACGCCGACGAGTACCGCAAGATGGGCCTGCACCCCACCGTGCTGTCCTCCGCTCTGGAGGGCGCCGGCACTGTGACCTCCGCCCTGATCCCCTGGAACACCTGCGGCGTGTTCATTTCCGACACGCTGGACATCGATGTCGCTCACTATGGTCCCTGGGCTTTGTTCAACTGGCTGATGCCCATTATGAACTTTGCATTCGCTGCCCTGGGCCTCACCCTGAAAGACCTGGACGGCAAGCCCTTCCGGAAGCAGAAGGCCAAGGCATAATTTTACTGACGTATTCCATAATCGGTTTGAATAGACAGAAGCCCGCCGGGACGGCGGGCTTCTGTCTGCAGAAAGGATGATTGGATGAATATTCCGTTGATTGAAGGTTGTGTGGACTCCTACGCCTCTGCCATAGCGGCGTACCGCGGTGGGGCAGACCGGCTGGAGCTGTGCGCCAATCTGGCCATCGGGGGCACGACGCCCTCCCTCAGCCTGCTGGAGCTGGTCCGGCGGGACTGCCCCCTGCCTGTCAATGTGCTGATCCGTCCCCGGTTTGGCGACTTTCTCTACAGCGCGGCGGAGCTGGAGGAGATGGAGAAGGAAATCCGCCGTTTCCGGGACCTGGGGGCTAACGGAGTGGTGATCGGCGTGCTGACCCCGCAGGGGGAGGTGGACATGGATGCGATGGGGCGTCTGGCGGACTGCGCCGGAGAACTGGACATCACTCTCCACCGGGCCTTCGATATGACCCGGGACCCGATCAAGACTTTGAAGGACGCTGTCCGCTTGGGCTGCCGCACGATTTTGACCTCCGGTCAGGCCAGGAACGCACTGGAAGGGGCGGAAGTCCTGGCAGAGATCTTCCGCCAGGCGGCGGGCCGCATTGATATTATGGCCGGCTGCGGGGTAAAAAAGGAGAACATCCCCACGATATACCGCCGGACCGGTATCCGAATGTTCCATACCACTGGCCGGCGGGGCGCGGTGGAGAGCGGTATGGTTTACCGCAAGGAAGGGGTATCCATGGGACTGCCCTCCTTGTCGGAGTATGAGCTGTGGCGAACTGATGAAGAGGAGTTCCGGGCCTGCGCCGAAATTGTCCACAATTTGCCGGACTGATGCCAATATGCCTTGCGCAAGGACGTGGGACGTGGTATGATGGGGTCAACTGGAAGGATAACTCCGGTGAAAAGGGAGGAAAAATATGGAGAATAAAACTGTCAATCCCCGCGCCGTAAAGGTGATCGGACACCGTAATCCGGATACCGACTCCATCTGCGCCGCCATTGCATACAGCAATCTGAAAAATATCCTGAACCCGGAGAGGCCCTGCAAGCCCTGCCGGGCGGGTCTGCTTAACCGGGAGACCGAGTTTGTGCTGGATTATTTCAAGGTTCCGGTGCCCCAGCTGTATACCGACGTCAGTCCCCACATCCGGGATGTGGATATCCGCCCAGCCCAGGGGGTGGACGGCGAGACCAGCCTGCGCCGCGCCTGGATGATGATGCGGGATCAGGAGCTGGATACCCTTTGTATCGTGGACAGGGAGCAGAATTTAAAGGGGGTTATCACCGTTAAGGATGTGGCCACCGCCAATATGGACGGCATGGACCCCCACGCCCTGGAGATCGCAAAGACCAGCTATCAAAACCTGATCGACATTTTAGAAGGCGCCGTTCTGGTGGGGGACGTGACAGGCAAGACAGTGGAAGGCCGCATCATCATCGGTTCCGGAAGTGCCGAACAGATTGAGAAGTCCATCTCTCCCGGGGATATCGTTGTGGTGAGCAACCGGGCGGAGAGCCAGCTGGCCGCCCTGGAAATGGACGCCGGCTGTATTATTGTGTGCGCCAGCAGCAGAGTTTCCCGCACCATGCAGATGCTGGCCGAGGAAAAGGGCTGCATTGTTATCATTACTCAGAACAGTACGTATGTTACCGGCCAGATGCTCAGTCAGGCCGCTCCCATCCGCCAGTACATGACCAAAGGAAGCCTTCTCACCTTTACCCTTCATACCCCGGTGGAAGAGGCTACCCGGGTGATGGCCACTGTCCGCTTCCGCTACTTCCCGGTGCTGGATGACGACGGAAAATATATCGGCGTGGTCTCCCGCCGAAACATGATGAACCTGCATAAAAAACAGTTGATTCTGGTGGACCACAACGAAAAAAGTCAGGCGGTGGAGGGCATTGACCAGGCCGAGGTGCTGGAAATTATCGACCACCACCGCATCGGCTCCATGGAGACGGACGGCCCGGTCTATTTCCGCAATGTGCCCGTAGGCTGTACCTGTACTATCGTCTACCAAATGTATCGGGAGAACGATGTGGAAATCAGCCCCACCATGGCGGGTCTGATGCTCTCCGCGATTTTATCCGATACGCTCATGTTCCGCAGTCCTACCTGTACCCCGGCAGACGAACGGGCGGCCCGCAAGCTGGCGGAGCTGGCCGGGGTAAACCTGGAGCAGTATGCCGACGACATGTTTGCCCACGGCGGGGATGTCACCGGAAAGACGGCGGAAGAGGTATTCAACGGAGATTACAAGATCTTTACCAGCGGCGACATCCGCTTTGGGGTGGGGCAGGGAAGTTACATGACCGAGAGGAACCGCAAAGCCGCCCAGGCCCTGGTGGGACCTTATCTGCCCCAGGCACTGGCAAAGCAGGATTTAGACTATATTTTCTACATGTTTACCGATGTGCGCAACTCCAGTACAGAGCTTCTCATGGCCGGCGCAGGGGCGGAGGAGCTGATCGCGAAAACTTTCGACACCGCCGTGGAAGAGGGCAGGGCGGTGCTGGATGGAGTGGTCAGTCGGAAAAAGCAGATGATCCCCAAGCTGATAAACGCTCTAAAGCTGGAGCAGGAATAAATGCGTCGGGCGGGCTTTGCCCGCCCGAGCATTTTAATAGCGAAGTGTAGAGAGACCAGCAGGGAGAGAAAACCAAAAAAGGAAGACACGCAAAAGCGTGTCTTCCTTTTTTGGAGCGAGTGACGAGGCTCGAACTCGCTACCTCCACCTTGGCAAGGTGGCGCTCTACCAGATGAGCTACACTCGCAACAACAGTGCTATTATAGCGTCAGCTGACAGAAAAGTCAACCCCTGTTTTTCTATTTTTGGAAAAAATTTTTCAGGCGGCGCTGCTGGTCAGAATTCCCTCCAGAGTACCCCGATGGATGGGGCGCAGGCCCTTTAAAACACAGAAGTCCGCCGGGCGCAGCAAGGTGGGAGGTTTAGGCAGCTCCACGGCGCCGCAGTCCTCCAGCAGCCCGGCCACAAACTGGGAGCAGAAGTAGTGGTGCCGGCGCTGGAGGGACAGATTGAACCAGCAGGCCAGCACACCCAGTACGCTGTAGTGGTACTCTTCCCGCTGGACGTACATGGAGAGCAGCTTCTGCCGCAGGCGGAGGTAGGTCTCCTCGCTCACCGTCAGCTCATACAGGCAGCAGGGGACGGCCCGGCGGTATACTGTGACCTGTTCTTCCACCAGTCCGGCCGGCAGGGCCAGATAGCGGTATTTCCGGGCAAAGCTGTAAAAGGGGCCGTCTGGGCCGTCCAGGCCAATGGAGGCATGGGTATAATCGTCCCGAGTGGCAAAGTGAATCAGTCGGGAAAACCAGGTCCCCGACCGGGTAAGTAAAATATGGATCGTGCGCTCCGACATGGAACGTCCCTCCTCTCAGGTGGTCCGGCGGAAATCCGTCGGGGCGAAACAGCCGGTCGTTTTGAGAATTGCCCCGCTTACTACTAAAAATACTACCATGGAAACGCTAAAATGACCTGAAGGAAAGATTAAGATTTTCTGAATTTTAGAAGCGGAGAAAAATAGTAAACTGAAGAAAAAAGTAGTTGACAAATAAAGAGGGGCAATGTATACTGATTTCAAATCCGGGTTACAATCAGAGAAAAGAGGTAAAAAATATGGAAGCTAAAACAAAAACCAGTATATATCCCCTGGCCATGACCGCCGTGATGGCTGCGGTCATTGCGGTGGTCGCCCCGTTCTCCATCCCAGCCTGGGGAGAGGTGTCCTTCACGCTATGTACCTTTGTTCTCTATCTGTCCCCCTATATTCTGGGCTGGAAGAGGGCGTCGATTGCCACACTGGTCTATATTCTGCTGGGTATGGTAGGGATGCCGGTGTTCAGCAACTTCAAGGCCGGACTGGGCGTGCTGGCCGGTCCCACCGGGGGCTACATCCTGGGCTACATCCCCATGGTAATCATAAGCGGTCTGATCATTAAGGTATTCCCCAAGAACCGGGCGATCCACCTGGGGGGGATGATCTTGGCTACCGCTGTTCTCTACGCCTTCGGGACGGCCCTGTTCTGTGCCCAGACGGGCTCCACTCTGGAGCATGCGCTGATGGTCTGTGTAATCCCCTTCATCCCCTTCGATCTGGGCAAGATGGTCATTGCCACCGGACTGGGCCCCGTTCTGCGGGATCGGCTGGCGAAGGCCAACATCTCGCCGGAAGGCTGAATCGATCCCCTTTGCCCGCTGTCTCAGAGATATTCTGGGGCGGCGGGATTTTTTCTTGCTTTCCGGAAAGAAGGGAAATATAATAGAGGCAGAAAAAATTTTTCGAGAGTGCGATAAAATGTCTCGCTTGCGCGTTTCATTTGTGACAGGAGAAATGGACTATGCTGACTCTGCTGGGGGCTCAGATAACAGAAGAGAAAGGTGGGCGCCGGGCCCATGAACTGGATGAACTGCTGCTCCGGACGGGACAGGGGGATCGGGATGCCTTTGCCCGGCTGTACAGCCTGACTCGGGGGGCGGTATACGCCCTGGCGCTGTCGATGCTCCAGGACGCCCACGAGGCCCAGGATATCGCCCAGGACGCGTTTGTCCGGGTGTGGGAGAGCGCCCCGGGCTATCGGACGCAGGGCTCACCCATGGCCTGGCTGCTCACGATTGCCCGGAATCTGGCCCGAAGCCGTCTGCGGCAGAGAGGGAGGCAGACCACTCTGGACGAAGAGGTGTGGAACGCCATCCCCGCCGACACCTCTGACATCACCCCTGAAGACCGGGCAGTTCTCCAGCAGTCCCTGGCCCGGCTGGGGGCGGAGGAGAGGCAGGTCATCCTTCTCCACGCGGTCACCGGTTTGAAGCACAGAGAGATTGCCCTGCTGCTGGAGCAGCCGCTGTCCACCGTCCTGTCCAAATACCACCGCGGGCTGAACAAGCTGAAGGCCCTGATGAAAGGAGAGAGAGAACGATGACCGACCGGGAACTGGAGCAGAAGCTGGCGGAGGCGTTTACACGCGCCGCCCCCGACGATTTGGAAGCGATTCTCTCCCGATGCGGTGTGCAAAACGGGAGTGTGATGGAAATGAAAGAGATGAAATCCAATGCCAATATCATTGATGTGGAGGTTACCGAGGTGAAGCCCAGGAAAAAGCTGGGCCCCTGGCTGGCTGCCGCCTGCGCCGCGCTGGTGCTGCTGGGGGCCGGGAGCGGAGGTCTCGCCTACCACCAGAGCCGCGCCGTGGCCAGCGTGGTGTCGCTGGACGTCAATCCCAGCATTGAGCTGAAGGTGAACCGGGGAGAGAGGGTTATCTCCTGTACTGCCCTGAATACCGAGGCGGCGGCGGTCCTGTTTGACATGGACGGCGGCGCCGATTTGAAGGGCACCAAGCTGGATGTGGCGGTGAACGCCATTGTGGGCGCCCTGGTGCGGGAGGGCTATCTGGACAGCGTCTCCTCCGCCATCCTCATCTCGGTGGAGGACAAGGACCAGGATCGGGCTGCCCGGCTCCAGGCGGAGCTGGTGGCCTCGGTGGACGGGGTGCTGAAAACCCAGGCCCCAGGCACCTCGGTGCTCAGCCAGGTGCTGGATGCGGATGCCCCCGCACTGGAGTATATGACCTATGACAGCGGCCTGTCCGCCGGCAAGTCCGCCCTGGTGCGGAAGGTGATGGAGATGAACGGCACCCTGGCCCTGAACAGCACCACCGCCTTCGACCAGCTGGCCGCCCTCTCCGTGGAGGAGCTGAACGACCTGCTGGAGGCGGGGGAGAAGCGCATCCCCATCGGCAAGAGCGCCGCCGCCATGGCGGTGGAGACCTACGCCGGGACGGCGGCCCTCAACGCCGCCACCACCGACGTGGACCCGGAGCTGGACGAGAATCCCCCCCACTACGAGGTGGAGCTGAAAACCGCCTTCGGCGACTTTGATTACACCGTGGACGCCTTCACCGGCGAGGTTCTCAGCGGGCCCAAGGATGTGCTGAACATCCGTGCCGACACGCCCGTTACCCCGGACCTGGCCCCGACGACTCCGGACGACGCTGGACCTGCCGAGAAAAATGTTTGGCAGAATCCTGGAAATGCTGATGTTGTCGGCGGTACGGTGATCAGCCAGGATGAAGCCAAGCAGGCCGCCCTGGCCCACGCGGGGCTGGCCGAGGGCGACGTGACGGACTGGAAAATCGAGAGGGACTGGGACGACGGACAGCTGGAGTATGAGATTGAGTTCTGGTGCGGCAATACCGAGTACGACTATACGATTCACGGGCACACCTGCGCGGTGCTCAAGCATGAGGTGGACCACCACAGGGAGTACGGCTCCGGTCACCACAGCGATCCCTACCGCGGCGGGTCGGGGACAAGCGGGACTGCCTCCGGCGATGTCGGCCAGGAGGGGGCCAAGGCCGCCGCGCTGACCCATGCCGGCGTGGCCGAGAGTCAGACCAGCAGTATGAAGGTGGAGAGGGACTGGGACGACGGACGGCTGGAGTATGAGGTGGAATTCAACGTGGGCCGGACGGAGTACGAGTATACCATAGACGGGGCTACCGGAGCCATTCTGGAGTACGAGAGGGACGACGACTGATTGGCTGACAAAAAATGAGCGCCTGCCGGCGCTCATTTTTTATGGCATCGTGTGTAACGAATGGTCCGCCAAAGGAACTAACAGACAGAACGGGGAGGTGAGACGCATGGCCCGCAGGGGAGAGGATCTCTACGAAAAACACGCCCAAAATGTATACCGCTATCTCTTCTCCCTGTCGGGGGAGGCGGACACGGCGGAGGACCTGACTCAGGAGACCTTCTGCCAGGCGCTGAAAAGCCTGGACACCTTCCGGGGGGACTGCACTCCCCAGGTGTGGCTGTGCGCCATCGCCAAGCGCCTGTGGTACAAGGAACTGGAGCGCCGGGGCCGCACCGCCCCCCTGGAGGAGGAGCACCTGTCCCGGCTGGAGGCCCCCGACGACCCGGCGAGGGAGACCGAGAGGCGGGAGGACCGGATGGCCCTCTACCGCGCCCTGCGCCGGCTGGACCCGGAGACACGGGAGGTCATCTACCTGCGGCTGGCGGGGGAGTTCTCCTTCCGGGAGATCGGGGAGCTGATGGGACGCAGCGAGGTGTGGGCCCGGGTGCGGTTCTACCGGGGCAAGGAGAGGCTGGCTAAGCTGATGACAGGAGGGGGAAGCGATGGATAAAAAACTGGACTGCTGCGTGGTGCGGGATCTGCTGCCCGCCTACATCGAGGAGCTGACGGAGGGGGAGACCTCCGCCCAGGTGAAGTCCCACCTGGAGGGCTGTGAGGGGTGCCAAACGCTGGAGAGGGACATGCGGGTCCAGGTGCCAGTGGAGAAGGTCCCCAAGGGGGCGCTGAACTTCCTCAAGCGGGTGAAGCGGACCCGGCTCATCGCCGCCGGGGTGACGCTGGTGCTGGCCCTGTGGTGCATCTGGTGGCTGTACGACGCGGAGTTCCACTACGCCAACACCGAGGCCGGGCGTCTGGCCGCGGTGGAGGACTATATCACCCAGCCGGCGGACAGCACTATGAACCACGACCTGAAGGCGGGCACCCCTTTCCGGGTAATCGCCTGGCAGGAGGCCCGGGGGAAGCTGTTCATCTTCTACGGGGCGGACAACCGGGACAACGTCCACGGCATCATCCAGCTTACCCGGGGGGTCAACGGCAAATACCGGACCGACGAGGCCACGATGGACCCCTTCCCCTATACGGCGGGGATAATGGCCAGAAGGCTGGACGTAAGGAAAACCGACTGGTCCCCCATTGCAATCGCCGGGGACAACTGCCGGGAGATTTACTCCATCGCGGTGGAGTACACCTGGTTCGACGAGGCGGAGCGGCGGGAGGTTATGGGACGCGAGCTTACCTACCCGGTGTCGGAGGTGAACTTTTTCTGGCTGTTGGAGGAGGAGGACGTCCGGGAACAGTTGGGAGCGTCCAGTGAGGTAAGGCCAAGGGATGTCCGTTATCTGGACAAGGGCGGAAACGATATCACCGGGCAATACCGGGACGACAGCGTGGAACAGAACTGGTCGGGCGGCAAGAGCACGGCGGAACAGGAACTGCTCTACGTGTATATCGGCATCGTCGCCGCATTGAGCTGGGTGTTTATCCGGTATTTCCTGCGGAAGGACTAAAAAAAGAGCGCCATTGGCGCTCTTTTTTTTACGTCTTCTCCGGCATGGAGGTGGGATCGTCCACCACCCGCTTGCCGGCCAGGTCCACGCGGCCGTAGTAGATCAGCGTCAGCACGCTGCACACCAGCCAACCGGCGGGGTAGCCCATGGCGATGGGCAGGATGGTGTTGGAGATGAAGTTGGCCATAATGTACAGGTAAATCTGCCGGAAGAGAACGAAGGAGAAAAGCATGATATAGGTGGGCGGCTGGCTGATGCCCGCCCCCCGGAGGGAACCGGAGTAGACCTGGTTGACGCAGATGAGAACGTAACAGGGGCACATATTCCGCAGGAAGAGGGTGCCGTACTCCACTACCTCGGGCTTATCGTTGAAGAAGGCCACCAGCCAGGGGGCGAGGACGATGGCGGCGGCGGAGATGACCACCGTAATGCCCACCGACAGGAAAAAGGCGTCACGAGTGCCTTTTTTGGCCCTCTCCACCTGGTCGGTGCCCAGATTCTGCCCCACGAAGGTGGTGGCCGCAAGACCCAGGGACTGCACCGGCAGGATGATAAATTGGTCCAGCTTGCTGTAGGTGGTCCAACCGGACATGCAGTCCAGGCCGAAAAAGTTGATGTAAGACTGAACAAAGACATTGGAGAAGGAGGTGATGGCCATTTGCAGGGCGGAGGGCACGCCGATGCGGATGATCTGCCGCAGGATGCGGCCGTCCACCCGCAGGTCCTTCCAGCGCAGGCGGACGCAGTCCTCCCCACGGGCCAGCACGAGCAGGATCAGGGCCGCCGACACCCCCTGGGACAGGATGGTGGCGTAGGCCACGCCCTCCACCTTCATTCCGAAGCCGATGACGAAGAGAAGGTCCAGAGCGATGTTCAGCAGGGCGGAGACAACCAGAAAGTAAAAGGGCCGTTTGGAGTCCCCCACTGCCCGAAGGATGCCCGAACCCATGTTGTACAGCAGCAGTCCCATGGCTCCGGCGAAGTAGATGGTCAGGTAGGTTTTGGCCTCCGGGATGGCCTCGGGGGCGGTCTTCATCAGACGGAGCATGGTGGGGATAATGAGGATGCCTGTTGCCGACAGCACCGCCCCCAGCACCAGAGTCATAACAATGGAGGTGTGAACGGTTTTGCGCACCTGGTCGTACTTTTTCGCCCCGTAATACTGGGAGATGACCACTCCCGCGCCGCTGGCCAGCCCCATAAAGAAGCCGATGAGCATGATAATGATGGGGGTGACGGTGCCAACGGCGGAGTAGGCCTCGTTGCTGACGAATTTGCCCACCACCCACAGATCTACGGTGTTGTACAGCTGCTGGAACAGGTTGCCCAGCAGCAGCGGGACGGCAAACCGTACAAGATGGCCCACCACGCTGCCCTGGGTCATGTCTACAGAGAGACTGGCTCCCTTTGCCGGTGCGGACAAGTCGATCTACCTCCTAAATCTTTGTGCTGCGGGGCGCGGCGGCCCCGGCGCGCCGCTTCTGTGAGGCGGCGTGTGCAGGGGCGGATATTATCCGCCCGGGTAATCCCGGCATATGTTCTGTGAGAGAGGGCAGGTAATACCTGCCCCTGCTGTTATCAATCTTTCAGGCTCCCTTGTCAAAGTGGGCTGGCACGGCGAAGCCGTGACTGAGGGATTCTGTTTTGCGAGCTTAATCCCCGTAATCCAGCCCGGACAGATACCGTCGGGCCAGGTCGAAGGCATGGCTGGCAGTTTGGGTGCGCAGGCGCTCCCGCATGGGGCGGATGCCCAGGTGGAGGGGACGGACATGGGTGCCTCTGGGCGTGGTGATGGCCACGAACATGGTGCCTACCTCGTTGTCCCGGTCGTCCTTGTCCGGCCCGGCCACGCCAGTGGCGGACAGGGCGATGTCGCAGTTCAGCACCCTCCGTACTCCCTCGGCCATGGCGGCGGCCACTTCTTTAGAAACCGCTCCGTACCGCTCCAGCATGTGGGGCGGGACACCCAGCACCTGCTCCTTGATTTCGTTGGTGTAGGACACAATGCCCCCCTTGAAGGCGGCGGAGGCGCCAGGGATGTCGGTCAGCCGCTTGGCGATGAGCCCGCCGGTGCAGCTCTCCGCCACGCCCAGGGTGAGATCCTTGGTCTTCAGGGCCTGGATGACCACATGCTCCAGAGAGGGCACATCCACCCCGTAGACCTTGTCACCAAACAGAGCCCGGACCTGAGACACCGTGGGCTGGAGGAGGGCCTGGGCCTCCTCGTCGGTGGCCGCCTTGGCGGTGACCCGTAGCTCGCACTCCCCCTCCTTGGCGTAGGGGGCTAGAGTGGGGTTGGTCATGGCGTTCATCTGGTCCCGGAGCTGGGCTTCCATGGAGGATTCCCCGATGCCGAAGAGTCTGATGGTGTGAGAGGCGATAACCCCCTCGGACAGGGACAGCAGATAGGGCTTGGCCCGGTACTGGAACATGGGCCGGCACTCGCTGGGGGGGCCGGGAAGCATAATCACGTGGACCCCATCCGCCTCAAAGGCGCAGCCGGGGGCGGTGCCCCAGTCGTTTTCCAGGATGGTGCAGCCCTCGGGGAGCATGGCCTGCTGCAAGTTGTTGTCCGTCATGGTGCGGCCGATGCGCTGGAAAAAGGAAAGGATGCGCTGGGCCGACCCCTCGTCAAAGACCAGCTTTTTGCCAAAGGCCTCGGCCAGCACGTTTTTGGTCAGATCGTCACAGGTGGGGCCCAGGCCGCCGGTGGTGATGATGATGTCCGCCCGCTTTTTGGCCAGGGCAACCGCTTCCCGGGCCCGCTGGGGGTTATCGCCCACCACCGTGTGCCAGAAGACGTTGAGCCCCAGCTCGCTCAGCCCCTGGGACAGCATCTGGGCGTCGGTGTTGGCGATGTTGCCCAGCAGCAGTTCGGTACCGACGGACAATATTTCAACTGTATGAGACATAAAAAAGGACCTCCCAAATTGTTGTAATGATGTCTGTGGGGACATTATAGCACGGAAAACCGGGATTGGGTAGTCATTTCCAAAAAGAGGAATGTTTTTTGTATAATTTTTCTATTCTCTGGAGGATTAGAAGGGGAAGAAAGCCGCGAGACGCAGTTTTCCCGGCAAATTGCAGCGGCCTGCTTCGGCACTTTGACGAAAAAAGCGGGAGAAAAATGCCTGAAATCTAAAAAATGAACAAAAAATGGGGTGAATCGTAGATATTTCAATATTTTTGTGAAGTTTCTGCAATATTTCGACCATTTTACAGTTGAAATTTCTTCCGGTTTGGACTACAATAAAATCCGCAAGAGCAAGGAGGGGCCCAAGTGCTGAACATCGTACTGGTTGAGCCGGAAATTCCCCAGAACACCGGCAATATCGCTCGCACCTGCGCCGCCACACGCAGTCGGCTTCACCTGATAAAACCCTTGGGGTTTGACATCAGCGAGAGGGCGGTGCGCCGGGCGGGACTGGACTACTGGCATATGGTGGAAGTGCAGGTCTATGACAGCCTGGATCACTTCTTTGCAGTCAACCCCAAGCCTGACCTGTGGCTGGCCACCACAAAGGCCCCCCGAGACTACACGCAGGCTTCGTTTCGGGACGGCTGCTGGCTGATGTTCGGCAAGGAGACCGCCGGACTGCCCGAGAAGCTGAGGACGCGCTGGTACAACCGATGCGTCCGTATCCCCATGCGGCCTGACGCCCGGAGTCTGAATCTGGCCAATTCGGTGGCCGTTCTCACTTACGAGGCTCTGAGGCAGCTTGACTTTCCCGGCCTTTCCGGAGAGGGAGAGATGGCGAAACAGTTGTGACCCCCTATTTTGAAACCTTTACCAAAAGAAAGGAGTCAAGAAAATGAACTATAGCAAAAAGACAGTTAAGGATGTAGACATTAAGGGCAAGAAAGTCCTGCTTCGCTGCGATTTCAATGTGCCCATGGCCAAGGACGGCAGCGGCGTCATTACCGACGACAAGCGCATCCGAGCCGCTCTGCCCACCATCCAATATCTGCTGGATCAGGGCGCGGCAGTGATTGCCTGCTCTCACATGGGCAAGCCGGTGGCCACCTTCGAGTCCTACAAAAAGAAGCAGATGGAAAAGGGCAAGGAAGAGGCATCTATCACTGAGGAGAAGTGGAAGAAGTCGTTGGCTGAGCTGCGCATGGAGCCTGTGGCCGCCCGTCTCAGCGAGCTGCTGGGCAAGAAGGTGATTCTGGCTGACGATGTGGTGGGCCCTGATGCCCAGGCCAAGGCCGCCGCCCTGAAACCCGGCGAGATCCTGCTGCTCCAGAACACCCGCTTTGAAAAGGGCGAGACCAAAAAC
>CATONV010000056.1 GCA_951801655.1 uncultured Oscillospiraceae bacterium | reverse complement strand
TGCTCATAAAACTCTTTTCCGTGCTGAAGTTCCACCAATCGAACAGCCAGGATTAGCCTGGGCGCTGAGAACGGCCAGTCGGACTGCGCTCTGCGTGTGCCGCTCCAGCCAGTCCAAACTCCGGCAGGCCTGCAGCAGGCCGCGCCGTGTCTTCTCCGGGTCTTTGGCGGCCCCCCGGCGGAGCAGCTGGTACCCGCCGCTCTGGGGTTCCTCCAGTGTATGGAGCCAACGGATACAGGTGTCATTGTCTGTCTGTTCCAATATCTGAGCCAGTATGGAGGAAAAACGGCTGTTTTTTGTTTTCCGCAACTCATTTTTTGTTCTGATCTCCGTATCAAAGTAGGATTCCAAAACCTCTTTTAGAGAGACTTTCCCAAAACGGAGCTCCTGAAGGGCCGCCTCAAACTGTGCCGTCTGAAACCGCAGCGGTGGGGAGAAGGAACGGCCAAAGACCCCCCGGGCGGCGGCGCACTCCTCCTGGGTGGCGTCGTCCAGCCGGACGATTCCCGCTGGCCGACCGTAGCTGCGATATTTTTTCAGCAATTCCTGCATGATACGTTTGTACCCGGGGTGATCCTTCAAATAGGCCGCGCAGGCCCTGGCCTGTTCGCTCATAGGCTGTCCTCCAGTGTCCGCTGGGTTCCGTTCCAGTGGTAGCGTAGGATGGTCACCACCGGGGCGTTGGGCGGGTGGTGCATCTCGGCGATGTCCAAGTCCGGCACGCAGCCGTAACAGCCCCACAGGGCCTGGGAGTTGATGATGTAGTCAAAATCCAGAGTTCTCATCAGTTCAAACATGGCGCTGATGTTCTGGTCGTCCACACCGGCGAAGGCCTCGTCCAGGGCCAGCAGCTGGGGGCAGGCCTCCCCTCCCTTGTGATACTGGGCGGAGACGGCGGCAAACAGGGGCACATACATGGCCATGGCCTTTTCGCCTCCGCTGAACTTATTGAAGGCCCGGTCAGTGAGCTCCTTTTTCGCATCTTCCCCCCGCTGGGAGAACAGGTGAAACTCATACCAGCCCCGGTAGTCCAGCACCGAACGGATCAGATCGGCGTAATTGACCGACATTCCTTGGGTATGGGCCTCCTCCCGGGCCCGCTTGACCTTGTTTCGGAAATGGGAGGAGACCTTCTGACTGTCCTCCGGCGTAAGCAGAGCCCGGTCCTTGTTCAGCAGAGTGACCAGGTGGGCGGTGTCCAGTTCTCCCTCCCCTTCTGACTTTTTCTCCTTCCAATCCAGACTGAAGGTCAGCCCCATGGAGGTGGTCAAGCCAGACATCAATGCGGTCATGTCCCGGACCCACTGGCCGCTCTCCTCGATGCGGGCCCGCAGCTTGTGGCTGATGGTCTCAGTCAGGATATTTTCAAACAACTCCCGGTCCCGATCCTCCAAAATGCTTCCGGTGGAGTCGATGTCGGTCTGGAGAGACTGGATAAAGTCATAGAGGGAGAGTTCCTTCCCACCCTTTTTCAACAGGATACACAGGCGCTGCCGGAGGTGTGCGGGCTGATTTGGCGCGTCAAAGACCAGTTTGATCTCAGGATGATAGCTTAACAGGCTGTTGTTCGACCTCTGATAGTTACTCCGCAGGGCGTCAGCCATATGCTCCGGCGTATAGTTCCGGTCGGCGGGTGGGATCTTACTCACTGCCTGCTGGGCGCGCTCCTCCAGGTCCAGCGTTTCATCCAGCCCGAAGACGCCCAACTTCAGGTCCTCCAGAAAGTAGCCTTCCGTGTCCTGCTCGTCGATTGTAGCGTTCAAGAGATTTTCTTTACGCCGGGCAATGGTTTCAGCAGAGTTTTCCAGTTCCGTTTCCAATCGAACACACTCTTTTTCCGCGCTCCGGTTTTCCTGATCCTGGTGATCGATTTCCTGATCCAGCTCGGCCAGGCGGCGGACTCGGGCCTGATTTTCTGGCCGGTCCAAATAGGCCTGTAGCTCCTCGGCGGATGACCGGCCGACTTGCAACGACCTTTGAACGGCGTCATTGGCCTTTTTCTGGTCCGCCGCCTGATCCCGCTGCTCGTCGATGGTATTTTGCTCATCCTCCGTGGCGCGGACCGCGTAGTCCAGCCTCTGACGGCTGTGTTCCAGATCGTTCAGCGTGTCCCGATAGCCGACAGCCGCCTCCTGAGCCTCCTCATAGTCCGGGACCGTCCGCTCATAGGACAGGCCGGCACTGAGGCTGACGGTTTTTTCCTCCAGTGCGGACCAGGCTTGCTTTGCCGCCTGCTCGGCGGCCAGCTTTTTCTGCTGTTCCTCCTCGGCCTGACGCAGATCCCGGCGGGCCTGATCCAGCAGCACCAGTGCCTGGTCCAGTTCTTCAGCGGACGGCATTCGGGAGCGCTCCTGTTCCAACTGCTCCAGCTGTCCGGTACAGTCCAAAACCTCAGTCTGTGCAGACTGCACCTTTACAGACAACTGCTCCAACCGTTCTTCTAGCTCGAAAATCTGACGCTGCCGGTTGGCCTCCCGGGCGGCGGCGCCTACGAATCCGGCAGGGGCCTCGGCGTGGCTGCGGCCCTGGATCATGCCGTAGCGGAACCGACCGTCGGGGAGAAGCGCGGTCTCGGCGCTGAGATCGGCTTGGGATATCCCCCGGAGGCAGGCGGCGGTTTCCCTGGGGAAGTGCCCCTCGGCGTCGGGGATCAGGCCCCGAATAGGCTGTTCTACAGCAGGTCCGGGAATCAGGAAGCGGTCCGGATACTCCTCCAGCAACTCCCGGACAGCGGGAAGCTGTTCCTCCGGCACCACCAGGGCGTCCAGCAGCCCGGTGTCGGTCAGTTGGGCCTCCAAGAGATCTCGCTCGTCTTGGGAGAGGTCAGGGGCGAAGTCCACCAGCTCATAGAGTGGGGCGCAGGGAATATCCCGCAGCATCAGCTGGAGGCGTGCGGCCTGGATGGAATCCCGGCGGGGCGGAATGGGCTCTGGCCGGGCTTTGAGCTGCTCTAATTCCCGTTCCTTCTCCTTTTGCTCCTCCCGCAAGATTTTCAGAATGTTTTCAGCTTGCAGCAGCTGCGCCCGGAGGTTTGACTCCCGTATCCGGACACATTCGTCCACCTGATTGCGGACAGGGCTCCAATCCGCCGGAATATGGTAAGCAACAAGGGCCCGCCGGATATCCAGCCAGAGGTCCTGAGTGATCTCCAGCTGGGTATTCTGATCCCGCCAGCGGGTAAAGGATTCCAGCAGCTTATCCCTCTCCTCGTGTTCCTGGGTCTGGGCATCCCGCAGTACGATCTGGGCCTCTCTTACAGCGGCGGCTGCCTGGTCTGATGCCTGACAGGCGCTGTCATAGACCGTTCTGGCCTCCTCTGATTTTTGCAGGGCGCGCAGAACCTCGCTGATCTACCGGCTCCTCTGCCGGAGCGCGGCGAGAAGGGCCTGCTGATCTGTGTCCAGCCGCTCCGCCTGGAGGCCACGGACATACTGGTCGTGCTCCTGCCCCAGGCGCAGCAGCTCGTTTTGATCGTTCAGCTCCCGCAGAAGCCGACGAACTGCGGCGCGTGTGTCGTCACAGTCCCGGGTCAGCGTCCGCAGATTGACTTCCCGCCTGGATATCCCATCCTCCAGCTTTTGGAGCCGGTTCTCCCCCTGTTCCAGCTGAGCGGCAAGCCGGGTACAGTTCTCAAAAACCTGTTTCAGCTGGGCACTCTTGGCAGACAGGTCGTCATCTCCCATTGCCGTCCGCTGGGCCCTTGCCTGCTCCAGCCGGGTCCCGGACTGCCGCTTTCGCTCCGACTGCTCATCCAGCTGCCGCTCCAGATTGCCGCGCAAGCCCTCCGCATCCCGGAGCTGATTGCGCAGACGCTGAACGGCGCTCCGGGCCTCCAGGTAAGCCTGACCCTTGCGGCCCAGAATGTATTGGTTGTACCGGTTATACTCGTTTCGGATGATCCTGGCGTCCTGCATGGCCCTCTGATAGCCGTGGAGGGTGTCCTCCAGATTGTCCATTTGCTCCATGGTGCTGACCATGGCTGACAGGTCGTCGTCCGTCAGCACCTGGAGGGACAGATTTAAGAGTTTTTTTACCTCGGTGGGGCGGAAATCCTTGGACAGCTTGGGCGCCCGCACCATGATCAGCAGCTGGACCAGCTGGTCGTACTGCCGGATGTCCTCAAAGCCGAAAATCTGTTTGTTGACCATCTCCTTGTAGGCCGTCTGGCTCTCCGTCCAACAGCTGGGGTCTTCTATAAGCTGGTGTAATTTCCGCTTGCTGAGGGGCAGATTTTGCCCGCCCATCTGCTCGAACAGCTGCAGCCCGCCTGACCCAATCCGCCTCCCATCCCGGAGGCAGAAGCCCCAGAAATCAATCTCCCGCTTTCCCCGCTGGGCCCGCATTCCCACACCGATAGTCCGGTATTCCTCCGCGTCGGGCTTGCGGAACTCTAGGTACAGATAGCCGGTGGACTCCTCCCGTTCATTGTCCCCCAGCAGGTAAAACTCCATCTTGCGATCCCGGGAGCCAAAGGGGTCCAGCCGCTCCGGGCGCTTATCCCCGTCTAGGATAAAGGGGACAAAGCTCTGGGTGGTGATGGATTTTCCCGCCGCGTTGTTGCCCCGCAGCAGGATATGGCCGTCATGGATGGGAAATTCCTCCTGGTCGTACAACCAGAAGTTGAGGAATCCCAGCTTATTCATCTTCCAGCGGCTCATCTTCCTCCCCCTCCCTTGATTCATTTTGATAGGTGGCGGGGTAACTCCCCACCAGTTTGCCTGCGGCCGGGTAGAGCAGTATGTCCTCCTCCAGCACCTCCAGGAGCATCCAATCGGCCATATAAACGGTCAGCTCCTGACAGATGCGTTCCAGTGAACAGGCGCGCAGCTGGGAGCCCCAGCCGTTTCCGTACCGGGACCGGCAGCGCTCCAGTTCATGGAAAAACTCCCGGCGGGTGAGCAGTACGGTGTCGTCCGCCCGGCGGGGATAGACGCCCTGTTCGATCTGTTCTCTCAGCTGGGCGCACAGCAGCAGCGACACGTCGGACAGCGCCCGGGTCCCGGGGTAGAGCAGCCCGCAGCGCTCACCCTCGGACAGGAGAAAGAACGCGCCGTTTTTGTAGAGCTGAAGCTCTCCGTTCAAAAACTGATCCAGATTCCCACCTACTGTACGGCGCTGATTTTTGATGTAGTCGTAATCGCTCTGGGTATGGTCGGAGCAGTAGAGGCCGGGAGCCAGCGCCAGCTGTCGGTAGACCCGCCGCCGCCGCTGTTCGGTCTCGTCCCCCTCCCAGGCGAGGGCCTCGAAATCCTCAATGGACCGGCACCCCATAATGTCCCGGCCAAAATGTACCGGGAAGTGCCGGGACAGGCCGGTGTTTTCATAGAGCACCTCCTGATTTTGATCGCTGCCGAAGAGTGCGCTGTTCCCGTCGTAGACCAGCACCAGCCCCACCTCCTGGGCGTACTGGAGAACCCGCACCAGGGATTTTCGGTGGGGAAACCGGGTCCAGTCCACCGGCTGGACCTCACTGAGGAAGGTCTCCACAGCCTGAGTCAGGGAGGAGAGCAGAAAGGGAGCGCCGTCGTCCAGGTCGGCCAGAAACAGCAGGACGGCGCACAGCAGGCAGTAGTCCAGCGGCTCCTGAAAGGACTGGATTCCCATCCAGGACATGGCCCTGGGCGGCACCTTCTCCAGCTTGACCACCGACTCATTGACCACCAGGTTCCAGCCCAGCAGCTCGTTGACCAGCCTGCGGTAGTCGGGCAGGGCTCGTTTCAGGCTGAAATAGAGCTCCCGGTCCTCCGCCCGGGCGACCCAGAACCGGTCCAGCAGAGCGCGAAATTCATACATGGCCGGCCTCCTCAAAAATTAGCACGCAGCTAGGCATGGTCAGAACGCCGTCAGTACACCGCAGCGCGCAGGTCTGACTGCCCCGCTTTTTCAGCCGGTAGGACTGGCCATACTGGGTCTGCCCCCGCTTGTCGGGGCTGAGGTTGGCCAGGGCGATCCAGGACAAAAACACGGTGCGCACAGCGGGGGAAACGGGGGCGTCCAGCGCGGCCAGGTCCAGCTTCCCGTCCCGGATATGGCCCATGACCTCCTGACGGAGGGCCCGTTCCTCCTCCAGGATCTTCTGGCGCTGGGCCGCCTTTTCGGCGCTCTTGTCCGCAAAACCGGAGCGATCCATCCGGGGCTTATAGGAACGCGTCCGGGGCTGGAGGGAATAGTCCTTTGGCGGCTCGTCGTAGGGGCTGAGGTCAATGCGCTCCGATTCCCGGATGTGGTCAAAGGTAAAGTGCCGGGCCTGCTGGGCGCCGAATACCAAGGCAGAGAGGCGATGACCCTCCTCCACCGTTTTGAACCCGGCAAACAGGGTGAGCAAGTGCCGCAGCTCCGCCTTGTTGCTCACTCCCATGTTCTCCATCTGCACCAGCAGGGCAGCGTTCTGCACTGCCCTGCGGATGACCTCATTGGTCACGTTCAGCACCTGCCGGGCGGCGGGATCGCTGCCGGTGAACCAGTCGGTCAGGGACTGCCAGACCCCTTGGCATCGAGTTTGCAGTTCCACTTCCCAGTCGGTGGACTGCTCAGACTGAGGGCGGGGGATCTCCAGCTCACTGCGCCGGACCAGGTCTAAAATATGGGTGACCTGCTCTGGAGAGAACTTCTCCAGCTGCGCGCCGATCTGGGCGGCGCTGTGCTGGAGATCCTGAACAAAATCCTCCAGATATCGCACTAAATTCTGCTTATAAACAATAAAATCCACCGATTTCATCTGCATTTCCATCCCTGGGCCGTAGAACTCCCGGAGAAAGTCCTAATGGTTCTGACTCAGCCGCTGAAAGTCCTCCTGCAGGTCCTGCCACCAGGCGTTGACCTCACGGAGGGGCATACTGTCCAATTGTTCCGCTTTATACAGATCCTCCCGGATGCGACGGAATGGACTGGCAGAGAGACCGGATGTCCGGGTGGACAGATTTTCCAGCGTGATAGTCAGCCGTTCGACCTCGATGGCCGTCTGAGACATCATATATTGATACTGCTTGTTTTTGAACTCAGCGATGGTGCGGGGTTTGCGCGGGTCTTGGATAGGCGTAAGGTTTTTCCACTTGACCAGCTGCTGGAGGTCAAGCGTCAACTGCTCCGGGGTGTGGTCCGCAAAGACAGCCTGTCCCCGGAGCAGGATCAGAACAGCGTCCCGATCCATCTGATAGTGCATCTTCTGGTGCTCCAGGTAGAAGATGCGCATAATTGTTCGATAGATCCTGTAGTTATCTGCTGAGAGATATCTGGTTTCGGAAATACCTTCCAATAAATCAGCTTGCAGCATGATCCATCTGCCTTTCACACTCAATTCCTGTTATCGACTTAATCATACTATATCTGCCCCAACATTACAATCATATCTTGTACTTTCTGTTTCATATAGTTTACCGGAGGCGATTTTCATGAAAGATTCTGCTTTGATTTTGAAAGAATCTCACATACCACCGTTCAAGGCTGACAACGAAATGATTTGCCAGACTATTACTGCCTGGCTTTTAAAGGAGCTCCAGAAATAACAAAACGAGAAGAGGAACAACACTGCGTGTGTTATCCCTCTGATGACTCTTATTTCAAATTGCGCTCTTGGATTCGTTTATGGGCAATATGGTAGACCTCATCGTCTTTTCGTGCTCCGATTACAATTAGCACCATAGTCCTCGGGAGAAAGTCCCAGGGCCTCGTCAATTTGATGGCCGGAAAGCAACTTGGCGGGGTTGAAATGGGCCATCCGTGCGGAAGCCTCCGCTATCAGACGGACGTCGTTTACCTCATCCATGTCTCATACGTTTTGAATGCCTTTGCCATTTTACCGGCAAAGGCATTTCAAATAAATCCTTGCGGTTCAACTGCTCCTGCGATATCATAGCAGTGAGCAGTTACGCCTTTGAGGAGGTGTAACAAATCCTTTGCGCGATCTATACACGGCTGAGTAAGGAGGATGAGGACAAGCACCAGCCCGAGTCCGAGAGCATCCAGAACCAAAAATCCCTGCTGACCCACTACGCCATTGACCACGGCTGGGACATCTACTCGATCTATTGCGATGAAAGTATTATATTAGGACTAAGTCAGGAAGTGCTTGCGCCGCAAGGGTTTCCCGGTTTGGTCCTAATTTTTATAGCCCCCGGACAGGCGGGCCACATAGGAGGATGATAGCGAAATGTGTAGAATTATCACCGTCGCCAACCAAAAGGGCGGCGTAACCAAAACCACGGTCTGCCAGCATTTGTCCTACATTTTGGCCGAGGAAGGGCGGCGGGTCCTCTGCGTAGATTTCGACCCCCAGACCAACCTCTCCGCCACCCTTCTTCCCGATGGACAAGCCCCCGCGCTGAACATTAGCGGCATCATGGCCCGGTTGCTGGAGGACCAGGATCTGCCCACCCCCAGCAGCTACATCCAGCGGTGCGGGAATGTCGATCTGATCCCCGGCAGCAAAGCCCTAGCCAAGCTGGAAACTAACCTGCTCACCGAGATGGGCACAGAGCGGTTCTTGCAGGAGATCCTTTCCCCGCTCCGTCCCCACTACGATTACATCATCATCGACACCAACCGGGCCGCCAGTCCCCTCATGACCAACGCCCTCACAGCGGCGGACAGTGTCCTCATTCCCATCTGCCCCGAGTTCTATTCCACAGAGGGACTGACCGACCTGATCGCCAGCGTCTTGAAAAACCGGCGGCGTTTGAACCCCGGCATCGAGTTTGAGGGGATCGTCTTTTCCCGGTGCAATCTGCGCACCAACCTCTACCGCACCACCCGGGCCAATGTGGAAAACGCCTTTTGCGATGAGATCCGGGTGTTCAAGACGGCCATCCCTGAGACGGTCAAGGTGGGGGACGCTATCAGCCGGGGCCTTACCGTCATGGAGTACGCCCCGGAATCCAAGGCCAGTATCGCATACCGGGCCTTCGCAAAGGAGTTGATCAGCTATGCCGAGCAAAGCGCCCCCGCCCAAAGGAGTGCGCTCCATGTCCTCCCTGGCGGCGGAGATCGCCGCGTCGGGTGACATACAAGAGTGCGCTATAAATCAGGACATCATATCTCAGAAGGGCCTCCGGCTGGTATCTATCCGTTTTGAGCGAATACGGGAATTTGAGGGCCACCCCTTCCGGCTCTACACCGGGGAGCGGCTGGCGGACATGGTGGAGAGCATCCGGCAGAACGGGATACTCATGCCGCTGATCGTCCGCCGCATTTTCGGGGATGCCAGGCGCGATTATGAAATGCTCTCCGGTCACAACCGTATGAACGCTGGGAAACTGGCCGGACTGGAAAGCGCCTGGTGCCTGGTCAAAGAGGGACTGACCGACGAAGAGGCGCTGATGTATGTGATCGAAACAAATCTGCTCCAGCGGTCGTTCGCTGACCTGCTCCCCAGCGAAAAGGCGGCGGTGCTGGCCCTGCGCTATTCGGAGATGTTCTCCCAGGGAAAGCGAAACGACATCCGGCGGGAGCTTGCGGAATTGGAGAGCGGCGGAACTTGTGGAAGTGACTTCCACAAGTCGGCGGAGAACGGAACTTGTGGAACTGACTTCCATAAGTCCAACAGCAGGGACGCTTTGGGCGGGGACTATGACCTCTCTGGCCGGCAGGTGGCCAACTACCTGCGGGTCAACCGTCTGATGGGCTGCCTCCGGCTGAAGCTGGACGACAAGCTCCTGACGCTGGCCTCCGCCGTATCCCTCTCCTACCTGTGCCAGGAGGACCAGCTGGCCGTTTATGCCGCCATGAAGCGGTATCCCCGCAGGCTGTCGGACACCCAGACGGCGGGACTGCGGGAGCTTGCAAAGGCCGGGCCACTGACGGAACAGAGTGTTGTGGATTTCCTGCGCGGCCCGAAGCGCCCCGCCCCCGCCAGTGTCAGCATCGGCCGGACTGTCTACGCCTCTTATTTCGCGCCGGGGACCTCCAAAAAAGAGGTGGAGCGGGTCATCGGCGAGGCCCTGGCCCTCTATTTCAACCAAACAAAGGGGGAATCGGCATGATCAAAACCGCGCCGGTCCAACTGCCCAGCTGTCCCGACGCCCTGCAAACGGCGGTGCGGGAGCGGCTGGAGCAGCCGGACTGTGAGCTGCGCTCTGTCACGCTGACGGAGAGTACGCCCTACAAGGACCAGAACAGGATCTCCCGGCAGTACCGGGCCATCGTGGACCGCTTAAACCTGGTGACCGTCCTGCACTGTTATGCCGACGGTCCGTTGTCGAACCAGGTATCGGTCAACGAACTGATCTGGGGCGATATCCTGGAGGTGATCCGGACCGCCCCCGAGTGCTCGGCGCTTGCTATGCTGCGGGAGAGCGCCCCGGAACAAACACGAACATTCTTAGCCATCTGACTGTTTTTTGACAGCTTGGCACCCGCGCCCACAGGGCGCGGGTGCCGGGCTTTATTTTTGCCCAAAACAAAGGAGCTGTGACCACCATGACACAACAAACTAAGAAAAAAAGGCCGGACCCCTTCGACGGCTCGGCGGTTGCCCGCCTGCGCAGGATGGGCCTGCTGACCGAGGCTGGGGAGGTGGATGGGCCCGCCATGGAGGCGTTCACCCACGTCTATGCCGCCTCGCTGTTTGACGACCTGTGCGACGCTTTCGAGGACCGGCGGGAGTTGTCCCGGGCCTTGGCTGCTTTCCAGGAGCTGGCGGCGCGTCAGGAACCCAAGAGCATCTTCCTGATGATCTCCCTGCAATACGACACCCTGCGCAAACCGCTGCCCGACCCGGTGTGGTGGTTGGCGGGGCACGTCCCCGCCCTGTCCCGGTTCTCCCTGGGGTTCGCGGCATATCTGCTCCAGCTGGCGGAGGATATGGAGAAAACGGAAAAGGAGGACGGTCCCAATGAAGCTGCTGATCACAGCGCCCCATGAGGGCGCTCCGCCGCTGTACACCTTCCTGGACGGTCTGGAGGAAAAACAGAGGCAGAAGCTGTTTTCCCTGTTTGCCCTGCTGCTGCAAACCCCTAAGGCGGCTATGCGGGAGCCCTACGTCAAGCACTTCAAGATCGAGCGGTATCAGGCCCTCTACGAGCTGCGTGCCAAGAGCAAGACCGTGATCCGCGTCATTTTTACACTGACCGGGGATGGCGACGTGCTGTTCCTGTCCCCCTTCGTCAAGCGCCACCGGCGGGACACCCAGCAGGCGCTGGACGCATCCCTGCGGCTGCTGGCGCAATGCAGCGATGGTTCATGCTCCATTCAGGAGCTGTCCATAAAATCTTACATCAACGGAGGTAACACAACATGAAAAACAAACTGATCCTAGCTGGAATCCTGGCGGCCATCCCTCTGGCCGGGGGCGCTTTCGCCCTGTGGAGAGGACGGTGGCGCAAAGTATGAAACGGACTATCGCCGCCATCGCCCTGCTGTCCACCCTGGTCCTTTCCGCATCCGCCGCCCACGTCCCAGAGGGGGTGATCACGGAAAATCGGGATGGGCGGCAGCTCATCATCAAAACCTACACCCTGTCCCCAGAGGAGGACCCCGCCGGGCTGATTCAGGAGCCCTTCGACTTGGACGGTTTCCACTACGAGCACATGGAGACCGTCAAGGAGGACCAGAGCTTCCGGGACTCCAAGCAGCACACTGAGACCGTCACCCTGGAAACGTCCACCAAGAACCTTTCGGACATCCTGGCCCAGCTGCCCCCCACAAAGGAATACGCGCAGGACGGGTACGCCGGCGTCCTGACGCTGGACCACACCACCCTCAACACGGTGGCGTCCGGCTACACCTCCCAGCGGTACACCATCAGCGACACCCGGCAGTACACCGACCTGGACCGCAACGACCCGGCCTATGTGCCCACCACGGTGGTGAAGAACGGAACCACCCTCTCCCTGACCAACATCACCTGGAGCACCACCGGGACGGGGCTCTATGGGGACACCCTGCTCCCCACATCCTACACGGCCACGGCGACCTACTCCGCCGCCGGGAGCCGTCAGGTTGCCACGGGTTATGTGACCACCGCCAACTATACCGGCGAGATCACGGCGGAGGGGGTGCGGTCGGTGCGCTACACCGTCACCTATCTGGGCGAGCCCATCTCCGCGTCCGAGCCTGATCCGATCATGGAGTCGAGGCCCTCCATTCTCCCGTGGGTCATCCTGGGGGTATCCCTGCTGGCCATGGCGGGAGGGGGCGTGGCTGCGTTCATTTTCCTGCGGCCCAACGCCGTGATCTACGCCATGAACGCCAAGGGCGTGGCCTATAAGCGGCTGGGCGCTCAGCGGGTCACGGCTCGAAAGCCCCGGCTGGACTTTACCAGGCTGCGGGAGTACCCTGCGGCGGAGGCTGGCGTGGAGCTGAATAAGCAGATGGCCCAGAAGCTGGCGGGCCGCCTCATCACCATCCAGCTCTACGACGGGACCCGCACCCATCTGGTGGAGTGGACCGATGGGATGGACAGCTACTGGTTCGCCGTGAGGGATGAGGAAGAAACGGAAAGAAACGAGGTGCAAATAACATGAAAACGATGAACAGGCTCTTTGGACTGACCCTGGCGGCCACCGCCGTGCTGGCCCTGGCCGCCCCGGCCTATGCGTCTGACTACAAGTTTACAACAAAGGCCCCCCAGGACTACTACGGCAGCACCAGCTACGAGGAGGTCTACGGCTCCCAGTACAACTATGAGGGCCCCAATGTGGTGGATTTCCTGGACCCTCTGGCCGACGGCGCTCCCACCGCCTCCAATGCCGGTTCCCTGGAATATGGGCTGAGCGGCGGGATCTACCCCGACAGCACCGGCAGCGCCTTCCCGGTGGAGTGGATGGGATCACCCGCCACAGCCATCACCCCCAATTATTCCGCCGGGCCCTCCGCCGGCTTCACGGATGTGGGCAGCGTGACCCGCTCCGACGGTAGCGTGGGCACGCTGGTGATCCCCAAGCTGGGCATTCGGTTCAACGCCTATGAGGGCACCGACTCCGCCGCCATGAGCAAGGGCGTGGGTCACTTCCCCAGCACCAGCGCGTGGCAGGGGAACATCGGCCTGTGCGGGCACAACCGGGGGGCCAAGCACAACATCGGCAATATCAAGAACCTCAAGATCGGCGACACCATCCAGTATGAGACGCCCCTGGGCACCCGGACCTACGCCGTGAGCTATGTGGGCACCATCGACTGGACAGACTGGAGCTACCTGGAGTCCAGCGCCGATAACCGTATCACACTCATCACCTGCCTGGAGAACCAGCCCGCCAAGCGGGTCGTGGTCCAGGCCATGGAGGTACGTTCATAAAAAGTTCAGAAGTCACTTCTAGGAGGAGGAACCGCTGGAAATCCAGCGCAAAGCGGCCTGTCCGCAACAAATCGCCCCCTTCCTGTTGTATCGGAAAAGACGTTTCAAATAATCCTTTGACAAGCTCCCAAAATGGTATTATGCTCGAATCAGAACACAAGTAAAGAGGAGCGTGATACTATGAAAAAACGGATTTGGAGCGTGTTTTTGAGCGTGGCGCTGTCCCTGTCCCTGGCAGTCCCGGCATCCGCGGCCTACCGGGATGTGCCCGCCGGTCACTGGGCGGCGGACGATATCCGGTACGTGACAGAGCGGGGGCTGTTCAACGGCACCGGCCCCGATACCTTTGGCCCGTCCACCAAGATGAGCCGGGCCATGCTGGCCACGGTGCTGTACCGATACGCAGGCAGCCCGGCAGTAAATGAGGCTGTTCCCTATGTGGATGTGACCGCCGGGGCCTGGTATATGCCGGGCGTGATCTGGGCGTATCAGAATGGGGTCTTTCCCAGTGTGAACCTGTCCAGGACCCTGCTCTACCCAGAGGAAAATGTACGGCGGGCAGAGTTCTGCGTCATGCTCTACAACTTCGCGAAAGCACTGGACAAAGCCAACGCTGACCCCGCCGCCGTGGAGCGCACCCCGTTTACCGACATGGAGTGGGACCGCTTCTCTATGTCGGGTTTCGGCCCCATCTACAACGAAGCTGAGGAGGCCATGCTGGGCTGGGCCTGGCCCATGGGGATCATGGAGGGCACGTCGGCCACTACCATCAATCCTCTGGGCACCATCACCCGGGCAGAGGTGGCGGCCATGCTGGCCCGGTTCGACCGCAATGTGTTGGGCGGGACGGAACCAACGGCGCCGACGCCCCCCGACCCGGGGCTGGACCCAAGCCCTGTTCCCACTGACAACGGCCATACCACCACCGATGGGAAACCGCTGACGGAGGAAAATGTGCGGGCTGCCATTGTGGCGCTCAAAGAGCTCTATCCAGATGGAACAGTCTATCCCACACCCTACTGCTCCAGCAATCCGCTTTATCGACCCTATGGTAACTGTGACGCTTGCGCGGGATGGGCTATGCTGTGTTCCGATGCGGCATTTGGTACGCTTCCTTGGCGGCGCCAGACCGATCCAGTATGGAGCGATATTCGGGTCGGAGACCTCATAGAATATGATACGTCATCAAGTGGTCATGTGGTAGTCGTAGTGGATAAGATGGATGAATACATCAAGGTGACAGAAAGCGGCACTCATAACAAGGCTCTCTGGGGCGGGCAGTATTTCAAGTGGTGGCTGGAAGAACAGCCAGGCTATGCCCTGCGAACACGATATCCCGAGTAAACAGAATATCTCATACCGAAAGGCCAGACTGTGAGAAACAGTCTGGCCTTCATCATTACGAGGAGGAAATGCTTTGAAAAATAGTATCATCAAACGTGTCATCAGCCTGCTTTTGGCACTGGTGTGCGTGCTGGGTGTTTTGCCCCTGTCCGCCTTCGCGGCCACGGGATTGGCTAACGCCCCGGACAGCATCACCCAGAAGTCCTCGGCTTACATGACCATCGGCGGGCAGTCCGTCCGCTATAAAGCGGCCAGCAGCGTCATCAATAACATAGGGCTGCCCTATGTGTTCAATGAACAGGTGGACGTGCCGGGCTTTGGCCTCACGCGCGCCCTGTGCGCCTATCAAAAGGGCACCTTGGGTCCCGCCGCCAACGGGCAGAAATGGAATTTCAGCACAGAGGTGAACAACGCCTCGCTGAAGGTACTGCTCACCTACATCTACTCCCACACCTATGGCAATTTCACGGACGCCGGCAACGCCCGTGGGTTGGAGACCTGGGATTCCTACTGGTCCGCCATTTGGTTCCTGGTCGCGCAGGCGATGTCCTGGTATTACGAGCATGGCATCATCCTGGACGTGAGTTCCAACCGGGAGGGCTTCATTGAGCAGGCGTCTGAGGAGTTCGTGGCCGCCATGCGCTTGTACCACGACACCTACGGCCAATCCTCCTTCATCACGGATTGGAGCAAGGTGGGGACCCATACCATCATCGACTCGACGGACGGTGGGGCCACCGGCAACTCTGCCTATGATTATATCAGTACCGGGGTAAACCTTGTGCTGGACCACCCCGAATATTACCACGATTACCACCTGTGGATCTATGAGTGGGATAAGTCCCAGCCCTGGAAGCTGACCGGGCAGTCTGGAGTTCCCATGCAGCGCTTACTGATTGCTGTACCTGGAGAACCCAATAAGGAGGATGACACCGTTCAGCTCACCGTAAGGAAGCTGGAAGCGGGCACGAATAGACCTCTGCCGGGGGTCACGTTCAAGGTGGAGAGCGCGGATGGTTCTGGGGATTTTTCCGTTACTAAGACCACCGGGGCCGATGGAACGCTGACTCTGACCCAGGCGGCGGACAACCTGAAGGCCGGCCAGTACCTCATCACGGAAGAGGCTGTACCGGATGGTTATGTGGCCCAGACCACCTCGCAGACGGTGACGGTGATGCCCAACGCCTCTGTGGCCAACACCTTCACCTTCTACAATGAGCCGG
>CATONV010000055.1 GCA_951801655.1 uncultured Oscillospiraceae bacterium | reverse complement strand
GCTTGACGCTACGCCGACCCTCGCTTAAAATGTTTTCTTACGTCACCGCCCCATTAGTGGGGCCGCTTGTAAGAATATTCGGTCGGCAGACCGTTTCACCGCGCCTTGAGGCGCGGCCAATATCACGCCCTTATAGGGCAAGTGCAGGCCACCCGTTATACGGGTGGTCCTGACTTCCCAAAAAATCCATCATCTCAATTTACGCGGAAAACACCCGCACATCGGGAATGCAGGTAATAAATCGGCATCCCCATTCACGCACGTAGTCTGTTAAGGAGACAATCTCCTCTTTCAGATTCCAGGGGAGGATGAGCAAATAGTCCGGCTTATTCTCGCGGAGTGCTTCAATCCCCACGATGGGGATAAGGCTTCCCGGGAGATAGAGTCCCTGCTTATGGGGGTTGGAATCCACCACAAAATCAATGATATCGCGTTTTATTCCGCAGTAATTCAGAAAAGTATTTCCCTTTGCCGCCGCGCCGAAGGCCGCAATCCGCTTTCCCCGCTGTTTCAGCTCTGTAAACAGATGAAGCGCGTCCAGCTTAATGGCTTCAACCTTCTCCATAAAACCGGCATAGGTCTGAATATCTCTCAGGCCAAACGCCTCCTCCCGGCCCAGCAGCTCGGCCACAGCGGGCCGCACACAGCCGTGCCCTTTGTGCGCAGCGTAAATACGCAGGGAACCGCCGTGTGTCTCCAGCTCCTCCACATCGTAGATCTCCAGGCCGTGGGTCTGGAAGATACGCTGCACGGCAGTCAGCGATAAGTAATAAAAATGTTCGTGGTAGATGGTATCAAACTGGCAGGACTCCATCAGCCGCATCAGATGGGGAAATTCCATAGTGATCGTCCCCGCCGCGTTAAGAACCAGGGACAGCCCCTCCACGAAGCTATTAATATCCGGCACATGGGCCAACACATTGTTGCCGATTACCAGGTCGTACTTCCCCATCTCCCGGGCGGTATCAGCATGGAAGAAGCAGCAGGAGACATCGATTCCCTTTGCCCTTGCCTCTGCCGCCACATTTTCTGCCGGTTCCACGCCCCTGACCGGAATGCCGAAGGGCTTGAAATATTGCAGCAGATAGCCGTCGTTGCAGGCGATTTCCAAAACATGGTTTTCTCTGGTCAGGCCCAGACGGGATACAATCATCTCGACATAGGACTTGCAGTGTCTCAGCCAGCTCTCGGAATAGGAACTGAAATACTGATATGTACCAAAAATCTGCTCCGGACGCTGATAGAGAGAGGCCTGCACCAAAAAGCACTCCCCGCACACCTGGGCCCTCAGCGGATAGCACATCTGCCCCTGGCCCAAGTCCTCCAGATACTCGTTGGACAGGGGAGAGAATCCCAGATCCACAAATGTGTGCTTCAATTCCCGTCCGCAAAAACGGCAGTGCCGGTTATCCATACTTACTTCCTCCTCACTCAAGTGAACCGTCATCCCAAAATCGCCTTAGGCCGGCTTCCGGCAAAACATCCGGCTGCCAGCCGGGAGGCGTAGGAAACACACGCTGCAGCCGGTCCAACATACCCTCCGGGTCCGGACGGCCGCCCCAGTTGGCCTGAAAGGTCAGGCCGTTGACCTTCAGCAGCAGCTCCACCGTCTCCCGCAGGGTGAGAGGCGCCGTCCCGGAGAGCTGGTAAAACAAATGGGCGGTGCCCGTACTCTCCAGTGCGTCGGCGGCTTTTTGCAGGCCTCTCACCACGTCGTCAATATACACCGCGTCGTAAATCTGCCGCCCGGAGGTCAAGTCCATAGGCGTCCCCGCCAGGATGGACTGTCGGATCAGATTCAGCACCTTGGGGCGGCGATCCCCCGGCCCATAGGTGTCGGACAGCGCCACCGCCGCCGCACGCATCGCGCCTGCCCCCGTATAGTAGGCCGCCAGATCAGAAAACGCCTGCTTTGTGGCGGCGTATAGGGTAAGGGGATGATATGCCCCGTTTGCGCCGCGGGTGGTAACCGTTGAAGCGTAGACCAGACGGCGGCAGCCCGCCTCACACATCGCCTCCAGCAGGTACGCGCCGAGGGTCAGGTTTCCGTCGAGCAGCGCGGGAATGGAGGAAATATCGTGGGCGGTCGTGTAGCGGGCCGCCAAATGATACACAATGTCCGGACGAGAGGTCTCCAGTGCGGCCAGAACACTCTCTCCGGTGCCGTCGTAATACACAAGCTTCTCCCGGAGAGAGGGCGGGAGGTATGTCTCGTTCAGCGGACGGCGGACCAGACCATAGACCTCGCAGTCCTTTGAAAGCGCCCGGGCCAGCCGGGAACCGATGTAGCCGGTCACGCCGGTAATCAGCACTCTTTTCATCACGTCTTCCACTCCTGCCGAAACGCCGCAAAGCCGGCAAAACTCCGGTCACGCTGCGACAAAATCGGCTCCATGCCGTCGGCAAGCGGCCAGTCGACAGCCAGCTCCGGATCATTCCACACAATTCCGCTCTCGCTGTCCGGGTCATATCGATCCCCGCAGAGGTAGTGCAGCAGGGCCTCCTCGCTGAGAACCAGAAAGCCATGGGCAAACCCCTTGGGAATATACAGCATCCGCCGGTTTTCCGCCGAGAGGCAGAATCCCTGCCAGCGGCCAAATGTTGGGGACCGGGGGCGCAGATCTACAGCCACATCCCACACCTGGCCGCAAACCACCCTCACCAGCTTGTCCTGACTGTGGCGGCGCTGGAAATGCAGACCCCGGAGAGTACCGCGGCAGGACTTTGTCTCCAGCTCCTCCGCCAGCGTGAAGGCAATGCCGTTTTCCGCGAACACTTCCGCTTCAAAGTGCTTGGCCAGGTAGCCGCGCTCGTCCGGAATGAAAAGCGGCGTGATCAGAGTCAGTTGTTCGATCTCCGTCTTTTGAAACGCAAATGATGCCATCCGTATGTCACATCCTAAAGCAAGCTGCTCAACGAGAGAACCACTATGCGGGGATCAATTTTCCCCGCCTCAGCCTGAATTTCCGTGAGATAGACGTCGTTCTCTACAATTACTGTTTTTACCAGTTCATACGTAATCTGCTCCGGGGCCAAAACCGGGTGGCCTGTACCGGGGATAAATTTCCCCTGCTTATGCACATTCTTATCAATAAAGCCGGCGATTGGCCACTGATTGAGGAGATTTGCGCACATAACGCCCTTGGCTGCGGCGCCCCAGAAAAATACGCCGTCCGGGTGGGTGGAATCAGAATGGAGGTCCGGTTTACCGGACCTCCGGGTTTCTGCACAGAAACCCGGAACCGCCTGGGCACGATTTATCTCCGTATAGGTCCTCTCCAACTTGGAAAAAGCCTGCCGAACAGCACACAATTCCGCTTCAGACGCGGGCGTCAGCGCAGGCTGCGGCGTGCTTTTTCGGGCGCAGATGGAAAAGTACTGGCCATCGTAGCTGTTTTCCATGGCAGCAATTTCAAAGCCGGCCGCTTTCAGCAGCCTCTCTATAAAGGCATCGTGATAATACGCGCAGTGCTCGTAGGGGAAATCAAAAAATGCCCGGTTTTCCAAGATCCAGTCCAATCTGGGCGTCTCCAAATATAAAATGCCTGTTGGCGCCAGCGCACGGCGGAATCTTGCCAGCATTTCCAGCGGATTCAGGATGTGTTCAATCATGTGACGGTTCATTAAAATGTCCGCCGGACAGGTCATCTTCTCTAAATACGCATCATCAAAAAGCGCCTTTTGCAGATTCAGCGGTTCTGCCGCAGTCTCGGGCGCACTCGGGTCCACGCCGGTTACATCCTTCGGGCCACGCTTGGCCGCCTCCGCCAAAAATTCGCCACCCCCGCACGCGACCTCAAGCAGGCGCTGGCCCTTCACAGGTTTCACAGACTCGATAAAATCTATGACCCGGCTGATATGCCGGGAATAGTAGGCAGAATGGCCCCGTTCCGCATGGTAACCAGTGTCATACATCACCTTTTCCGGCTCAAATTCGCAGTTGAATACAAAGCCGCAGTGATTGCACTGCGCCAAATGCTGGGTTCCCAGTACAAATTCTTTCGCTTCTTCCAACTGGTCAGGCAGTACATTGACAAAAACAGGTATATTGGACAGTGAAAGCAATGTATCTGTTTGGCCGCCGCCACACACAGGGCAAATTGTTTTACACATTAAAAATATCTCCCGTTAAAGATTCAAAAATATAGGTTCATCTGTTCCATAAAGGATCTTAACGCCGTATAAATCCGCCAGGCATGTCCGCCGGACCGTTTTTCGGCCGCGCGTCGTGACGTAATAATCCGCAAGTTGAAAGAGCATGTGCTCATCCACATCGTCCCCCGTCTGCAATGTCACATAGCTGTCTCGGTGAGAGTATTCCCGCAAAATTTCTTCAATTGCCTGTACATTCTTTTTGCTGGAGTGCTCCTTTGGCAGATAAATCAGCAGTTCGGTATTTGGGCGGTCTTTCCCAAAATACTGGCGCAGCACTTTGGGATAAAGGGGAAAGGATTCTTCGGTGTCCGCCACAAACAGCACAATGTCCCTCTCCTTCTCCGTCTGCGGGGGGGGGGCAGAATTTCCGTTTATGTCCGCGCCATAAAAACACTTCGAGATGAACTCCCGCACTGGCAAGTTAAAATCCTCTCTCCGGGCCTGCTGAACCTCTGGCGGCCAGTCCCACCAGGCAATCCTTTGCAGCGCAGCAACTGTATCTTCATCGAATCGATAGCGAATCACTTTAGCCGGGTTGCCGCCAACAATTGCATATGGCGGCACATCCTTTGTAACAACCGCATCCGCCGCAACCACACAGCCATTATGAAGCGTCACGCCCGCCATGATCGTGGCTCCATGTCCGACCCAAACATCATTTTGTATTATAATTGACCCTTTTCGCCCCGTTTTCCAAGTACGTTTTATTTCTTTTAAGCAGGACAGTTCTCCTTGGACAACCGACTTATAATCATGATTGATATCAATGATAAAGGTAATTGCCTCCGCTAAAGAACAACCCTTTCCAATCGCAATGCAATGCCGCCCGCCGACAGGATCAAAGTTAATACCACTTTGTATTTCCGCTCCTACGATATAGGTGTCTGAATCAACAGCTATCAGTGGAAACCCTTCCATCATTTTTGGCCCGCTCATTTTAATCTCAGCGTACTTTTGAACCTGATACGGTTGAATGCTTACATGCTGAATCATAGGAACCTCCCTCTTATTCTCATCCTTTAGGAGTATTGCTTGCTATAAAATACGAAAAAATTAGAGATTCTCATATTTTTTCAGCAATTCTGATGCATATGGATCCAGATTATCATTTGGCGCACTGATGTACTGAAACAGCGTACAGTCAGAGCAAACCGGAATCTGTCCTCTTTCTCCACGCAAGTGTTGACATAGGAAAGCTTTATGCTGTGGGCCATGCCAGCAATCGATTAAACGTTCTGTTTTCATATTGCAAAGCGGAGCAGGATTCGGCAACGGGCAGCAGGGGTAGGCATATCCATTTGGATATATCGTTGCAGAATAAAAGGGTTGCGGGCATATAGAATATGGCACCATCTTCTGCCCATAAAGAGTACTGTCATATGCAGCACTTACAGCGTCTTTTGCACTGGGAGTTGGAAATAAGCAATCAATCTCATACTCATCCGCAATGTCTCGATATTCATCAATGAAATTTTGACGCGCTTCAGGCGTGGGGAGCATCTGATCAATTATTTTCACAAAGAGAACAACATTCGGCCCCTTCGCATCGCGAAAATAACAAAGCTGCTCTTTCAGCTTGTCATAATCAATCGCAACATTGCAGGTTTCCAAATATGCCTGACTGGAACAGCCTTGGAGAGACACTTTTATCCTATCTACTCCTGCAGCCAGCAGAGCATCGCTCATCTGATGTGTCAGCAGAGAACCGTTGGTTGTAATCTCAATAGTCTTTGAAAGGTCTTTCTTTTTTACATATTCCACCATGCGTGCTATATCTTTATGAGTCAGCGGTTCACCACCGCCTGTAAAGTTGAAGACTTTTAACTTTTCAATCCCCTCCAAATGGTCAATACACTTTTTAAAGTCCTCAAAATTCATAACTTCTGTTTTAAACTCTCGATTTTGATAATCACAGTAATAGCACCTGAAATTACAGGTAAGTGTTACCATAAAACGAATACAAAACGGTCCATTAACCAGAGGGAGAACTTCATGCAGAGTTTCACGTTTCAAATTACATGCCTCTGGTGTAAGAAATTTTGACACACAAACCGCCCCTTTCCTCCTCTATTTTTCAACAACCAGCAGATATTCTTTACTGACCATTCGTTTAACTGCTTTCGCCCGTTGGTTTCCCGACAATTCTCCTGGAAGGAGGGCATTCAAGGCCTGTTCCGATTCTTCTCCAAGTCCAATCGGAATCATAATAACATCTTTTACCTTGCCCTTCTTATCCAATACTGCCTTCACTGCTTCAAGAGGGAGATTATAGGAGAATTCCTGATCATAATCATCCCATTTCCCAAGATGATATAGATAACTCTGGAACGAAAACGCATTCTTAAGTTTAAAAAGCATAATGCCGCCTTTTTTACACAGCAAAAAACAATCATCAATCATTTTCTGAGGTTCATGATACCGATTCAGCGGTTGATCCACTATAATATAATCGAAATATTCCGGCAAAAAAGCGTCTGAAAGAAACTCCTCTCGATCGCAAATAACAGCGCCGGAACAAATCGTTTTTAGATCAATCCAATACTTTGGATTCTGTGTAAAGGAAGACAGCTCAGTATCAAATATGCCTGACTTCCGGAGCCAATTTTTCAAATCAAGGATAGGGGTCCCACACAAAACATCTACCCCCAGTACTCGTACAGCCCCCTTTGCCTTTGAAGCCGGCAGGCGGGTGAGATAGGGGCGATAAAAATTATTAACATCATCCCAAGCATCAACACCAAAATATTTTTCCTGAAAATTTCTTTTCCCAATATTGAGTGATTTTTGAAATTCCGTCAAATCTTCCCCTTTTCGGCTTTGTACATCGTGATCATGGCAAATCCAAGTATCTCCAGCTAATACTGCCCGATATCCCATACGCCGGATGCGAAATGTAATATCGTCATCCGCAAAATCGTGAAAAAAACCGGCATCAATATACGGCCAGCCAACGGCTATCAACGCTTCTTTACGGAACAATGTCCCCATGGTAATCAGTCGTTGCCGATCTTCCCACTTTCTGGGATCAGAACAATTAAATTTGGCCGCTTTTCTTTGCATATCACTATAGTCAATGTAAGAAAACTCCACTCCCTGCAAATTACTGGTATTCGAGCTGACTGGATTAACCATCCCGATCCTTATATCCGATTTCATACAGATCAGCAGGTTTTCCAGCCAGTGCGGCGTTACAATGATGTCGTTGACAAGTGGACATACAAACCGTCCTAGATCCTTCAAGTTTAAAACTGAAGGTGGATAAGAGGCCCCTAAATTTTTAGTAATATGTATTATTTTTTTCTTATCATGTTTTACAGACTGAAAATATTCCAGTGTCATATCTTCAGAGCCGTGGTCAATCAATATCAATTCATAGTCAATACCCGAGGTGTACTGTAGAACACTTTCCACGCATCGTTTTGTTTTTTCCAAACGGTTATATCCCTGAATAATTACTGTGACTTCCGCCCCGGTTTCCATCTGCTGCATCTCCGCGATAGACGCCCTGTTTTGGAACAGATCATTATCCGCTTGGAGGGATTTTATACTATCGGTATTTATCTCTATCATTCTCTCCATCACAATCACCCCTCAAAAACATTTTCATCTGTCCCTCCATAAAGGCGGACATCTCCTGTCCCTCCATCCACTCTCTGGTCCAGGCCACAGTTTCCTCCACGGCGCGGCCAACGGTCCACTTGGGTCTCCATCCCAGCAGCGCCCGGATTTTCGAGCAATCCAAACGGAGCACCGCGTCCTCGTGGGGGCCCCGTTCCCCGGTGCTCTCCCAGCGCGCCCCCTCGCCCCAAGCCCGGCAGAACAGATCTGCCAGCCTGCCGGTGGTCAGACATCCCTCGCTGTCCGGCCCCACGTTGTAGCAGCCGGCAAAGGCGCCGTCCTCATACTGCCTCCGGGCAATCAGCAAATAGGCCGACAGCGGCTCCAGTACATGCTGATAGGGCCGGACAGAATCAGGATTGCGCAATTGAATCGGCTTTCCAGCCTGAACGGCGCGAATACAATCCGGAATAATCCGATCAGCTGCAAAATCTCCACCGCCGATCACATTCCCCGCCCGGGCGGTACTGATTGCCGTCTCTCCATCGGAGAAAAAGCTGTTTCGATAGCTGTCTGTCAGCAGCTCAGAGCAGGACTTGGAGCCGGCATAGGGATCAAAGCCATTCAGGCGGTCGGTCTCCCGGTATCCCCAAGGCCAGCCTCGGTTTTCATAGACCTTATCTGTAGTCACGTTCAGAACACTGCGCACACCCCCGCACCGGCGCACGCATTCCAACAGGTGAACGGTGCCCATTACGTTGGTGGAATACGTCCCCACCGGGTCCCGGTAGCCCTCTCTGACAATGGGCTGTGCAGCCAGGTGAATTACGATTTCCGGTTTTACCTGGGACACGGCGCGGTAAATCGCGTCAAAATCCCGGATATCGCCCTGAATGGACCGCATACGGTACTCCAAACCGGCAATTCGAAACAAACTTGGGTCCGCAGGCGGCAAAGAGAAACCCGTGACCTCCGCCCCGGCCATCAGCAGCATCGCGCACAGCCAACTGCCCTTAAAGCCGGTATGCCCGGTAACAAAAACCTTTTTATGTCTGTAAAAATTCAGCATTCTCTCTACCACACCCGCCAGGGGGCATTCCCCTTTTCCCATCTCTCCTCCAGCCAGATCTTGTCCCGCTGGGTATCCATACACTGCCAGAAGCCGTTGTGTTTATAGATGCCCAGCTTTCCTTCCCGGGCCAGTGTCTCCATGGGTCCCCTCTCCAACACGCAATTCTCATCCTCGCTGAGATAATCGAACACCCCCGGCTCCATTACCATAAACCCGCCGTTGATCCAGCCGCCATCCGCCTTGGCCTTCTCCCGGAAGCCGGTGACCGTTCTGCCCAGCTCGTCCAAATCCAGCACGCCAAAGCGCCCGCCCGGCTGAATGCCGGTCAGGGTAACCGTTTGTCCTGCGGTTCGGTGCTGCTCCAGCAGGGCATTCAGGTCCACGTCGCTCACTCCGTCGCCGTAGGTGAGCATAAAGGTCTCGTTCCCTATATATTTCCGCACCCGCCCGATTCGTCCTCCGGTCTGCGTGTTGAGACCGGTGTCCACCAGCGTCACCCGCCAGGGCTCCGCCACATTCTCATGGACGGTCATGTGGTTTTCCGCCGAGAAATCAAAGGTCACATCGGAGCGATAGAGATAATAATCTGCAAAGTACTCCTTGATAATATGGCCCTTGTAGCCACAGCAGATAATAAAATCGTGAAATCCGAAGCTGGAATAGTACTTCATGATATGCCACAAAATAGGCTGCTCTCCAATGGTAATCATGGGCTTGGGTTTGAGGTGGCTCTCCTCGCTGATTCGAGTACCCAGACCACCGGCCAAAATAACAATTTTCACTGCGGCAACCCTCCCATGACAGGAGCTTCCAGCCCCTCAATCAAATGTGCCACCTTCTGGTAGACCGGGCTCTGCTTCAGAGAGGCCACCGCCGGGTCATCCGGATCGTAGGCTGCCAGCAGCTTGCGCACCTGCTCCGCCAGCGACAGCAGCTCCTGAGATGCGCTGGGCCGCAGCTGCGGCGTGTTCTCCGTCAGGAACTCTACCATAATCTTCATCTCCGGGCAGGTCTCCAGGCCGGCACGCAGCAGCCGCACATATCCGGCGGCGTCCCCGGACTCCAGTGCCTGAAACGCCCTGCCGCTGTACCAGCCAAACCGGTACACCGGGGGCAGTACCCCAATATGTTCCTCGCAGAGCACCTCCTGCGTGTAGCAGCGGGAGACGTACGCGCCCGCCGCCTTCGCGAAGGCTTCCGCAAGGGCCATACCTTGTTCCTGGTCGCTCCAGTCGAAGGCCCGCACGGCGGCAAAGGCCATACTTTTGGTCCAAACCAGCTCCCGCCAGCTTCCGGAGTACCCCGTCCCCTGGCAGACCACGCGGAAAAATCTCTCCTTGTACTGAGCCAGACGCTTGGCGATACGGTCCATCTCCTCGATCCGCACGTTCCCCCGGGAGGGCGGGAAGGCCGCCCCCTTCTCCAGGGCGTGGATGAGGGCGGATACCGAGAAGTCCCCCCAATTTTCCACCATACCCAGCAACCTGTCCATCTCCTGAGGGTCCTCCGCCTCCATCACAGCGGCGGCGGTGCCCGTCTCGCACTTTCCGGCCAGAGGGACATAGAGAGTATAACCGTGGCGGTGGAAGTCCTCTCGGGCCGCCTCCTTCTCCCGGACGTCCGGGCCGAAGGCCAGGGGCGCGGTCTGCAAAAAGGCGTCCATCAGCTCCTTGGCCCGTCTCTCGTCGGGCTCCTCCGTGATGCGCTGGTAGAGGCGCAGCATGGCGGGGGCGGTGTCCTGGTCTGTGGTCACCTGCAACTCCTGAAGGTTTTTAAGTGTCTCGCCCACCAGATTTCCGGTCAGCGTTTCCACCTTTTCCAGCAGCTCCACCGCCCGACCGGGCTGGCCCTCCTCCCGGCAGGCCACGGCCATGCTGGTGTACATCTTCTGTCGCCACTGGTGGGAAGCCCCCAGGAGGGTACTCACCCGCAGGGCCACCTGGTCCCCCCGACCGGCGTCGTAGTCCTCGATGGCGGCCATGTACATCTCGCCCCAGGGGATACACTCCTTGAATCGCTTGTTCTCCCAACAGCGGATGAAGGCCAGAAAGGCGATGTCGATTCGGGAATAGAAGGAATCCGGGAACAGCTCCACTGCGCGGTTGGTCCACTCCTCCTCTTCCGGAAGGTTGTGGTTCCGGGCAGCCAGCACGGCGTAGCGGTAGACCGGCGGACCGAATGCCTGCCAGCCCTCCTTTTTTCCCTCCACCGCCGCCAGCCCCCGGCGAAGGTAGTCCAGGTGTTGGGGGTCGGGACGGCTGCTCTCAATGTATTGCAGCAGGGTCCGGACATTATCCGGGTCCTCCTTCAGCAGTTCCTCTAAAAGGGCCTGATTTCTCTGGCGCTTGGCCCTGCCCACGTCTTCATTCAGACCGACGTAACCGTCGTGGTGGAGAATGGTGTGGGACAATGTTTTATTGACAAAACCATCGTCGGGCCCCCGCCACATCTCATGGACCGCCCCCTCGTAGCGAATCCCTGTGGACATGCGCAGCATGCGAATGGTCAGGAAGTCATTGTATTCGGTGAAATCGTCAATCTCCGCATAATTGCGGATTAGCACAGAGCAGACATCCAAATCCTTTCGATTGTTGGAGCGCAGGAAGGTGGTCAATTCCTTTATATCGGAATCCAGCCACTCGTCGGCGTCCAAGGTGAGATACCAGCGGCCGGAGCAGCGGTCCATCACGGCGTTCCGGGCGGCGGAAAAGTCGTTGATCCAGGGGAAGTCAAAGACGACATCGGCGTATTTTTCGGCGATTTCCCGGCTGCCGTCGTCGGAGCCGGTGTCCGCCACAATCAGCTCGCAAGGCACCGCTTCCCGCAGGGGGGTCAGGGAGGCTAAACATCTCTCCAGACAGCGGATTTCATTCTTGAAAATAATTCCAATCGAAAGCAAAGGCTTTGGCATGGCTGTTCCTCCTATGTAGGGGCGGGTATTGCCCGCCCGTGCAAACAATCATCATTTGGGCGGATGATATCCGCCCCTGCGGCGAGACAAATCGGGGCAATCGGGAAAAAGGAAGATTTTCCGCTTCCCCCATTGTCCCACATGGAAACAGGGGGCCGGGCACAGGCCCGGCCCCCATAAATGGTAAGTGCGGAATTGCGCACAGGGATTAACCCAGCAGCTGGAGAACGCCCTGAGGCACCTGGTTGGCCTGGGCCAGCATGGCCTGGGCGGACTGAACCAGGATGTTGTTCTTGACGTAGCTCATCATTTCCTCGGCCACATCGGTGTCGCGGATGGTGGACTCGGCGTCCTGGATGTTCTCGGCCATCACGGACAGGTTGTTGGCGGTGTGGTCCAGACGGTTCTGGTAAGCGCCCAGATCGCCACGGACGGAGGAGACGTAGTTGATGGCGTCCTTGATCACGTTGATGGCGCCGGCGGCGTCGTCAGCGGTGGAGATGCTCAGGTCGGTGATCTTCAGAGCATCGGTCTTCATGCTGCCGATCTTCACACCCAGCTGGTTGAAGGCGTCGCTGGTGTCGCCGATCTGCAGGTTCAGAGCCTTGGCGTCATCAGCCTCAGCGGCGGCCAAGTCCTCCTTGGCCTTGACCAGGTCCTCGGCCTTCTTGGCCTGGGCCTCCTTCAGGAGCGCCTCGGTGGCCTTCTCGTCCACGGTGGTCACGCCGATATAGCTGGCGAACTTATCCATGGTGGTCATGTCGGTGGAGTCCTTGGCCTCGGCCAGCTGCTTCAGGCCGATGGTGCCGTCGGTGCCGGTGTGGGACACGGTGAAGATGTCGTTGTCCTTGGCGGCCTCGGCCAGCTTGGAAGCTGCGACCTCCTGAGCGGTGGTGGCGTTGGAGGAAACCTTCAAATCAGCGGCCTCAAAGTCGGTCAGGTCGATGACATTCTTGGCGGAGGTGTCGATGACGCTGTCCTTGCCCACGGCAAAGGTGTACTCCTCGTTGCCCAGCTTGATCTTCATGCCGTCGGTGATGTTCAGCTTCTTCAGGTCAAGGCTGGTGCTGGCCAGCTGCTCGGACTCGGCGGGAGAACCAATAACGGTAACCTCGGTGCCGGCGTTCAGATAGCCAGTGGTGCCGGGGGTGTAGCCATCCTTGCCCTCGTCGGTGACACTGCCAGTGCCTATCTGGGCGGTGCTGCCGGAAACAGTGACACTGTTGATCACGTTGCCGCTGAGCTCGCCCTCGCCCTCTTTGCTGGTAATGGTGATTCCGCCTGCAGCGCCGCCGACAGTGAAGTAATCGGACAGCTTGACCTTGGTGCCGTCGGCCAAGGTGCCCTCAGCGTCGGCCAGAGCGGCCGTAACCGCACCTACAGCTGCACCACCAGCAGTTTTAATGGAGAACTCCACAGTCTCGCCGTTGACCTCAGCGCTGACGGTGAAGGTGCTGGAAGCAGCGGCGGCGCCGGCGGTATAAGCTCCGGTAGTGAAGACCTTGCCCGCAGCGTCCACATGAGCGGTGGCCGCAGTGCTGCCGATTTTAACAGTGTAGTGCTCGTTGAGCTCCTCGGAGACATCGTCAGCAAACTCGAAGACCAGCTTCTCGCCGTCCTGCTTCACATTCCACGCATGGGTAGCACCATCGTTGCCAGTAATGACCACCTGATCAGCCTGAGCACCGGTACCAACACCAGCAGCTTTCAGCTTTGCTGCAAAGGTCTTGGCCAGATCCTCGCTGGTGATTTCCTCGCCGATTCCCTTATTGGTAGTGTCAAAGATATCCTTCTCGGTAATTGTAATAGTCGCGTCACCGACAGTCACAGAAATACCAGAGGTGGTAGCATCGCCCTGGGTTGCGGCCAGGGTGTGCTTCACGCCATTGAAGTTGACCTCGAAGCTGGGCTTCTGGCGGTCAATCTTCTCAGTCTCCAGAATGGTGTTGGTGCCCACGGAAGCGGCGGAGTTGGGGCCATTGCCGCCCAGGGGCAGCATCAGATTCTGGACCTGCTTGTTGGTCATGCTATCATTGTAGGCGGGGTCCACCTTGGCGGGGTCGTTGGCGGCGTCGATGGCGGCCTGAGCGGCCTTGATCGCGGCGTCCTTGCCGTCCACGTCCCAGGTGCCGTCCAGCAGCTTGATGCCGTTGAAGTTGGCGGAATCAGCGATACGGTTGATTTCGTCCTTCAGCTGGTTGACCTCTTTCTGGAGGGCCTCACGGTCGACCTCGTCCTGATAGGTGCCGTTGGCGGACTGAGTGGCCAGGTAGTCCATGCGGTTGAGCATGTCCTGAATCTCCTGCATGGCGCCCTCAGCGGTCTTCACCAGGGAGATGCCGTCCTTAACGTTCTTGGAAGCGGCGTTCAGACCGGTGATCTGGGCGCGCATCTTCTCGGAAATGGCCAGACCGGCGGCGTCGTCACCGGCGCGGTTGATCTTGTAGCCGGAAGACAGCTTCTCCAGGTTGCCGGACAGGGCCTTATTGTTGTTGTTGTAGTTGCGGTAGGCGTTCATCGCCATGATATTGTGTTGAATTCTCATTGTTTTGCCTCCTTAGCAAAAATTTTATGTGTTTGAACAGTCCTTTGTTCTCCCACACGCATGTTGTGATACGCCATCATCCGGTATCCGGCCGGACTGCCGGACTTTGGCGCGGGTACCATATATTTCAGCCGGTTCGTCAACCGGATGAAACCGCTTTAAGAGCCGTACACGCAGTCGGGGCGTTTGCCGCCGCCGCGTTCCAGCACATCCCCCCGCAAAATGGGCACGTCCCTGGGGGCGTGGATGGTCAGGTGGACACGCTCGCTGCTCAAATAGTCAAACTGAATGACGATGTCCTCGCCAATGGTGAAGTAATCGCCTTTTCGCATGGTGATACAGAGCATAATCCGTTCTCCCTGATCGATTTCATTGTCATAATATTTGGGACGCTCTTTATCAGAGCTTCAGACATGCGTACATGCCCTCTCGTTTCCCGCGTTCCGATCCGGAAAACGCTGACCTCGCCGCCGCAGACCGCGGCGTCGAGCTCAACGCTCTCCCAACCGGATTACGGGCCTCCACCGGCGTCCCCACCGGCTGCGGGCCAATATCACGCGCTGGCGCGCTGTTGCTGAAAATACTGGGTCAGTCCCTGGTCCTTGATGTTCCTCGCGGCGTTGACCTCCCGGTCATGGACCGCGCCGCACTTGGGACAGGTCCACAGATTATCCCGGTAGGAGACGTCCTCCCGCAGGTGCCCGCAGGCGGAACAGGTCCGGGTGGTGGGCGTGTAGCGGTCCAGCAGGATGAGAGGTTTTCCCTGCCTCTCCAGCTTGTAGTGCAGCAGTTCCCGGAACATCCGGTATCCGAGGTTCTCGCCGGCCACCCCGTTTAGGGCTTGCAAGGCGTCTTTTCTCATGCACACGGCGTCCCAGTCGTTGGCTATCCGCCGGGACTGCTTGTGGAGAAAATCACGCCGCTGATTGGCGATGTGCTCATGGAGCAGGCGGTATTTGCGCACCGCTTCCTGGTAGTTTTTGGAGCCCGGTTCCATGCGGCTGAGTTTTCGCTGCAGCTCCGCCAGCTTCTCCCCGGACTGCTTCAGCCAGCGGGGCGGGTCGGCTGTCTCGCCGCCGTCCGTCACCCAGAAGTGCCGCACGGAGTATTTCAGCCCCACCGTGGTCTCCGCCTTCGGGATCACCGCCTCCGGCGGCCGATCTCCGCACTCGTAGAGAATGGAGCAGTAGTATTTGCCTGTGCGGGTTTTGCTGATGGTAACCCGCTTCAGCTTCCACCAGGCCTGGGGGCGGCGGGAAAATTTCGCCTTGACGATGCCCGCCTTGGTCATGCGGATGCCGTCCCGGGTGGTGTAGATGGTGGGACCGGACTGGAATACGTGGTTACAGGCGGTAAAGGAGTCCCGGTCGTCCTTTTTTCGCTTAAAGCGGGGGTAATGGAAGGTCCCCGGATCTTTGAAGAACATCCGAAAGGCCTGGGACAGCCTGTTGTGCTCCTGAATAAGGGCCTGGTTGTCTACCTCCTTTAAAAAGGGAGCGCCGTTTTTGTACTTGGCGGGGGTGGGAATGAAGTGGACGCCGGTCTCCAGGTAAAACCGTCTCTCATCGGAGAGCATCTGATTCCAGAGATAGCGGCAGCAGCCGAAAGTCTTTTCAAACAGTTCCGACTGGGCCGGGGTGGGACAGAGACGGACCTTAATGGTGGTATACTGGGCCGCATTTCCTCTCTCTTTCCCCGCCATGCCCGGTCCCCCTTTCACCGGTGCAAAAAAGGTATAGTTTTTTT
>CATONV010000054.1 GCA_951801655.1 uncultured Oscillospiraceae bacterium | reverse complement strand
ATCGGCGTCTACCTGGGCCACACCCTGGCCTACTACTACGAGCTGTACGGCTGCCGCCATGTGCTGCTGCTGGGCCGGGTGATGAGCGGCAAGGGGGGCGACCTGATTCTGGACACCGCCAAGAAGGTGCTGGCCGACGAGTACCCCGAGGTGCCGATGGTCCCCGAGCTGCCCGACGAGAAATTCCGCCGGGTGGGCCAGTCCATGGCCGCCGCCAGCTTGCCGGAGATTCAATAAACCGTAAGGGGGCGGCCTGAAGCGCCGCCCCCAGCAAGATGTATATTTAGAAAAGAGGTCAAAGCGATGGACCGTCAAAAATTACAAGACGCCCAGACCTGGGTCAAGAGAGAGCTGAACCGCTCCGCCGCCTTCTGGCTGGAGCATGGCATGGACCGTGGGAACGGCGGGGTGTACACCTGCCTGGACCGGAAGGGCGAAATTTACTCCACCGACAAGAGTGTGTGGATGCAGGGGCGGTGCGGCTGGATTTTCTCCTTCCTGTGCCACAACTACGGCGTGAAGGAGGAGTGGCTGGAGGCCTCGAAGAGCTGCCTGGACTTTATGGAGAAGCACTGCTTCAACCATGAACACGGCGACCGGATGTACTTTACCGTCACGGCGGAGGGCAAACCCCTGCGTCAGCGGCGCTACTACTTCTCCGAGGCATTCTGCGCCATCGCCAACGCCGAGTACTACGGCGTCACCGGGGACAAGACGCGGCTGGAGAGGGCCCGGCAGTGCTACGACCTGTACTGGGACCTGAGTCAGGGCAAGCCGGACCCGGTGGGCATGGGGCCCAAGACCATTCCGGAGACCCGGTCGGGCAGGGCCTTCGGCACCCCCATGATCATTCTCAATGTCACCGGCGTGCTGATGCGCACCGATCCGGAGAGGAGAGCCCTCTACGAAGAGAGGGCCCGGCAGTGCGTGGACGACATCTTCAAGTACCATGTCAAGCCGGAGCTGAAGTGTACCCTGGAGAACGTGGACGTGGACGGTACCCCCCGCCTCTATTATACGGAGGGCCGCACCGTCAATCCCGGCCACGACATCGAGGGGGTGTGGTTCCTGCTGGAGCACGCCCAGCGCACCGGGGACAAGGAGCTGGTGAAGAAGGCGGCTCAAATGTTCGACTGGGCCATCGAGGCCGGCTGGGACAACGAATACGGCGGACTGCTTTACTTCACCGACTGCCTGGGCAAGCCCCCGGAGGCCTACGAGCACGACATGAAGCTGTGGTGGCCCCACAATGAGATTTTGATTGCCTCCATGATGCTCTATCGGGATACCAGGGAGGAGAAGTATCTGGACTGGTTCTACAAGTGCCTGGACTACTGCAAGGCGCACTTTGCCGACCCTGAGTACGGCGAGTGGTACGGCTATCTCCGCCGGGACGGTCTGCCCACGATGCCCAGCACAAAGGGAAGCACCTTCAAGGGCCCCTTCCACATGCCTCGGAGTATGATTCTGGTGGATAAGATGATCGATGAGCTTTTGGCGTAATATTTTGTAGGGGGCGGCCTCTGCGCCGCCCCGTCCTTTGCTGAGAAATACACAGTGGGGCGGTGCAGAGGCCCCGAACGAATCCGGACGCATGGCGGCGAGCGGCCACAGGCCGCCCCTACAGGAGGTACATTTTGGAGAAAAACATCCTGACCCAGATGCTGCAGGAGTATGACAGCTTCACCCGCTCGGAGAGGAAGATTGTGGACTATGTGTTGGAGCACCAGAAGGAGACACAGTATATCAGCATCACTGACCTGAGTGCGGAGTGCGAGGTGGCGGTATCCACGGTGTCCTTGTTCTGCCGAAAACTGAAGCTGGCTGGCTTCAACGACTTCAAGCTGGAGCTGGCCCGGGCGGCCCTGCCCGCCGGGACCAACACCAGCCAGTTGGTGGGGGAAATTCTCCCGGAGGACTCCCTCGGAACGGTGATGGGAAAGGTGCTTCATAATGTGCAGGACGAGCTGAACAATGCCTACCACATGCTTTCGGACGCGGCTGTCACCCGGGCGGCGGATTTGCTGCGGGGAGCGGGACAGGTGATCTGTTTGGGCCAGGGCAACCACGCGGTGGTGGCCCTGGCGGCCTGGGCCCAGTTTTCCACGGCCTCGCCCAAGTTTAAAACCATTCAGGACTCCCACATGCAGATGGTGGTGTTGTCTACCCTGTCCAGAGAGGACGTGGTTGTCTACTTTTCCTACTCCGGAGCCACCCACGAGGTGCTGGAGGCGGCGGAGGTCATCCGGGGCAGGGGGGCCAGGCTGATTTTGGTGACTCGTTACCTCAACTCTCCGGCCAGCGCCTATGCCGACACCGTGTTGCTGTGCGGACCCAACGAGCAGCCCTTTCAATTTGGTTCCTCAGCGGCGCTGATCGCCCAGCTCTACGTGGTGGAGGTTCTTTTGAGCGAGTTCATCCGCCGGGACCCGGAGCAGGCGGAACGCAACCGCCAGTCGGTGGGCAAGGCGCTGACACAAAAGTGCGTGTAATCCTGTTTCGCCGCCGACAGGCGGCGAAACCTGTTTGGAGGACCTTATGGGAGAGTTTTTTAACCCGGAAAAGGGAATATGGGTCTGGCTCAGCACCGGAGTGGATGTTGTGGGACTGTCTGTACTGTGGATTTTTTTATGTCTGCCGGCAGTGACTGTCGGTCCGGCCACGGCGGCGCTGTACTACACGGTGGTCAAGTGCGTCCGAGGGCGGGAGACAGGCGCTTTTGGGGAGTATCTCCACTCCTTCCGGGCCAATTTCAAGGTGGGCGTGAAGGTGAGTCTGATTGTGATTCCGCTGTTTCTGCTGCTGCTGGGGGGATATCGGATCGTCCTCTGGTACGGGACGCGGCTGGGCGGCGCGGCCTACATCCTGTATGTGGCCTATTACTTTGCCCTAGTCCTCCCGGCGGGGGTGCTGTGCTGGCTGTTTCCCCTGCTGGGCCGGTTCGAATACGGGGTGAGAGGCCTGTTCCGCACCGCCTTGCAGCTGACAATTGCCCACCTGCCCAGCACCGTAATCATTGTGATGCTGACGGCCCAAAGCGCCGTGTTTTGCCTGAACCGGTGGTGGCCGGTGGTATTTCTTCCGACGGTGGCTGTCCTGCTGGTGTCGCTGTTCACCGAGAGGATTTTTCAAAAGTATGTTCCGGAGCTGGCCGAAGAGGAGACGCAGGAGACAGAGGAATAAAAGAGGCGCGGCTAGGACGGATTTCCGTCCCGGCCGCGCGCTGCGGTAGACTCTCAGGGCAGCAGCTCCGGCACGGTCCGGGCTAGTAGCTGGGCCAGCTGCGTGTGGCCCTGGCGGGTCAGGTGCATGCCGTCCACGTGGTTGAACTCGCACTGGGCTGCGTCGAGGAAGTGGGTGCCCACCAGTTCGGCGGTCTTTTGATAGTACTTGGGCAGCTCCCGGGATTTCTCCAGGCAGCCCTTTCCCATGGGGATTCCGTTTTCAGAGTTCTCCATCTCCGGGCGGATGGGGGGCGGGCAGACAATGAGGATGTTAGGGGCGTGGGCGCCCCAGCAGTCCACACTCTGCGCCTTGCGCACCAGCCTCTCCATCCCGATGGCAATACAGGAGGCGTTGACCCCCAGCCTCTCCTTGACATCGTTGGTACCCAGCATGATGATGAGAAGGTCGATGACCTCGTGACTCTTCAGCAGGGAGTAGAGGACCGTCAGCGCATCCATGGTCTCGTGGAGGGGATCGGGAAAGACGGTGGTCCGGCCAGACAGCCCCTCCTCTGTCACCAGAAAGTCAGGACCCAGGGCCTTTTGCAGCAGACAGGTCCAGCGTTCGTCCTCGTTGAAGCGAATGCCGCCGTCGGCGCAGTCGGAGGGGTCGGCGCAGTAGCCGTGTGTGTTGGAGTCGCCCAGGCAAAGAATATGTTTTTTCATAGTATTCGTCCTTTCTCAGCAATTGAAAACATAGGATATCATAAGGCTAACAGTTTTTTTTCGTTTGTCAAGGCAAATTATTTCGATTCTCTTTCTTCTTTCCAGTCAATTTGCATAAAAATCGAAATTATTTTTGTTGTTTCCACTGAATTTCCATATTTTTCAGAAATAATTTCGATTTTGATTGACAGACCGCCTGCCTTCTTGTATAATTTACACATTGACCCCGGCCTTGCACCAAAATTTTTTGTGAGTTTAAAGGAGGAACCTAAATGAAAAAACTTGTCGCAACCGTTCTGGCCATGGCCATGGCCCTGTCTCTGGCCGCCTGTGGCGGCGGCCAGAAGCCTTCTGAAAGCACCCCGCCCGCAGCCGGCAGCAATCCCCCTGCCTCTCAGAGCACCTCTTCCACCCCCACCGACGCCGCTACTGAGATTACCGCCTGGATTTACCCTGTGGGCGGCTGGGGCGATGAGGCCAAGGTGAAGCCCCTGATCGACCAGTTCACCGCTGACACCGGCATCAAGGTCAACCTGGAGTGGCTGGCTTACGCTGACGGCGACGACAAGGTGAATACCGCCATCACCGCCAAGAAAGCGCCCGACCTGATTATGGAGGGTCCCGAGCGCCTGGTGGCTAACTGGGGCGCCAAGGGCTACATGGTGGATCTGTCCGATATGCTGGACGACACCGACAAGAGCGAGATCAACGCTGCCGCTCTGGCCGCCTGCACCAGCACTGACGGCAAGGTCTATCAGTACCCCATGTTCATCACCGCCCACTGCATGGGCATCAACCTGGACGCCTTTAAGGCGGCCGGCGCCGACCAGTATCTGAATCTGGATACACACACCTGGACCACCGAAGGATTCATCAAGGCCGTTGAGGCCCTGTACGCCAAGAAGAACGACACTGTGGCCGCCATCTACTGCAAGGGCCAGGGCGGCGACCAGGGCACCCGTGCGCTGATCAACAATATGTACGGCGGCACCTTTACCAACGCCGAGCACACCCAGTACACCTGGGACGACCCCAACAACATCAAGGCCCTGGAGCAGCTGAAGAGTATGCCCGGCATCGCTTTTGACGCCTCCCTCGAGGGCGGCGACGAGCTGAAGCTGATGTATCAGGAGATCCTGGACATGGCCTTCTGCTGGAACATCGCCCAGCAGCTTGACCCTGCCAGCGCCCACGGCGATCCCGGCAAGACTATGAATGGCCAGGAGATTATCTGCATGAACTTCCCCTCTCCCGACGGCACTCCCGTCCTCCAGGGTGGTATCTGGGGCCTGGGCATCTTCGACAATGGCGATCAGGCCAAGATCGACGCTGCCAAGGAGTTTGTCAAGTACATGTGCGACTCTGAGAACGCCGCTGAAGCCGCCAAGATCTCCAACTTCTTCTCTGCCCGCAGCGCCGCTGAGGGAGCCGACCTGTCCAACATCTTTGCCGACAACGCCATCATGACCGACTACAACAAGGTCATCCTGCCCAACCTGGGCGACTACTACCAGATCACCACCGGCTGGGCCGGCGCCCGCACTGAGTGGTGGAACATGCTCCAGAAGGTAGGCAAGGGCGAGGACATCGCCGCCTCTGTGGCCGAGCACGTGGCCAACGCCAATGCCGCTGCCGCAGGCTGAGTACCCACAACATAGCATATCAAAGAGATAAGGGTTCAAGCGCCCCTCTCCCGCGAAGGGCGGGAGGGGGGCGCGTTAAAATCTGAGAGAAAGAAAGGAGTGTTGAGCTTGGCCAAGCAGCCAACCATGAGCAGGGCATTGCAGCGCCGGGAAAACATCGCCGGCTACCTGTTTATGCTGCCTTGCCTGCTTTTCTTTATCGGCTTTGTGGTTATCCCCATGATTATCTGTATCCTGACCAGCCTTACCGATACCAATATGCATGACCCGGGTCTGATCGGGGGCGGCTTCATCGGGCTGGATAACTTCGTCCGTCTGTGGGGCGACAAGGACTTCCTGGCCGCCCTGAAGAACACCTTTGTCATCGTCATTGTCAGCGTGCCCACTGTGTGCGCCTTCTCCCTGTGGGTGTCCTCCGCCATCTACAGGATGAAGGGCCCCGTTCTGTCCGCCTTCCGGTGCATCTTTTACCTGCCCGTGGTCACCGGTTCGGTGGCCGTCACCGTGGTGTGGGCCTGGATGTACAACAACTACTACGGCATCTTCAACTACATTTTGGGCAGCAAGGGCCTGGGCCTCATCGACGGCCGGATCAACTGGCTGGGCGATGAGAAATACGCTCTGGGCTGTATCATCCTGATCCTGTTCACCACCTCGGTGGGCCAGCCCATCGTTCTGTATGTCTCTGCCCTGGGCAACGTGGATACCACCCTCATTGAGGCCGCCCAGGTGGACGGCGCCACTGAGATGCAGGTGTTCTGGAAGGTGAAGTGGCCCCAGATGATGCCCACCACCCTGTATATCCTGGTCATCACCACCATCAACTCCTTCCAGTGCTTCGCGCTGATTCAGCTGCTGACCAAGGGCGGCGCGGGGACGGATACGGTGATGTACCGCATCTACTGGACCGCCTTCAAGCTCACCGAGCAGGCGGGCCACTTCGGCTATGCCAACGCCATGGGCGTGGTGCTGGCCATCTTCATTGGTCTCCTGTCCGCCGTCCAGTTCAAGCTGGCCAAAGAGAAGTAAGGGGGTGCTGGTATGAAAATTCAAAGCGGCAGCAGCCGCGCCTATCGGATCGTCTCCGTCATCATCCTGGTCATTCTGGCCTTCCTGTTTACCTTCCCCCTGTACTGGATCATCACCGGCGCATTCAAGTCCAGCGCGGTGAACAACTCGCCCGATCCGGCCTGGTGGCCTCCTGAGTGGGTGACCGACAACTTCAAGGCCCTGTTTGAAAAGCGCACCGCCCCCCTGTGGGAGATCTTTATGCCCTTTGGCAGCTTCACCAACCCGGAGAAGAACCGGGTGGTCCTCTCCGCCGGCCCTGACGCCCCCGCCGCCTTCCGGTGGCTGATCAACGCGGTGTTTATGGCGGTGGCCGCCATGGTCATCACCTGCGTCACCGCCGCCATGGCGGGCTACGCCTTGGCCAAGAAGCGGTTCAACGGCCGGGCTCTCCTGTTCTCCCTTATCGTGTGCGCCATGGCCCTGCCCAAGCAGGTCATCCTCATCCCCCTGCTGAAGGAGATGTCCGGCCTGCGGCTGTACGGCAGCCTGTGGGCGGTGATCTTCCCCACGGTGGGCTGGCCCTTCGGCGTCTTCCTGATGAAACAGTTCTCGGAGGGCATCCCAGGAGAAATTCTGGAGGCCGCCCGCATTGACGGCTCCAGCGAGTGGAAGACCTTCTCCACGGTGGCCGTTCCCATGATCAAGCCGGGCATCGGCGCCCTGGCCATCTTCACCTTCATCAACTGCTGGAACGACTACTTTATGCAGCTGGTCATGTTGGACGCCAACAATGTCTACACCATCTCCATGGGTATTTCCACCCTCCAGGCGGAGACCTCCACCGATATCGGTCTGCTCATGGCGGGCGCGGCCATGGCTGCGGTGCCCATTATCACCATCTTCCTGATCTTCCAGAAATACTTCACCCAGGGCATTGCCATGGGCGCTGTAAAGGGGTAAAGCGATGATTTACGCAACGAACGGCGATGCGCTGACCTACCGGGGCATCCACCCCAACCTGGATCTGGCCCTGGAGAATATTACCCCGGAGTTTTTAGACTCCGTGGGGTACGAGCGTGTGGAGTTGAAGGGGAGTGACGTGTACGCCACCCGCTTCACCTACCAGACGGTCCCCGAGGAGGAGAGCTTTTTCGAGGCCCATAAGAAATATTTGGACATCCACATCATGGTCGACGGCTCCGAGGGGGTGGAGATCGCCCCGCCGGAGGAGTTGGCGGAGTTTGACCGGGTAGAGGCCAACGATTTCTACGCCTACCGGGGCCCAGCCTGCTACAAGCTGGCCCTGTCACCGGGGAACTTCCTGGTGGTATTCCCCAACGATGCTCACCGCATTAAAATGCAGTTGGAGAGGCCGGAGACCGTGTCTAAGGTGGTTTTTAAGGTCCGTATAATTGACGATTAAGGAGTGAAATCATGAAAGATTTTTCTAAGTACCAGGGGATTTTTCCAGCCTTCTATGCCTGCTATGACAGCGAGGGTCGGGTGGACACCCAGGCCGTCCGTGCCCTGGCAAAATATCTGCTGAATAAGGGCGTAAAGGGCCTGTATGTGGGCGGTTCCTCCGGGGAGTGCATTTACCAGAGTGTGAGTGAGAGGAAGGAGACCCTGGAGGCTGTTATGGCCGAGGTGGGCGGAAAGATGACCATTATCGCCCACGTGGCCTGCAATAACACCGCCGACAGCCGGGAGCTGGCCGCCCACGCCGAGAGACTGGGCGTGGACGCCATCGCCGCCATCCCGCCGATTTACTTCCACTTGCCCCCCAAGGGCATTGCCAAGTATTGGAACGACATCTCCGACGCCGCCCCCGGCAGTGACTTTATCATCTACAACATTCCTCAGTTGGCCGGGGTGGCCCTCACGGTCCCCCTGCTTCAGGAGATGCTGAAGAATCCCCGGGTGATCGGGGTGAAAAACTCCTCCATGCCTGTCCAGGACATCCAGATGTGGCGTGACGAGGGGGCCATAGTTTTCAATGGTCCGGACGAACAGCTGCTGTCCGGCCTGGCCGCCGGCGCCATCGGCGGCATTGGCGGAACCTACGCCGCCATGCCTGAGCTGTACTTGGAGATTCTGCGCTGTTTCCAGACCGGTGAGGCGGAGAAGGGCCGTCAGGTCCAGAACGAATGCTGCCGCATCATCTACAAGATGTGCTCCACCCAGGGTAATATGTACGCCGTTATCAAGGAAATTATCCGCCTTCAGGGCGGTCCTGATGTGGGCGGCGTCCGGGCTCCGCTGCTGGAGCTGGCCGACAGTGACCAGCCTATCGTTGTAGAGGCCCATGAGATGATCAAGGCCGCCATCGAACGCTACTGCTGATAATCTAACAAAACAGGTGTCTCTCCAAAAGGAGAGACACCTGTTTTGTCAGGACATTTCCGGGTGATGGCCCTCTGTGGACAGATAGGCCGGGCCGTTGCTGCGCACCTTGGAGAAGGCGCGGCGGCGGACAACCAGCATAAGAAAGAGAAAATGGAACAGCGCGGTGATGGTCCAGGTGACAGGGTAGGACATATACAGGCAGGCGGGGGTGCGGAACCGGGGGAACACTGTGGCCACCCACACCAGACGCAGACCGCAGGCCCCCACGATGGAGGTGATCATGGGGATGACCGAACTGCCCAGCCCCCGCAGCACGCCTACCAGGGTGTCCATAATCCCGCAGATGAAGTAGGGGCAGCAGATGAACAGTATACGCACCAGCGCCTGCTGGACCACATCGGGTTCGCCGGGGGCATAGATTCCGGCCAGTGGAGCGCCCAGAAGGTAGGCCAGATTGCCGAAGGCCAGCCCGAAGAGAACGGAAAAGGTCACACACTGCCAGGCCACCCGGTCTACCCGGTCGCACTTGGCGGCGCCGTAGTTCTGGCCCACAAAGGAGATGGCCGCCTGATGGAAGGCGTTCATGGTGACATAGACAAAGCTTTCGATATTGGCGCCGGCGGCGGAGCCGGCCACCAGGACGGGGTCGTTGAAGGAGTTGAGGGAGGACTGGATGACCACGTTGGACAGGGAGAACACCACGCCCTGAAACCCGGCGGGCAGGCCGACCTTCAGAATTTGGAGAACCACCTTTTTCTGAAATCCCAGCTGCTTCAGGTTCAGCCGCAGGGGACCCTGTTCCCGCATCAGGCACCGCACCACCAGGAAGGCGGAGATGTACTGTGCGATGATGGTGGCCAAGGCGACGCCCGCCACATCCAGATGACAGCCGATGACAAAGATCAGGTTGAGAAGCACGTTGACCACGCCGGCAAAAGTGAGAAAGTACAAAGGCCGCTGAGTGTCTCCCTGGGCCCGGAGGATGGCGGCGCCGAAATTGTACACCAGGTTGGCGGGCATGCCCAGAAAATAGATCCGCAGGTACACCGTGGCAAGGTCGATCACATCGGTGGGAGAGGACATCCACTCCAGCAGCTGCCGCACCATGACCACGCCGAACATCATCATGGTTACGCCGCTGGCCAGGGCCAGGGTCATGGCGGTGTGGACGCTGCGGCTGACGTTGTCGTGCCGTCCCGCCCCCAGGTCACGGGATACCACCACATTGGTGCCCACCGACAGCCCGACAAACAGGTTAATCATCAGATTGATCAGCGAGGTGTTGGAGCCCACCGCCGCCAGCGCCTCCTTGCCGGCAAAACGGCCCACTACCACCACATCTGCCGCGTTAAACAGCAGCTGGAGCAGACTGGAGGCCATCAGCGGCAGGGCAAACAGCAGAATCTTATCCGCCAGCGATCCGGCGCACATATTGATGCTATGACTTTTTTTCACGGTTCCCGATTCTCCTTTAAAACTGGTTCCCATCGTGCGATCAGTATGTAAAGTATGTAATCCTGGTCTTCCGATATTATGTATTTCCCCGCCCTCTGGGCGGGGAAATACATGTATACTGTTTATGAAAGATTAGTATAATCCTATCACAAACAGCAAAGACGGTCCAGCCACAAAGTGACTAAATAAAAAGGCTCCAGATTGTCGTATCCTGTTCATGGGGCATATGGAAACGCTGTCCCCGGGAAAGCGGGGACAGCGTTCTTATCCGATTACCTGCCGGGCCACATCCACACTCTGCTTGGCGTCTCTGGCATAGAAGTCGGCGCCGATTTTTTGGGCGTAGGCGGCGGTGAGAACCGCGCCTCCCACCACTACTTTACAGGGCAGGCCGGCCTGGCGCAGCTGGCGGATGGTGTCCTCCATGCTGTTCAGGGTGGTGGTCATCAGGGCGGACAGCCCTACCAGAGGGGCGGCGTGTTTTCGGGCGGCCTCCACCACGGCGGCGGGCTCCACGTCCTTGCCCAGGTCAATAACCGGGTAGCCGTAGTTCTCCAGCAGTACCTTGACAATGTTCTTGCCGATGTCGTGAATGTCCCCCTTGACGGTGGCCAGGACGATGGGGGCCTTATTGGCGGCCTCCTCTCCGGGGCGGAGACTCTCTCGAATGACATCGAAGGCGGCCTGAGCGGCTCCGGCGGCCTGGATGAGCTGGGGCAGAAAGACTCTGCCCGCCTCGAAGTCGGCACCGACTTTGTCCAGGGCGGGGATGAGGATATCGTCCACCACCTCCATGGGGGCGGCCGTCTCCAGCAGCCGGCGGGCGGCGGGGCCCGCCTCTCCCTTCAGCCCGGCGGAGACAATCTGGGATAAAGTCCTCTCTCCGGCGGGGGCGGCGGTCTGGGCGGCAGGGGCCTGGGTGATGGAGGTGGACACCGAGGCGTTTCCATAGGCGGCGATGTAGGCCCGGGCCTCAGTATCGATGTTCATCAGCAGGTGGTAGCACCGGACAGCGGCCATCATGGCGTCCAGATTGGGGTTTATAATGGGCAGGTCCAGCCCCCGTGTCATGGCCATCATCAGAAAGTTCTGGTTGACCAGAGGCCGGGCGGGCAGACCGAAGGAGATGTTGGACACCCCAAGCACCGTCTTCAGTCCCAGCTCCTTCTTCACCCGGTGCAGGGCCTCCAGAGTCTGGGAAGCGGCCTGCTGCTCCGCCGACACGGTGAGGGTAAGGCAGTCGATGTAGACATCCTCCCTCCGGATTCCGTAATTGAGGGCCCGATTCATAATTTTTCGGGCGATATCCAGCCGGTCCAGGGCGGTTTTTGGGATCCCGTTTTTGTCCAGGGTGAGGCCAACGACCGCCGCGCCGTACTTTTTTACCAGCGGAAGAATGGCGTCCAGGGTCTCCGCGTCTCCGTTTACCGAATTGACAATGGCTTTGCCGCAGTAGACCCGCAGGGCCTTCTCCAGTACCTCGGGCCGGGTGGAATCCAGCTGGAGGGGGACGTCGCTCACCCCCTGGAGGGCCTTGACCACCTTGACCATCATGTCCGCCTCGTCGATTTCGGGCAGGCCCACGTTCACGTCCAGAATGTCCGCCCCGGCCTGTGTCTGCTCCAGGGCCTGAAGCAGCATGTAGTCGATGTCGTCCCGGAGAAGGGCCTCCTTCATCCGCTTCTTTCCGGTGGGGTTGATCCTCTCTCCGATGACCCGTACCCGGTCGATGGGCACCACCTTCGCCGGGCTGCACACGGCGGCGGGGACGTGCCGGGGGATCTCCCGGATGGTACGCCCGGCCAGAGAGGCTTTCAGCTTGGCGATGTACTCCGGGGTGGTGCCGCAGCAGCCGCCGTAGAGTTTGACGCCCAGCTGTGTTAAATCGGCCATTGCCTGGGCAAACTCGTCTGCGGTGATATCGTAGCCCGCACCGCCTGGGTCAGGCAGGCCGGCGTTGGGCTTGACAGAGATGGGCAGGGTGGTCCACCGCGCCAGCTCCTCCACCAGGGCGGGCATCTCCCGGGGGCCCAGAGAGCAGTTGATTCCAATGACGTCCGCGCCCATACCCTCCAAGGTGAGGGCGGCGCAGGCCGGGGAATGGCCCAGGAAGGTCCGTCCTCTCTCCTCATAGGTGAGGGAGACGATCACCGGCAGATCGCTGTTTTCCTTCACCGCCAGCAGAGCAGCCCGGCACTCCTGAAGATCGGTCATGGTCTCGATTTTCACCAGGTCCACCCCGGCGGCCACGGCGCACTTTACCTGTTGGGCAAAGATGTCCACTGCGGTCTCAAAATCCAGGGTGCCGGTGGGCTCCAGCAGCTGCCCTGTAGGGCCCAGGTCCAGGGCCACCAGGGCCCGGCCTGCCGCAGCCTCTCGGGCGATGGCGACAGAAGGGGGGATTACCTCCTCCACCGTCTTTCCCGTGCGCCTCAGCTTCTCCCGGTTGGCCCCGAAGGTGTTGGCGCACAGAATCTGCGTCCCCGCCTCCGCGTAGGCGCGGTGAATCTCCAGCAGCCAGTCCGGGTGTTCCAGGGCGGCCAGTTCCGGGTGTTCTCCCAGCTTCAGGCCCTTGGCCTGGAGCATGGTGCCCATGCCGCCGTCCAGAAGAATGGGGTCTGGAGTTTTTAACAGTTCACGAAATTCCACAGTGTCCGCCCGCCTTTCGGTAGTGACAGCTTCCCTGGGCGGGACAGCCCAGGCAGCTTCGTTTTATTTGTTCTATCTCCCCTGCCGCGACGCCCAAAATGGCGGTCACCGACTTTCGGGGGGTGAGAAGATGGTTCTCAGTGGCGCACAGCCCCACCCGGCGGGGGGCGTCCAGCAGGTCCAGCAGCTCCCCCTGAATCTCCAGGGGCAGGTCGCCGTAGCCGGGGCTGAAGCGGAAGGGGAAGAAACAGCCGGGAAATTTCCCCTGGAGATCAGTCTCAATCTGGTCGCACACGGCCTCCACGGCGGCGGAGGCGCAGCAGTCAAGGGCCAGGGCCCGGGCCATATCCAGTCTCTCGGTCCGGCGGATCAGGGTATCCGCCTCGGCCCCCAGGGTGGCGCAGAAGAGGGCCGCCCGATCACAGCCGGCCAGGTGGGCCTTCAGGGCCGTTCCGGGCAGCAACAGACCGCCCTCCAGGCGGACGCCCCCCTCCTCAAAAGCGAGATTCACCGTCCGCCAGTTCCACCGGGGGCGGACCACCTCCAGCAGCTCCCGGGCGCAGTCCTCCACCTGGGAGAGAAGGGCTTCCCCCGCCTTCTCCGGGGGGCAGCCCATGTAGCGCAGGACCTCGTTGGTGTCCAGTTGGGTAAGGACAATAGGCATGACGATCTCCTTTCATCTCTGCCGCCGGCGGGACGGGCATTCTCCTTTACAGCAGCGTAATCCCCGCCGCTTCAGCGGCGGCGATGTTGGCCTCGTCCCACAGGGAGGACTGCACCTCGCCGATGTGGGCCTTGCCCAGCAGCAGCATGGACACCCGACTCTGCCCGATGCCGCCGCCCATGGTCAACGGCAGTTCCCCGTTCAGCAGCATTTTATGGAAGGGCAGCTCCCGGCGGTCTTCGCAGCCGGCCAGCCTGAGCTGGCGGGCCAGACTCTCCTCGTTCACCCGGATGCCCATGGAGGACAGCTCAAAGGACCGGCCTCCCACGCTGTCCCAAATCAGCAGATCGCCGTTCAGGTCCCAGTCGTCGTAGTCGGGGGCCCGGCCGTCGTGGGGCTTGCCGGACTTCAGTTTACCGCCGATGCCCATAAGGAAGGTGGTGGGGTGGTCCTTCACAAAGGCGTCTTCTCTCTGCTTGGGCGTCTTGTCCGGGAACAGGTCCTCCAGCTCCTGAGAGGTGACGAAGGCGATGTCGGTGGACACCGAAGGCAGAACGTTCAGCTGAGGGAAGACGGTGCGCAGGAAGGACTGAGTCTCAAACAGGGCCCCCACAATGGAACATACCGTCTGCTTCAGATAGTCTGTGTTCCTCTCCGAGGAGTCGATAATCTTTTCCCAGTCCCACTGGTCCACATAGGCGGAGTGAAGACAGTCCAGCTCCTCGTCCCGGCGGATCGCGTTCATGTTGGTATAGAGGCCCTCGCCCACGTGGAACTGATAACGCTTCAGGGCGAAACGTTTCCACTTGGCCAGGGAGTGGACCACGGCGGCGTCCCCCTCCACGCCGTTGATGTCAAAGGCCACCGCCCTCTCCACGCCGTTCAGGTCGTCGTTCAGGCCCGAGGACACCGCCACAAACAAAGGGGCAGATACCCGGTGCAGCCGCAGGGCCCCGGCCAGCTTGTCGGCAAACAGCCGATTGCCTAGGTCGATAGCCCGCTGGGTTTCGTAAATAGACAGCAGGGGCTTGTACCCCTGGGGCAGTCTCATGTCTTTCATCATGAAAACTCCTTTTCTTCTTGGATTTTCCCATTATACTCGCTGAAGAACAGAATTGCAATAAAAAAACGTCCGTCGGTTCAACGGACGTCTTGTGCTCATTACGCGATAGAGTAGCTCCCCCGCACCAGCAGCTTCACGTCGCCGGCGGCGGTGAGGGTCCGGTCGGCGATGGTGGCCATGTACAGGTGGTTGCGGGTCAGTGCGGCCCCGCTGTCGACTGTCCCTCCGGTTGTCAGGTCAATGAGGGCGGGGACGGTGTTGGCCTTGACAGTGACCGTGCCGATCCGGGGCAGCAGCTCGCACCCAACCCCCAGAGACATGGTCTGGCCGCTCGTCATAGACACCAGCGTGTAGGAGGCAGAGCCGCCGGAGGCGCCGCCCCCCTGCTGGAGGTACTGGTTGATCTGGGCGGCCAGCTGCTGCTGCAGCTCCCGCTGTTTGGAGGAGGTCTTCTCCTCCACCTGTTTTACGATCTGGGGGATGGCGGTCTGGTTGAGGTAGCTCAGGGTGACAAGAGGATCGGTCTGGTCCCCGGCGGCGGCGAAAGCCGCTACCGTCCCCAGCAACACGGCAGACAGGGCCAGGGCGCCCAGGCGGAGGGATAAACGCTTGTCCGTTTTTTTCATAGGTATGTCTCCTCTTATGTAGGGGCCGCCGCCCTCGGCGGCCCGCCTGTGTGAACATTGTCTTCTAAAAGATAGACCGTCGAGGGCGGCGGCCCCTACAGTTATACCATCGTCTCCGGATGGAGGCCAAAGCTTACGGCGATGGCGGTATCCACCTGTTTCATCATGCCCTCGTCCAAGCGGCCCATCTTCTCCCGCAGACGGCGTTTGTCCAGGGTACGCACCTGCTCCAGCAGGATGACCGACTCCTTGGGCAGACCGCAGCTCAGAGGGGCTACCGAGATATGGGTGGGCAGCCGGGCCTTCCCGGTCTGGGAGGTAATGGCTGCGGCGATGACCGTGGGACTGTGTCGATTTCCGGTGTCATTCTGCACGATAAGGACAGGGCGCACGCCCCCCTGCTCGCTGCCCACCACGGGGCTCAAATCGGCGTAGAAGATGTCGCCTCGTTTTACGCTGTTATCCAAGTACACTCACACTCCGCTGGAAGATAGCACCGCGTTACAGCCGCAGTTCGGTCTTATGTAACGCTGTACTATGATTCTCCCACGGGGCGGCGGGCATTATACCTCTTCGGAAAAAGAATTTGAACCGTCAAACGGCCAAAACGGCTCCGGTTCACGCCAGGACCCGCCGCGCCCCGCAAACCCGAGGGCCTGACGCCCCCGCGCTCCAACTCATCCTATGTTGGAGAGGGCTGGGCGGTCACGGCGGGGGACAGGCCGCTCTTCGGCCTGTCCGGGGGCGTTTGACCTGATTTTCAGGGAATTCGGGTGCCGTGCTCCCAATATACCCGGGGAACCCGGGAAGTGACGCGGCACACCAATTCATCGGTAATGGTGCCAGCCAGCTCGGCAATCTGATTCAGGTCCTTGTCGTAGATCACGGCCGCGTCGCCCACCTGCACCTGGGGGGCGACGGTGACGTCGGCCATGCACATATCCATGCAGATGCGGCCCAGAATGGGGCAGGGGATGCCGTGGAGCTTTACCTGGAGTTTGTTGGACAGGGTACGGGGCAGGCCGTCGGCGTAGCCGATGGAAAGTACGGCGATCCGGGACTGCCGGGTCAGGGTGGCGGTGCAGCCGTAACCCAGCTTGGCCCCCACAGGCATGGTGCGCACCGAGGTGACCCGTGCCTTCAGGGTCATCACAGGAGTGAGGCGAGGTTCGCCGCGGATCTCGCTGGCCGGATCAGGGTAGTGGCCATACATGGCGATGCCGGGGCGGATCGCGGTCATATGTGTCCAAGGATAGTTTAACACAGCGGCGCTGGAGGCGCAATGGTAATTTTTCA
>CATONV010000053.1 GCA_951801655.1 uncultured Oscillospiraceae bacterium | reverse complement strand
CTGTGGTGGCCCTGACCGCCAATGCGGGCAGCGACAACCAGCTGCTTTACCGGAAAGAGGGGTTCAGCGGCTATTTGGCCAAGCCGGTCAGCGGCGCACTCCTGGAGGCGGCTGTGCTGAACATTCTGCCCAAAGAGCTGGTGCGGCAGCGTGAGGATGCCGCACAGTCAGAAATGGAAAAGGACATCCTGATTTTTGAACAGGCGAAACGGCGTTCTATCCTGGTTACAACGGACAGCGTGTGTGACCTTCCGGAATCACTCCTCAGGGAGTTTGGTATTTCTGTCTGCCCATACTACGTCTGCACAGAGGAGGGCCGCTTCCTGGATGGCGAGGAGCTGACGCCGGATGAGCTGCTGGCCCACATCGCAAAGGGGAGAACAGGCTATTCCCAGCCGCCTGAGGTGGAGGACTACGAGAGGTTTTTCGCGGAGAAGCTGACAGAAGCGCAGAATGTAATTCATATCACGATGGCAAAGCATGTCAGCACCGGCTATCAAAACGCTCTTGAGGCGGCAAAATCCTTTGATAACGTCACAGTGATCGACTCCGGACATCTCTCCAGCAGTATGGGTCTGGCAGTGCTGTACGCGGCGCAGCTTACAGATCATCACGCCGCAAAGGCGGAGATCACCGCATCCATAAAACAGATAGAACACTTAATTTCCTCCGCCTTTATCATCAATAACATCCATATGATGTGCCAGTCCGGACGAATTTCGAAACGCATACAGGTCCTTTGTGACGCGCTGCTGCTGCACCCGATCCTTGTACTGAAAAAGAGTAAAATGGTGATTGGCGGTGTGGAAATGGGCGGCTTTAACAATGTCGCAAAAAAGTATATCCGGAGGGTGCTTCAGGAGACCAGGACTATTGACCGACGCATCCTGTTTATCACATATTCCGGCCTGGATGAGGAAAAGCTTCAATATATTCAGAATTTGGTGCGGCAGTACTGTTCGTTTGAACGGATTTATCTGCAAAAGGCATCCTCCGCTATCGCAAGTAACTGTGGACCGGGATCATTCGGCCTGATGTTTATACGAAAGGATGGTGCGGCGACTGTTTAAAGGGAAAAGCAGATCAGCCCCGGCCATCCGCACTTCATGCGGATGGCCGGGCAGCCGCCTTATACCAGAATATCGTCAACGCCGTCCAGTATCTGGGCGGCGTTTTCGTCGCTGACAGTCTGATCTGCTGTCCCAACGGGCCCGCCAAAAGCAGATATATGACCGGTTCTTGTGATACCTTTCCCCATGAAGGATGTGACCTCCTCTCGGTTGGGTTAAGTGTGGGTTAAGTGTGATAACCCAACTTTAACCGATTCTCTCTTATCCTCCTATATCCTCCTACATGACCGATTGGATATCTCTGAGACAATTGCAATTATGCCAAAGATAACATATAATAAATGCCATACATGAACGGTCCCTTGTTCTGAAAGGATGTGCAGCTATGACGGCGTTTCATACTCTATACACTGTGATCGTTGCTGACGACGAGGATGAGCTTCGGGAATCAATGTGTACCATGATCCCCTGGCAGGAGCTGGGGTTCCGTCTGGTGGGGAGTGCAAGTAATGGGCTGGATGCGCTTCAGCTGGTGGAGAAGCATGAGCCAGACCTACTGCTCACAGACATCCGCATGCCTTTTATCTCCGGGATCGAACTGGCCCGGCAGGTGCGGGAGATGCGGCCTATGACCAATATTGCCTTTCTCAGCGGCTATGATGACTTTGAGTATGCCCAGCAGGCCATTCAATATAACATCATCAGCTATATGCTCAAGCCGCTGACTGTGAAAGGTCTGGGAGACGAGCTGCGGATGATCCGCCAGAAAATTGACGCCCAGTTTTCCATGTTCCGCCAGGCAGTTCCCCAGAGAGAGGGGCAGGCGCCCCAGACGAACGAACTGATGTCCCTGGTGCTGGACGACTACTCCGATCTGGACGGGAAGGCGGAGGCCTGCGCCGTTCGCTGCGGCCTGCTGCCGGATGTGAACGACAGGCCCTGCTATACTGTGATCGTGTCCGTCCTGCTGAAGGGAGACGGGTCCTTTGATACACCCGTCTCCTTCACATCCTCGGTGGATCAGCTGATTTCCAAGTACCTGCGCGGCGCCAGCTTCTTTTCTCTGAATAAGGTGGTATCGGTGTTGGCGGGCAGTCCCGCTGATTTTGGAGAATGCTTGTATATTCTGGCCGACGAGATCACGCAGATGTCCGACCGCGTGCTGGACAGGCGCTGTCGTGTCGGCGTCAGCCGGATGTCCAACACGCCCGCCGCACTGCGCGACGCCTACCGCGAGGCCATGGAAGCCCTTCTTCAGGGAGACCGGGAGGAGACGGGGGCCCAGTTCATCGGCGATCTGGAACCGGCGGTGAAGGGGGGCGAATTGCTGTGCAAGCGGGCGCTGGAGGCCCTGGAGCAGCACTACATGGACCCGGACCTCTCCCTGGTGTCGCTGAGCGGGATGCTGGATGTCAGTCCCAACCACCTGAGTTCCTGTATCAAAAAGTACGCCGGCGAAACCTTTATCAATACCTTGATCCAAAAGCGGATGGAGGCCGCGCGGGAGCTGTTGGCCAACTCCAGCTTGAAGGTCCGGGAGGTGGCGGAGCGGTGCGGATACACGGATCAGCACTATTTCAGCTATTGCTTTAAAAAATACTGCGGCGAGTCTCCCAACTCCATGCGCCGCAGACTGGATGGAGAAAGGGCCGGTGAGGCGCTATGAGACGCGGCGTTTCCGGCTTGGGAGTGAGTACCGCCACGATCCTGGTCTTGATGGTGGTAGGGGTGGTGTCCGTTATTTTAAGCTGCTGTATCTGGTTGTTCATTGGCAGTTACCGCAGCGCAATGGTTCAGAGCGCCCGTACCGGAACCGCCCAGGCGGTGTCTCAGGTATCCAATACCGTGCGCAATTACCTCAAGGATATGGAGCAGGCGATGCAGCTTGTGGAGCAGTCCATGACAGAGAGTCCGGACAGCAGAGACGAACTGCTGTCCACCTTTTTAAACTTCCGTCCTGACGTGGTGGCGGTGACCAGCTACTCGGCCACAGGGGAGCTGCTGGAATGCTGGTCCCCCGGCAGGGGGCCCCGGGAGAATATCTTCCAAAATCTCTCCTTCGACCTGGACAGGGCCCTCGCCTCTTCCTCCCCCCATATGACCGCCCCCCATGTGGTTACCATCTTTGAGAGCTGGTATCCGTGGGTGGTCACCATGACCGAGCCTCTGGAGGCGCCGTCCGGCGGGGACAGCGCAGCGGCCTGGGTGTCGCTGGACCTCAGCTTTTCCAACATCTCGGGCTATATTAACAACGTCAGCATCGGCCAGCGGGGGTACTGCTTCCTGATGGATCGGACGGGAAACATTGTCTATCACCCCCAGCAGCAGCTGCTGTACTCCGGGCTGAAATCGGAGGACACCGCCTCCCTGGCCGTCCTGGAGGACGGCTCCTACGTGGACGACACCATCATCTACTCCCTGACCAGCGTGGAAAACAGCAATTGGCGGGTAGTGGGCGTCAGCTATGTGAATGAGCTGGTAGACCGCAGCGTACAGGAGATGATCCGGCTGTCTCTCTGGCTGGCAATCCTGGTGCTGGCGGCCGCCCTTCTCAGCAGCTGGCTTCTCTCCCGGCTGCTGAGCCGCCCGCTGCGGGGCCTGGCCTCCGCCATGGAGAGATTTGAGGACGACGCCGACCACTTTACCTACCGCCCGGTGGAGGGCACCCGGGAGGTGCGGGAGCTGTCCAACTCTTTCGGACACATGGTGCTGCGCATCCAGCGGCTCATGTCTACCGTGCGTCAGGAGGAGATCAACCTGCGCAAGACGGAGCTGAAAGCCCTCCAGGCCCAGATAAATCCCCACTTTCTGTACAATACCCTGGACTCCATCGCCTGGATGTGCGAGCAGGGCCGCAGCGCCGACGCGGTCCGGATGGTACATGCCCTGGCCCGGCTGTTCCGCATCAGTATCAGCAAGGGACACGAGCTCATTCCCATCGCCCGGGAGATCGAGCATGCGGAAAATTATCTGGAGATTCAGAAGTACCGCTATAAAAATCAGTTTACCTACAGCTTCGACGTGGACCCGGAGTGCCTGGACTACTACTGCAATAAGATCACCCTTCAGCCCATCATTGAAAACGCCATTCTTCACGGGCTGGACCTGATGGTGGAGGAGGGGCGCATCCATGTAGTGGTAAGTCAGGACGGCGATGATATTCTATTCCGGGTCGAGGACAACGGCGTGGGCATGAGTACCGAGCAGGTCCGCGCCATTTTGGACGAGGACTCCCAGGACCGCACTGGCATCGGCATCAAGAACGTGAACGACCGGCTCCGGATCTATTTTGGAAAACAGTACGGCCTGCGGATTACCAGCGAACTGGACGTGGGGACCCGCGTAGAGCTGCGTATGCCCAAGGTAAAGGAGGCGGGAGACTATGAGGCGAAGTAAGTGTATGGCCCTGTGCGCGGCACTGCTGCTGACCTGCCTGTGTGGCTGCGGGACGAACAGCGCCCTTCCCGCCCGGTATTCTGTGGCCCTGATTACCAAGTCCACCGAGACGGAATTCTGGCTGTCCGCCTTTGCCGGGGCCCAGGCGGCCGCCACGGAGTACAACCTGGATCTGACCATCACCGGCCCGAGTACGGAGGAGGACTACGAGACTCAAAACCGGATGATCGGCGAGGCGGTGGAGGCCGGGGCGGACGCGATCGTCTTTTCCGCCATCGACTACGAGAAAAACGCCGCTGCCATTGACGCCGCTGCAGCTGCGGGTGTACAGATCGTGTCCATCGACAGCGGTGTGGGCTCAGACCAGGTGCGCACCTATATCGGAACGGACAACTACGCCGCCGGCCAAATGGCGGCCCGGGCGGCCCTGGAGAGGGTGGAGGGCCCGCTGTGTGTGGGGATCGTTAACTACAATGAGGGCACCGCCAACGGCCAGGAGAGGGTCCAGGGGGCGGCGGACGCCCTGGCGGAGAGCGGCCGCGCCCAAATCGCAGATGTAATTACCACCCTGGTGGACGCCCCCCGCGCCCAGACCGATACCATCGCCCTGCTGCTGGCCCACCCGGAGATCAATGTTCTGATGGCCTTCAACGAACCCACCAGTGTGGGTTCGGCGCAGGCGGTTCGGGTACTGAACCGGTCGGACGATCTCTTTTTTGTGGGCTTCGACTCCAATGTGGTGACCATTGACGGCCTTCAGGAGGGCTGGGTGGACGCCCTCGTCGTCCAAAATCCCTATGCCATGGGGTATCTGGGGGTAGAGAGTGCGTACAGGCTTCTGTCCGGGCAGGGCGGGACGCTCCAGCCCGTTGTGGACACCTCCACCCAGATCGTGGACCGGCAAAATCTCTTTACCATGGACGGTCAGAAGGCTCTTTTCGCCTTTGACCCATACCAGGACGACCGCGATCTTCAAAAATGACTGTCGCGTCTCATATAGGGCGCGACCAGCAGGTTACTGCGATTTCGAAGTCCGTTAAAGACAAAATAACTAAATTTTAGGTGTATCTTTTAGCACATTTTATTATTTGAGTAAAAATTTTTACGTTTTGCGGTGATTTTTTCCCTTGCTTTTTCTCCTGTTTTCCTGTAACCTTTAACATAGATAGAATGGAATGCTTTTCAAAAAGGATGTACATCCTTTTGTTTCCCGCCGAAGGCGGGAAACAAGGACTGCGTTTTGCAGGATGAAGACATTCTATTTTAATCACTAAAAAAAGGAGAATTGTTATGAAGAAGACTCTTGCCCTTGCTCTCGCCCTTGCAATGGTACTTGGCCTGACCGCCTGCGGCGGCGGCGGCGGTACCAGCCAGCCCGCTGCCGGCTCCAACCCCGGAGCCTCCGCGAATCAGCCCTCCAGCACCCCCAGCACGGTGGCCAACAAGGATAAGCCCCTGGTTTGGTTCAACCGCCAGCCCTCCAACAGCTCCACCGGCGAGCTGGACATGGACGCCATGAGCTTCAACAAGGACACCTACTATGTGGGCTTCGACGCCAACCAGGGCGCTGAGCTCCAGGGCCAGATGATCCTGGACTACATCACCGCCAACATCGACACCATCGACCGCAACGGCGACGGCGTCATCGGCTACGTGCTGGCCATCGGCGACATCGGCCACAACGACTCCATCGCCCGTACCCGTGGCGTCCGCAAGGCTCTGGACACCGCTGTGGAAGAGGGCGGCGCCATCAAGAGCGACGCCGTGGGCACCAATGCTGACGGCAAGGCCACCGCAGTCAAGGACGGCAAGCTGACCATCGGCGGCAAGGAGTATACCGTGCGTGAGCTGGCCTCTCAGGAGATGAAGAACTCCGCCGGCGCCACCTGGGACGCCGCCACCGCCGGCAACACCATCGGCACCTGGGTGTCCACCTTCGGCGACCAGATCGATGTCGTGGCCTCCAACAACGACGGCATGGGCATGGCTATGTTCAACGCCTGGTCCAAGGAGAACAATGTTCCCACCTTCGGCTATGACGCCAACTCCGACGCCGTGGCCGCTATCGCGGAAGGTTACGGCGGCACCATCAGCCAGCACGCCGACGTGCAGGCCTACCTGACCCTGCGCGTGCTGCGCAACGCCCTGGACGGCGTGGACATCGACACCGGCATCGGCACCGCCGACGACGCAGGCAACGTACTCAGCGACGACGTGTACAAGTATGTGGACTCCGAGCGTTCCTACTACGCCCTGAACGTGGCCGTCACCGCCGATAACTACACCGACTTCCTGGACGCCACCGTGCCCTACGCCCCTGTCTCCAACCAGCTCAGCCAGGACACCCACCCCACCAAGAGCGTGTGGCTGAACATCTACAACGCGGCTGACAACTTCCTCAGCGCCACCTATCAGCCCCTGCTGCAGAACTATGACGACATCCTGAACCTGAATGTGGAGTACATCGGCGGCGACGGCCAGACCGAGGCCAACATCACCAACCGTCTGGGCAACCCCAGCCAGTACGACGCGTTCGCTATCAACATGGTGAAGACTGACAACTCCGCCTCTTACACTGCCCTGCTGAACCAGTAATTCGGGACTTGAGGAACCTACCTTCTTCACTGATAAGTAAATGACTTGCGATTAGGGAGAGGGAATTCTCCGTTCGGCAGCAGCAATGCCCCGCGCGGAAGAAGACTCTCTCCCTGATCGGTATTTAGAAGGTCCGGCAGGATTCAGAACTTTTGCTGAAACTGCTAATCTGCATAACAGGAGTAACGAATATGTCTGATGTGAAAGACGATGTCGTCCTGTCAATCCGCGGTATGAGCAAGTCGTTCGGCCGAAACCGGGTGCTTGATCACATCAATCTGGATGTGAAACGCGGAACGGTCATGGGACTTATGGGCGAAAACGGAGCCGGTAAGTCCACCATGATGAAGTGTCTGTTTGGCACTTACCAGAAGGACGAGGGGAAAATTTATTTGAACGGAAAAGAAATCAGCTTTTCCGGCCCCAAAGACGCCCTGGAAAATGGAATCGCAATGGTCCATCAGGAGCTGAACCAGTGCCTGGAGAGAAACGTCATTGACAACCTGTTTCTGGGCCGCTACCCGACCAATTCTATGGGAATGGTGGATGAGGGCGGCATGAAAAAGAAGGCAGCCGAGCTGTTCCGCAAGCTGGGTATGACAGTAAACCTGACTCAGCCCATGCGGAATATGTCCGTTTCTCAGCGGCAGATGTGTGAGATTGCCAAGGCCATCTCCTATAACTCCAAGGTGATCGTGCTGGACGAGCCCACCTCCTCCCTGACGGTTCAGGAGGTCAAAAAGCTCTTTGAGATGATGCGGATGCTGAAAGAGCAGGGGATCGCGCTGGTTTATATCTCCCACAAGATGGACGAAATCTTTGAGATCTGCGACGAGATCTCCGTCCTGCGGGACGGAAACCTGGTTATGACCAAGCGGGCCCAGGACACCAACATGAACGAGCTGATCGCCGCCATGGTAGGGCGGTCGCTGGAGAGCCGCTTCCCAACTGTAGACAACACGCCCGGCGAGCCCATTTTGTCCATTCGGAATTTGTCTACCAAGTACGCGCCTCGGCTTCAGGATGTCTCTTTCGACGTACGAGAGGGAGAAATCTTTGGCCTGTACGGCCTGGTGGGCGCCGGACGCACCGAGCTGCTGGAGACCATCTTCGGCGTACGCACCCGGGCGGCAGGCCGCGTCTATTTCAAAAATCGGCTGATGAACTTCAACAGCGCCAAAGAGGCTATTGAACACGGCTTTGCCATGATTACCGAGGAGCGCAAGGCAAACGGCCTGTTTTTGAAATGCGACTTGACCTTTAATACCACCATCTCCAACCTGGAGCAATATAAATCCGGCATTGCGCTATCCGACGCCAAGATGGTCAAGGCTACCGCCAAGGAGATTAAAACCATGCGCACCAAGTGCATGGGCCCAGACGATATGATCACCAGTCTTTCCGGCGGCAACCAGCAGAAGGTCATCTTCGGGAAATGGCTGGAGAGGGGACCACAGGTCTTTATGATGGATGAGCCTACCCGCGGCATCGACGTGGGCGCGAAGTATGAGATCTATGAGCTGATCATCAGTATGGCCAAGCAGGGTAAGACAATTATCGTCGTCTCCTCTGAAATGCCTGAGATTCTTGGCATTACCAACCGGATCGGCGTCATGTCCAACGGCTACCTCTCCGGAATTGTCAACACCAGGGAGACCAATCAGGAAGAGCTCTTAAGACTCAGTGCAAAATACCTATAATGGGGGACATTGCATATGGCAACAGAAAACACAAAAATTTTGACCGCCGATCAGGAGCTTGAGCTCCGTCGGCCCATCGATGAGTATGTCGGCTCCATTCAGGAGCAGATCAATGCCCTGCGCAAGGACGGTACTGACCAGGTCATCGACATTCAAAGCGCCCTTGACAGCTTAAAGCGCGACCGCATCTATACCCCCCAGGAGAAAGAGTCCAGGCGGGCCAAGCTTTTGAAAGAGCTGGACCAGGCCAAAAAAGTGGAGGCCCAGCACAAAGAGGAGATCGCCAGGCTGATTGCCGACGCTGAGAGCCACCTCAAGGCCAATTATAACGGCTACTATCAGGCCGTCGTAGCCAGCTGCGCCCTGGAAAAGGTGCGGGCCCAGGAAAAATATCGGGCGACGGTGGCGGAGCTGGAAAAGACCCACCAGGAGACGGTGGCCAAACTCAGCGACTCTCAGGAAATCAAGGACGAAAAGTATGTCCACAAAAACCGCCTGTTTGACGCCAAAAACCAACTGGCCAAGGACCTCCAGGACGTGAAAGACCGTCGGCACGCCGCGTTCGACCACCAGTACCACCTGATCGACCTGCTGCGTATGTCCAAGTTCACCTTCGCCGAGTCTGTGCAGCAGCGGTGGGAGAACTACAAATACACCTTCAACGGCCGGGATTTCCTGCTGCGCAACGGTCTGTATTTGGCTATCGCGGTAATCTTTATTGCGCTGTGCTTCATTACGCCCGCGATCAAGGGTCCCAATGTTCAGCTGCTTACGGTAAACAATATCCTGAACATCCTCCAGCAGGCTTCCCCCCGGATGTTCCTGGCGTTGGGCGTGGCCGGCCTGATCCTGCTGGCCGGCACCGACCTGTCCATCGGGCGTATGATGGGTATGGGCATTACCGCCGGCACCATCGTAATGCACAAGGGCATCAACACCGGCGGCGTCTTCGGGCACATCTTTGACTTCACCGGCCTGCCGGTGATCGTGCGGGTGTTCCTGGCCCTGTTGGTATGTATCGTGCTGTGCACCATCTTCACCGCCATCGCCGGCTTCTTCACCGCCAAGTTCAAGATGCATCCCTTTATCTCCACCATGTCCACCATGCTGATGATTTTTGGCCTGGCTACTTACGCCACCAAGGGTGTGTCCTTCGGCGGCATCGAGTCCGGCATTCAGGACATGATTATACCCAAGCTGGGACCTGACGGCAGCACCAAATTCCCCACCATCATCCTGTGGGCCATCGCGGCGGTAATTGTCGTGTGGTTTATCTGGAACAAGACCACCTTCGGCAAGAACCTGTACGCCGTGGGCGGCAACCCCGAGGCCGCATCGGTCTCCGGCATCTCCGTATTTAAAGTCACCATGGGCGCGTTCATCCTGGCCGGTATCCTGTACGGCTTCGGCTCCTGGCTGGAGTGTATCCGTATGTCCGGCTCCGGCTCCGCCAGTTACGGTCAGGGCTGGGAGATGGATGCCATCGCGGCCTGCGTGGTGGGCGGCGTCTCTTTCACCGGCGGTATCGGCAAGATCTCCGGCGTAGTGACGGGCGTGTTCATCTTTACCGCCCTGACCTACTCCCTGACTACTTTGGGTATTGATACCAACCTGCAATTCGTCTTCTCCGGTATCATTATCTTGGTAGCCGTCATGCTGGACTGCCTGAAGTACGTGCAGAAAAAGTAAAGCCTTCCGCACAAGCAATATGTGCTTCAGCCGCCCCCAAGAAAATCGCATATGTGTGAAAGCGGCGTCGACAGAAATGTCGGCGCCGCCAATTGATTGTGCCATGATCGAATGGAATAGGACGAGTATCAAGTGCGGTTGCGGTTTGGAAAGGAGGAGCAAGGGAGCGGAGCGGATGGCATTTTTTACAAAAAAATGCCGGAGCAAAGCGGACTTTGCTCCGACGTGGCGCAGAAGGGGGGATTCGAACCCCCGCACGGTTTTACCCGCCTACTCCCTTAGCAGGGGAGCCCCTTATAGCCACTTGGGTACTTCTGCATGGCTACGAGAAAAACAATTCTGAAATTAAGGAGAGACAGAGCAAGCGGGATACAACTCGCTCCGATGTGGCGGAGAGAGTGGGATTCGAACCCACGGCTCTTTCGAGTCACTGGTTTTCAAGACCAGCTCCTTAAACCACTCGGACATCTCTCCAAATTTCCCTCCGGTCAAAGGTGTTTACAATCATATCACCTGTACTGCAATTTGTCAAGTCCCTTTGTAAAATATTGCGGCACAGAATTTGTAGCCGTACAATACATATTGGAAAGCAGAAGAAGTTTTTTGACGCAGCCCTCCCTTGCAGAGACAGGACCCATGCGGAAAGGGCCCCCTGGGGCGGGCGGCCAAGAAAGATCAATCTCCATAACGCCAAACAAGTTTGGCCGGGCCAGGGCGCCCGGAATAAAAGCTTTGCAGTTTTAAGGAGATTTTCCCATATTGAAACCAGCATCATCTGTTATCATCCTAGTGAGAAGGATTGCATCATAAACAGAGAAATATTGTCCGAAACAACAAGAGCGAGGAGGCATGGTATATGGACGCGTTGCAGCTGGACACTGTCCGCATATCCGCTGATAAAACCTATTTGGAAATTTTAGATCAGACCTTGCTGCCCAATACCGTCAAAGTGATTCAAGTGCGCAGAATTGAGGACATCCGGGAAGCGATTAAATCTCTCAGAGTCCGCGGCGCTCCTGCCATTGGCGTGTGCGCCGGCTATGCCATTGCCCTCACCGCCTCCCAAATTGATACCGACGATCCGATTCAATTTCGCGAGGAGTTCTTAAAGCATAAGGCATATCTGGCCTCCTCCCGCCCAACAGCGGTCAACCTGTTCTGGGCCTTAGACCGGATGGAGAATACCATGCGCGCCCATCTGAACAAGCCGGTCTCAAAAATCAAGGAAATTCTCTTCGCCGAAGCCCAGGCGATTCGGGATGAAGATGTGTCAATCAGCCGCAGGATTGGAGAAATCGGATTTGGACTGCTCAGACACGGCGACGGTATTCTCACCCACTGCAACGCCGGGACTCTGGCAACCGCCAAATACGGCACCGCCACCGCTCCTATCTATGTCGCCCGAGAGAGAGGTTGGACAGACCTGCAGGTATATTGCGACGAGACCCGCCCCCTGCTGCAGGGCGCCCGGCTTACCGCCTTTGAGCTGCACGGCGCCGGTATCGACACCACTCTGATCTGTGATAATATGGCCTCCATCACCATGAGGCGGGGGTTGATCAACATCATCTTTGTGGGCTGTGACCGCGTGGCCCGCAACGGAGACACCGCCAATAAAATCGGCACTTCGGGAGTGGCGATTCTGGCAAAGCACTATGGGATCCCGTTCTATGTCTGCGCCCCCGGCTCTACCATCGACATGTCTTTGGAAACAGGCGATCAGATTCCCATTGAGGAACGCGCCCCGGAGGAGGTCACGGAGATGTGGTACGCCCAACGTATGGCGCCTGAAGGTATTCAGGTGTGCAATCCCGCCTTTGACGTCACCGAACACTCTCTCATCACCGGCATCATCACGGAAAAAGGTCTGTGCAAGGCTCCCTTCGATCAGGCGTTTGAGAAGCTGGGCTTTGGCCGGTGAGTCTGACCGAACGTCATAGCCCGTAAGGAGGAGAAGAATATGCACCGCAGCAAACAAGCCCGGTATCTCTCTGACCAGGACGCAGTCGAACAGATCCTTGAGATTGGGCGGAGAATGTATGCCAAAAATTATGTGGCCGCCAACGATGGAAATATCACCTGTTTGGTATCTCCCACCACCCTTTGGACCACGCCTGCCGGGGTAAGCAAGGGGTATATGACAAAAGAGATGCTTATGAAAGTGGACCTGGACGGCCATATCCTTCAGGGGACCCAAAAGCCCTCCAGCGAGCTGAAAATGCACCTTCGGGTCTATCTGGAGAACCCCGATCTGACCGCCTGTGTCCATGCCCACCCACCGGCAGCTACCGCCTTTGCCATCGCGGGTATCGCGCTGGACCGCCCTATCCTCCCGGAAGCGATTGTACAGCTGGGCGTGGTACCAGTTGCCCCCTATGCCGCGCCGGGTACGCAGGAGGTACCCGATTCCATTGCGCCCTATTGTTGTACCCACAACGGCGTTCTGCTGGCCAACCATGGCGCCCTGACCTGGGGGACAAGCCCCATGCAGGCCTATATGCGTATGGAATCCCTGGAATATTACGCCCTGCTCACCATGTATACCGGCAGCATCATCGGCCAAGCCAACGAGCTGTCCCGGGAGCAGGTGGATCGTCTGGTAGAGACCAGAACCAAGCTGGGTATTACTGCCGGCGGGCGGCCCGTCTGAAATTCCTGTTGTTTTAGTGCGGCTCAGGGTGTATCATATTAGACAGCGAAGCAATGCGTCCAACGCAGAACCGGGAACAAAATACGACATTTCATTACAAGAGGTGGTACTAAATGGCAAAGAAAATCACGAAAAAAACCAGCAAAACCGCGTCGAAGGCCGCTGCGGAAAACAGCAAGGGGGCAGAGGTCCAAGTGGCGGCAGTCATGAAGGAAGACCTGCCCGAAAAAGAAATCCCAGCGCCGGAGAGTGCAGTGACCGTACCGGAGGAAGCTGTGCCAACCGCGTCTGCGGAGGCCGTCATCCAGGAACCTGCCTCTGGCGGGCCTTTGACAAGAGATGCTGAGGCCCCCGAAATCACAGAACCTTCTCAGCCAGAGGCGGAACATGCGGCCCCTGTTGAACCTGCCGCCGAAGAAGACGTACCGCAGTCCTCGGCAGAATTTGCCGCACCTGAAGAGATTGCCGCAACCCCCAGGAAGAGTGTCGCCTTTATCGGCTCGGAGTGCTACCCGTTCGTCAAAACCGGCGGGCTGGGCGATGTCATGTACGCGCTGCCCAAGGCCCTGGTAAAGCAGAACTGCGACGTCAGGGTGATTCTGCCCCGGTACAAGTGCATTCACTGGGAATATCAGGAGAAAATGGTCTACCGCGGCGCATTTGACATGGACCTCTGCGCAGACGGCCGCCGCTACTACGTGGGCATCATGGAGTATGTTTGGGATGGCGTCGTGTACGATTTCATCGACAATGAGGAGTTCTTCGCCTGGGGAAATCCCTATACCGATCTTGTACAGGACATTCCCAAATACTGTTATTTTGCCAAAGCTGCCCTGGCAGCTCTGAACTACATGGACTGGATTCCCGACATCATCCACTGCCACGACTGGCAGGCCGCCCTGGTTCCTGTTTATCTGAGGACACAGTTTGAGCATACGGCGCTGAGCTCTGCCAAGACCATCCTGACGATCCACAACCTTCGGTTCCAGGGGGTTTACAATATTCCCACCGTCCGCTATTGGTCCGGGCTGCCGGATTACGTTTTCGACCTGGGCGCCTTAAAGACCGGGTACAACGACGCGAATATGCTCAAGGGTGGATTGGCCTATGCAAACGTCATTACCACGGTAAGTCAAACCTACGCCGGAGAAATCCAGACAGCATTCTATGGTGAAAGTCTGGACGGCCATTTGCGCTACCATTCCGCCAAATTGCGCGGTATTGTAAACGGTATCGACTACGATATCTGGAATCCAAATACCGATACCAGATTGTATGAAAATTATGATATCGCCACTGTGCTGGACAAAAAGAAGGAAAATAAGCGGAAGTTGCAGGAGGAACTCGGCCTGGCCCAGGACGACCAGAAATTTGTGATTGGTCTGATTTCCCGGCTGACAAATCAAAAGGGGCTGGATCTGGTTAACGCAATCATTCCCGATATTATGGACGGAAATACGCAGATTGTTGTTCTCGGCACCGGGGATCAGATGTATGAGGATTCTTTCCGCTATTACGAAAGCGCCTACAGGGGAAGCGTCTGTTCCAATATTATGTACGATGAAACAAGGGCCCATAGGATCTATGCCGGCGCAGACGCCCTGCTGGTTCCGTCCCTGTTCGAGCCTTGCGGCCTGACCCAGCTCATTGCCATGCATTACGGCACTGTGCCAATTGTTCGCGAGACCGGCGGCCTGAAAGATACGGTGACCCCCTATAACATGTTCTCTAATACGGGCAACGGCTTTACCTTTGATCGCTATGAGGCCGGCTTGCTGCTGGACGCCATCAATCGGGCCAAGGAACTTTATTTTAACAGCCGCTGGTGCTGGGATGAGTTGGTTCAGCGCGATATGGATAAAATCCTGTCCTGGCAAAATTCCGCAAAACAGTATAAGGAGCTGTATCTCGATTTGGCGCGATGATTTTGCGAGATATTTCAGCGGAAATCGGTCAGTTTTACTTGATTTACAGCGCCATCGCCCCAGAGACATAAATAGCGCCCGGCGGGCTTCTCCATGTAATAGGAGAAGTCCGTTTTTTTCTTAATTCGGGTGTAGCGATAGCCGAGCCACTGGGGACGGTTCTGGCGGCGGCGCTGCTGCTGAAATACCGGAGGCGGTATGGGTACTGACCGAAAACATCTCATGACATTTCTGCGACATTTCATGACATCGGGGTTGCATCCCTGTCCCGCTTTTGCTAATCTGATATATTAAGAAATTACTAATTTATTGTTTTCCCCCGCCGGAGGCGGGGAGAACACAATAAGGACCGCGCAAAATGTGGTGGTGAACATGATAACCTTTGCGATCTGCGACGATGAGCCGTTGATGGCCCGGGAGCTTGCCGACCATCTTGCGGACTATATGAGAGACAAATCAATGACCGCCTACTCCCTCAGCATCTTTTCCCATGGCTGCGCCCTGTTGGAGAGGGTTGGCAGCTTTGACGTGATCTTCCTGGACATCCAGATGGAACAGCCGGACGGGATGGAGACGGCCAAGCTGCTCCGCCAGCGCGGAGATCATAGCCTGCTGATCTTTGTGACGGTGCTGAAGGAGTGCGTGTTTGACTCCTTCCAGGTGGAGGCGTTTGACTATCTGCTCAAGCCTCTGGACAGCGCCCGCTTCCGTCAGACCATGGATCGGGTTCTCCTCTCCCTGGAACAGAGGACGGCGGAGAACATCGTGATCCGGCGGGGAAGCGGCTGCGAGGTTGTTCTCCTTTCGGATATTGTGTACTGCGAGGTGCTGGGCCGGAAAGTCTATCTCCACAAAAATGACGGGACAGTGAGCGACTACTATGACACGCTGGAGGGCTTGGAGAGGCGGGTGAACGGGCGCTTTTTCAAGTGCCACCGGAGCTATCTGGTCAATTTGGACTATGTGCGCGGGTGCCAGGACGGGCAGGTTCTGCTGTCCCAGGGGGAACGTATCCCCTCCTCCCGACTGCGGGAACGGGAGCTGACCCAGGCCCTTTTGCGCTACATGAAAGAGAGGGGAATCTGACATGGACTATTTCGCGCTGTTTCTGGACGGGATATGCCTTCTGGGGCAAGGTGTAATGCATATTCTCTTCGTCAGCCGCCTCACTGGGAAAACGCTGAAACTGCTGCACTTTGCCGTCTACATCCTCCTTTTAACGTCTCTCCAGCTTGTCTCAGTCAGGCTTTCCCTCAGCGGGACACTTTCCATTGCCGCATGTGTGTTGGAACTGTATGCTGTCAGCCGTTTTTGGATGGGGAATCAACCGTCCGTGTCCTGGCTGGCCGCCGTGCTGGCCTGCTACGTCTCTCAGTTCTCCTTTGGCATGATCAACTCTGTGGAGGCGGCTCTCTTTCCCTGCTTTATCGGAAGCCCGCTGCTCTATCCGCTACTTTTGGCGGCGCAGGTTCTTTTCTTTGCCCTGTGCGCCGGCTGCTATTATGCTGTACTGAAGTTCCTGGCCTGGACAGAGGAGGTGCCCTATATTGGGCTTCTTCTGTTTCCCGGACTGTTTTTCTTTGCGTCGGAATTGTATATTCTCGAGACCGCCTACAGC